>DASSEQ010000119.1:0-27363 GCA_035695245.1 Mycobacteriales bacterium | reverse complement strand
TGGCGGACACCATCAACGTCACGCCGAAGCTGCCGCCGGGCGGCGCCCGGTGAGCGAACCCCGTCCGCCACGACGTGGCGCCGTCGCAAGGAGCACATGGTGACCCGAACCCGAGAGCTGGCCTTCGACAGCGGTCGACTGGCCCGGCTCGACAAGCACTTCGGCCGCTACGTCGACGATGGGCGGCTCGCCGGTTGGCAGCTGGCCGTCACACTGGGCGACGACGTCGTGCACGAATCGACGTACGGATGGCGCGATCGTGAGGCCGGGTTGCCGGTGGAGCCGGACACGATCTGGCGGATCGCGTCGATGACCAAGCCGATCACGTCGGTCGCGGCGATGACGTTGTGGGAGGAGGGCGTATTCGAGCTCACCGACCCCATCAGCAACTGGCTGCCGGAGTTCGAGAGCTCGCGGGTCTACGCCGGTGGCGTCGACCGGTCGATGGTCACGGTGCCGGCCATCGAGCCGATCCGGGTGTGGCACTTGCTCAGCCACACCTCCGGCCTCACCGCCGGCTTCCTGCGGACGTCGGTCGTCGACGGGCTCTACCGTCAAGCCGGCTACGAGTTCGGCGCACCGACCGGCCATGTGCTTGCCGACTGCGTCGACGACTGGGCCCGGCTGCCCTTGCTCTTCGAACCCGGGACCGCGTGGGGCTACGGCGTGTCGACCGATGTCCTCGGACGGCTTATCGAGATATGGACCGGTCAGACACTCGATGCGGCGCTGACCAGCAGGGTCTTCGAACCGCTCAAGATGCCGGACACGATGTTCTTCTGCGACGCGTCGAGGCGCGATCGACTGGCAGCGCTCTACCAAGCCGATGATGACGGACTCGCAGCGCGGATCCCGGTCCCTGCTGCCGTGCAAGACCGTCCGCCTGCCGTGTTGTCCGGCGGTGGCGGGTTGATGAGCACGATGGCCGACTACCTTCGCTTCACCCGCATGCTCGTCGGCGAAGGCGAGTTGGAGGGAATGCGGCTGCTGTCACCGCGAACGGTTCGGCTGATGGCGTCCAACCATGTCGGTGGTGACCTGGCGTCGCTGTCGACCGGAGGGTTTGCCGAGACCACGTTGCGCGGGGTGGGGTTCGGGCTCGGGTTCGCCGTCCTGGACGACCCGGTCAAGCTGCACAGCCCTTCACACCCGGGTGAGTTCTACTGGGGCGGGATCTACAGCACCGGCTTCTTCGTCGATCCGGTCGACGACATCAGCTGCGTGTTCATGACCCAGCTCATGCCGTCGAGCTTCCACCCGATCCGGTCGCAGCTGCGGCAACTCGTCTACAGCGCGCTCGCATGAGCTCGGTGACCATCGACCTGGGCGGTGACGCTTGGGAAGTGACCGACCTCGCGACCGGCGAACAGACGCCAGCCGTTGTGCCCGGCTCGGTCCACCTCGACTTGTTGCGCGCCGGCGTCATCGACGACCCTTTCTGGCGAGAGAACGAGGCGGCCGTCGCCTGGATCGGGGACCATGACTGGCGCTACGCGCGAGGCTTCGATGTCTCCGAGGACGTTTTCGAGCGCCAGCGCCACCTGCTCCGCTTCTCCGGCTTGGACACGCTCGCCGAGGTCACGCTCAATGGCCGTTCGATCCTGACCGCGGACAACATGCACCGTGTCTGGGACGTCGACGTCACCGGCTTGCTCCGTAGAGACGGCAACGAGCTGGTGGTGACCTTCGCCTCACCGAACGCCGAGATCCGGCGCCGCCAGTCGAAGCGGCGACTCCCCGGCTGGTACGGGATCTCCAGCATCGAAGGCGCCGGGTGGCTGCGCAAGCAACTGTCGAACTTCGGATGGGACTGGGGGCCCTCGCTCGTCGGCGCCGGAATCTGGCGCAAGGTGGAGTTGATCTGCTGGGACGAGGTGCTCATCAAGGACGTCATGATTTCCCAGCGTCACGAAGCCGGGTCGGTGACCCTCGACCTGCGGGTGGAGACGTCTGCACCGCTGGCGCCCGAGCACGTGGTCTCGGTCGAGCTCCGCGAACCGGACGGACGGTTGGTCGCGTCGAACGTCGCCGGCGACGCAGCGGTGACGATGGAGGTGGTGGATCCGCAGCTGTGGTGGCCGAACGGACTCGGCGGCCAACCCGTCTACCGCGTCGACGTCTCGATCCGGCGTGCGGACGGATCCGTCACTGCGACTGCCTCGCGTCGGATCGGCTTGCGCACGCTGCGACTCGTTCGCCAGCCGGATGATGACGGGGAAACGTTTGGGTTCGAGTGCAACGGTGTCCCGTTCTTCGCCAAAGGCGCCAACTGGATCCCCGCCGACGCGGTCGTGGGACGAGCCGACCCGGAGATGCTGCGACGGTTGGTCTTCGACGCCGCCGCGGCACACATGAACATGCTGCGAGTGTGGGGCGGTGGCATCTATGAAGAAGATGCGTTCTACGACGCTTGCGACGAGGCCGGCGTCTGCGTGTGGCAGGACGCGGCTTTCGCCTGCGTGACCTTCCCGACTTTCGACGCCGCGTACGTCGCGAACGTGCAGGCCGAGCTCGCCGACAACATCCGCCGCCTTCGGCACCACCCTGCGCTCGCGCTGTGGTGCGGCAACAACGAGCTCGAGATGGGACTCGTCGGCGAGACGTGGAACGACTGGCAGATGGCGTGGGACGACTACGTCCCGTTCATGGACGGCGTGGTCGCGGACGTCGTACGCCAGCTCGACCCGGACCGCGACTACTGGCCGGGCAGTCCGCACACGCCTGGACCTGATCGCACCGAGTCGAACAGTCCTAGTGCCGGTGATGCGCATCTCTGGACGGTCTGGCACGGAGGCAAGCCAGGGACGTGGTACCGCACCTCCACCCACCGGTTCGTCAGCGAGTTCGGCTTCCAGGCCTATCCGCACCCCGCCACGATGGCCGCCGTCACCGAACCGGCCGATCGTGACCTTTCCAGTCCGGTCATCGACGCGCATCAGAAGGCGACAGCCGCCGGAGCGACCGGAAACGCCGAGCTGGCCCGTCAGCTCGTGCAGCACTTCCGAACGCCGAGCTCCTGGAACGGCCTGATCTGGCAGACGCAGCTACTGCAGGCGCTCACGGTGACAACCGGCCTCGAGCACTGGAGGCGTTCGATGAGCCGAACTCGCGGCGTCCTGTACTGGCAGCTCAACGACTGCTGGCCTGGTCCGAGCTGGTCCTCCATCGACTACGCCGGTCATTGGAAGGCGTTGCACCACGCGGCCCGCCGGGCGTTTGCTCCTGTGCTGCTCTCGCTCGTCGAGGACACCGGTGCGTTCACGGTCGACATTCACGTCACGAACGACACTCACGACGCAGTGACGCTGCCGATCGAGTGGAGTGTTTTGCGTACCGACGGCGTTCTGCTCGCGTCCGGCGCGGAGAAGGCGACGATCGAGGCACAGGCCGACGCGAGCGTGTTGAGAGTCGACGCGGCTGCACATGTTGGGAGTCACGGTGCGCGCGACGTGCTGGTGTTCGCGTCCATTCCAGATCTGCCGGAGCAGAGGGCGATGGCTTCTTTTGTGCCCGTCAAGCACCTGACGTTGCACGATCCCGAACTGTCAGTCAGTCGCGACGGGGGCAGCCTGACCATCACTGCGACACGGCCTTCGCCGTGGGTGTGGCTCGATGCAACCGACGGTTCACCGTTGCGGGCATCGGACAACTTCTTCCCGATGATGCCAGGCGCTTACACCGTGTCGGTTGAAGGTCCGCTCTCGAAAGAGATATCCGTTCGCAGCGTCTTGGACACGACGCGGCCGGGGTAGCGCGCTTGTCGTGCTCGGCTGATGACTCGGAGGCCATCCATGACGCGGGTGCGGTTGCCGCGACGCCCGCGTTTGACTCCATCGGTCCGTGGACGAACGTGAACGACGTGCTCGACGTCATCGTGCCGGCCGGCCGAGCGTTCGATAGAGCAGTCGGTGCCGCCGCGCAGGACTGAGGTCTATTCGTCCGGCCTGTTGCTGCTGGCCGCGTCGATCTCGCGTTGATCGGCGGCGCGGTCGCGTTCGTCCGCCACCCGGTCGCGTTCGTCCGCCACCCGGTCGCGTTCGTCCGCGACCCGGTCGCGTTCGGCAGATCTCGCGTCAGCCGCCCGCTCTCGTTCGGACTCCTCGTCCTCCCGCTGGTATTGCACGTCGTCTCGCTCGTCGGCCAACCGTTCCCGCTCATCCGCCTGCCGTTCACGGTCGTCGGCGTGGCTCTGTCGCATCTCGTGAGCGATCTCGCGTTCATCGGCCAGGCGGTCACGTTCATCGGCCAGGCGGCTACGTTCCTCCCCGGCTCTGGCCTCAGCCATGGCGCGTTGGAGCCAGGTTTCGTCTGCAGCGTCGCGATCGCGCGCAGCGAGCTCACGGTCGAGCGCCGCGTTCTCTCGATCCCGTCTCGCTGCAGCGCGATCGTCCGCGGCGCCGCCGAGGTCACCAGCTGCCTCGCGCGCATCCGCGGCGTTGTCGCGGACGGCAGCCTCTTCGTCGCGCCGCGACCCGGAACGATCCCGGTCGAGGCCTGCGGCGTCACGGTCCTTCGATGAGTTCACAACCGTGATTCTGGCCTTGTCAGTGGCGATCGAAAAGTGCCGCCGCGCCTTCTTGTCATGTCAGGGGTCGCACCGGGTGGTCAACGAGGTGGCCACCCGGTGCGGGGTTCGTGCCAGGCCTAGCTGGACAGGACCGGGAAGAGTCGCGCCTGCCGTGGCGCTGTCAGGTGCCCGTCCAGGTGGCGCTCGAGTTGCGGTCCGATGACGGTCGCTGCCGCGTCGGCGTGCTCTTCACAGCACCAGAGGACGAACAGCCCGCCTTCGCCGTCGTCGTCGCCGAAGACGACGACCCTGTCAGCACCAGGCTGTTGCCTGATCACAGGTGCGAGATCTTCGGCGATTGCCTTGGCGGGAGCGATGTCGCCGGGCTTGCAAGTGAATCTGACCAACCGTGCATAACTCATCTCAACCACTCCTGTTGTTGGTGTGCGTGACTCGTCCGCGCGACTACTCGGGCTGCGGCACGATGCGGATGTAAGGCTTGACTTCCTTCCAGCCGTCGGGGAACAGCTGGCGCGCTTCGTCGTTGCTCACGCCGCCGCCGATGACGACGTCTTGACCCGTCTCCCAGTTCACCGGCGTCGCGACCTTGTACTTTGCGGTCAGCTGCAGGGAGTCGATGACACGCAGCACTTCATCGAAGTTGCGTCCGGTGCTCATCGGATAGACCAGGATCAGCTTGACCTTCTTGTCGGGGCCGATGACGAAGACGTTGCGCACCGTCGCGTTGTCCGCAGGCGTACGAGTCTTCGCGTCGCCGGCCGTCTCGGCCGGCAACATGCCGTACAGCTTCGCGACCGTGAATTCGGTGTCGGCGATCATCGGATAGTTAGGCGCCGCGCCCTGCGTCTCCTCGATGTCCTGCGCCCACCGCTTGTGGTCATCGACGGCATCGACCGACAGGCCGATGATCTTCACCCCGCGCCGATCGAACTCACCCTTGGCTTTGGCCATGTAGCCGAGCTCTGTGGTGCAGATCGGAGTGAAGTCCTTCGGATGTGAGAACAACACGCCCCACGCCTCACCAAGCCAGTCGTGGAAGCTGATCGTCCCCTCGGTGGTCGATGCGGTGAAGTCGGGTGCGGTGTCGTTGAGTGACAAGCCCACGGCTGTCTCCCTTCTGTGCGGATCGGACGTTGCACTGCATGCATGTCGTGCTGATGACAGGCAACGTAAGTTCCGCGGGCAGGGGCGACATCGGGTGTTCACCCGATCTTTGGCGGCCGCCTAACTGGGCACCGGGGCGGCGTCCGGGAGCAGACCCGACTGGGCGGCGTACAAGCTCGCGGCGGCCCGGCTGGTCACTCCCAGCTTGGCGTAGATGTGCTCAACATGACTGCCGGCCGTCTTGGGCGTGATGACGAGTCGTTCGGCTATGGCCTTGTTGGACAAGCCGCGGGCGAGCAACCGGAGAACGTCGACTTCACGTCCGGTGAGACCGGCCGGCGTTTCTCGCCGCCGGTGGACCTTGTGCCCGGCGGCGGCGAGCACGGCGTCGCCTGCCCGGCTGTCGAGCCGGCCGGTTTGCACGTCGCGTCGTAGCTCGTCGGCTGCTTCGTCCGGCGTGCGCGCGGGCCGGTGTGGGCGGGGCTCCAGGATGGCTTGGTAGGTGTCGGCTGCGGCCAGCAGCAACGACACAGGCGCCAGCGCTCGGGCGGCGGTCTGCGGATAGCCGGAACCGTCGAGGCGCACGTGATGCTGTCCGGCGATCACCCCAAGGGGTGCCAGCGCCGCGGAGCCGGCGAGCATGCGTTCGCTGAGATACGGATGCAGCCTGACGCGCTCCTGCTCCGCGATCGTGAGCGGTCCCGGCTTGTCCCATATCGCGTTGGACACTCCGAGCCGGCCGATGTCGTGCACGAGCGCGGCTCGGCGAAGCAAGCCGATCTCCGTCACGCCGAGACCACAGATGCGTCCCGCCTCGGTCGCCAGGTCTGCGACCGCTCGGGAGTGACCGATGGTGTACGGCGACTTCAGGTCGGCGTAGTCGGCAAGAGCCTCGAGCACATCGTCCAGCTCGGAGGGGGACAGCGTCCTTGCCAAGCCGGGTTCAGCGGACACGACCGAGTCCCAGCTCGTCGTCGCCGCGACGTCCTCGAGCAAGAGTTGCGCATGCAGGCAGAACAGATCCACGAGCTTCGGGTCGAACTCGCTCCCGCTTCGGGAGCGCGCGACATCGATCGCCGCCGGCACACCGCCTTGCCGGAAGTGCACCTCGACCGCCCGGCTCAACCGCATCAGGCGAGCCGAGACGGCGACGCTGTCGCCCTTCAGCCCCTCCGGTTGGCCGCGACCGTCCCAGCGCTCATAAGACTGTTGGAGTCCGTCCTGCACTGCGGACGACAGACCAAGTCGCCCGGCGAGCATGCCGGCGACGAAGCAGTGCGTGACGAACATGCCGTCGACTTCGCGGCGCCCACCGGTCATGAAAGCGGCAACCCGGCCGGCGCGCCGCTGCGCAGGAAGGCCCGAGCCGACGTGGCCCACCATCAGCTTCATCATCGGAAGGCCGGCGAAGTCCACGGCGTACGTGTCCGCTTTCAGCGAGATGTCGTCGCCGAACCACCGCGCCTGCTCATGTGCATCGGCGAAGCAGCCAACGCAGGCAAGGAGACCGACGTAGTAGACCTCGGCACGTTGGGCCTCATCGAGGCCCAGCATTTCGCCCAGCCGCAGTGCCAACATGCACGAACGCTGCACGTGCTCCATGGGTTGGCCGTAGCCAAGGTCCGTGGCCAGCGACAGCATCGTGACGATCTCTGCGAGCCTGACACCGGAGCCCGCGCTGTTTGACGCACCCGACTGCTGCGGCATCGTGCCTCCCCCGGGGCGGCGTTGACCACATGCTGGCATCTCCCGGAGCCCGCGTCAGCCGATCGCCTGCGGCCGACGGTGCGCCCAGCCGAGCGACGCGGCGGGCTATCGGGCAGCGCCGTGGGCCACCCCGGTCACCGAGCTGCTCGTGGCGGCGATTGGCTGCTCCACGACTGGCGTTGGTGCGTCGCAGACCTCGTCGTAGCTGGCGAGAAGGACGCTGGCGCCAAGGGTGAACTGTGGGGAGAACAGTGAGGCGGTGATCCTGAAGAACGCAGTGTCGCGGTCGTCGTCCCAGTGGCTGGGCAGGTCCGCGGTTATCCGGATTCCGGCGTCTCGGTTCGTCAGCCGGGGGCTGGAACGGCTACGTCGGTCGTCAGCAGGACGGCGTCGCGCGGGCTGTTGCTGTCGAGATTGCCGACCGGCGGCACCGCGCAGAGCAACAGCGTGTGGCCGGAGGGGCCGCCCAGCGCACATGCGAACACGCCGAGCCCTTCCGGTGCGTGAACCTCATCGACGATTGCGCCGCCGGGCGCCACGCGCACCGCCCGCCCGCCGATGGCGTCAGCGACCCAAAGATGACCGCCGGCGTCGATCGCGCAGCCGTCCGGAGCAAGGGCCATCTGCTGCGGCCAGTTGGCGTCGTCGAAGTCGAGGTCGGGGCCGAACCGTGCCCACACTCGTCGGTTGGACAGCTCGCCTTCCGCCGAGAGATCCCAGGCGGTGTAACGGTTGCCGAACGTCTCGCCGACGATGAGGTTCGCCCCGTCAGGGGTGATCACCGATCCGTTCGGGAACTGAAGATGTTCAGCGACGACAGTGACCAAGCCGTCGCGGCTGACCCGCTTGAGGCTGGTCGAACGAGGCTGCCCGCCGCCATTGAAGTCGTAGCCGAAGTCACCGACGAAGATGTTGCCGGCTTTGTCGACCACCAGATCGTTGAGGTATCCGCCGCAGTGGGCGCTGACATCAGCGAGGACTGACAGCTGACCGTCGGCGAAACGCAACACGCGCTGGTCGCGCATGGACGAGATGACGAGCGAGCCGTCCGGCAGCCAACCGAGACCCGACGGTTGCGCCTGCACTTCGACGATCGTCTCCGCATCGCCGTCGGGCGAGATGCGACTGACGCGGTGGGTGTAGAAGTCGGACACCCACCAACTGCCCTGGTGCCAGCGGGGTGCCTCGAAGAAGATGCCGCCCGAAACGAAAACCCGAAGTTCTGCCATCGTCGACGAAGCCTAGTCGGGGAGGCCGCGGGCCAGTGGATGCCGAGTTCCGTGCTCCAGTGGACACTATGGCGGGCGGCGGCTCATCCGTTGCTGTTGCCGGAAACCGCGAGAAGTTCGGAGTGCACGGTGCGCGTTGGTGTTGTTTTCCCGCAGACAGAGATCGGCGGTCAGCCCTCGGCCGTCATCCGCTATGCCCGTCACGCGGAGCAGCTCGGTTTCGCTCATTTGCTTGCCTACGACCACGTCGTCGGCGCGGATCCGACTGTCTACGAGGGCTGGAGCGGCCCGTACGACGTCAACTCGACGTTCCACGAGCCGTTTGTGCTTTTCGGTTTTCTCGCCGCGCTCACGTCGTTGGAGCTCGTGACCGGCATCGTGATCCTGCCGCAGCGACAGACAGCGTTGGTCGCGAAACAGGCCGCGGAGGTCGACCTCCTTTCCGGCGGCCGTCTGCGTCTCGGTGTCGGCATCGGCTGGAATGCCGTCGAATACGAAGCTTTGGGCCAGGACTTCACCACTCGCGGTCGCCGACTCGAGGAACAGGTTCAGTTGCTCCGCCAACTCTGGACCGAGCGTTCGGTCACGTTTGACGGCAAGTTCGACCGCGTGCGCGGCGCCGGACTGTTCCCGATGCCAACACAGCAACCGATACCCGTTTGGCTGGGAGGGTCCTCTGCGCCGGCCTACCGGCGGATGGGTCGGATCGCGGACGGATGGTTCCCACAGGTGCCGCCAGGCCCGCGGCTCTCCGAGGCGCTCGGTGCCATCGCTGAAGGCGCTGCCGAGGTCGGGCGCGATCCAAGCACGCTCAGCATGGAAGGCCGGGTCAACTGGGGAGATGGCGACCTGGGACGCCTCGCCGATCACGCAGACAGGTGGCGAGATGCCGGCGCGACTCACATAGCCGTCAACACGATGGGCGCCGGCTTCACGACCTTGGACGACCATCTCGCGGCGCTGACGGCGGCGGCCGAGGCGCTCCACATCTGAACGAGCCGATCAGCCTCAGGAAGGCTCGTTGTGCTGTTCGCCGCGGACGCGGTCCGCGACGCGCTGGCCAACAGACATCGCTTCGTCGCCGATTGCTCGCAGGACACGCATCAGAGAGTCGGCTGATTCGTCGACCGTCTGCTTGTAGGAGCGGGCGGCTTCCCGCGCTTCGTCGCTGACCGAAGCCTCGTCCTCGCTGCCGCGCCGTGGGTACTGCCCCGAGAGGATCGAGCGGTAGTCGCCATCGTCGACCCATTTGCGCAGCTCCGCCGCGCGTAACGCAGCGAAGGGATGCAACTGACCCTGCAGCGACAGAAGCTTCAGCACACCGTCGCGCACGTCTCCTTGTGCGTCGTATTCGCGAGCCTGCTCGAGAAACGACGTAACGTCCATCTCTGCCAACCGGGCGCCACCGGCCATCTTCATCTGAGCGCGCAACGCAGCGGCGGGATCCTGCCCGGCGAGAACGCCGGCGCGGTCGCAGGACAGCTCCGACTTGCGATACCACTCTTCGAGCGCCGTCAGCAGCGCCCGCAAACCGAGGTAGCCGACCGGGAGGAAGAACACTCGCCGTGACAGCACGAGTAGTTGGTCGAGCATCGACCGGTAGACCGCATGACCGGACAGGATGTGACCCAACTCGTGCCCGACCACGAACCGGAGCTCCTCCTCATCCAGCAGTTCGACGAGTCCGCTTGTCACCAGGAGGAATGGCTTGTCGATACCGACTGTGCGCGCGTTGGGCTGAGGGTCACAGGTCACGAACACCTCAGGCACCTCGGTGAGATCCAGCACATACGCACCGTCGTGCACCAGCCGATGCAGCGTCGGGAATTGCCGCTCGTCGACGCGGACCGTCGAGGCCAGCGCCAGCAGTCGGGGTGCGCGGCCGGCGAACAACCCCGCCAGCCAGCGCAACATCTGGTCGAAGCCCCGCACTTTCCGCAACGCCGACAGTGCGGCCCGGTCGGCGGGGTGCTCATATGCACGCGGGCTCAGTTCAGCCAGTCGGACGCGGGCGCGATCCGGGACACCGCTCATCACCGGAACCTACCGGCGATGGGCTGCTGAGCGAAGTCGGCGGGCCCGGTCGTGGAACACCCGGCCCGCCGAAAACGTCGATCTGTTCAGAGGCACTCAGTAGTTCGCCCAACCGGTGACCACGCCGTCGGCGATGTCGATCTCATAGCTGGTGGCAGTCTTGCCGTCGAAGTCCGAAGACCAACCCGTGCAGCCGCACGGCCACGGAATCGAGCTCGAGAACGTCGCCGTCACGTCGGTCGCAGTCGTCGTGCAGGTGAAGTTGTCGCGGGTGTGCTGCGCGTTCGTCACCCGCACGCCGGCGCAGTTCCAGTAGCCAAGGAACACCGGACCCGTGTAGTCCTGGGCGACCTCGTTGGTGAAATCCACCGTGTAAGCGATTGTGTAGTGCGTTGCCGCACCGTTATCGGATGCGGCGCGGGCGGTGCCGGTCGCAAGTGCTGCGGTCGCGGCAAAGATCGCGACGGCGACAAGTCGAGCGCTGCGGAGGTGGTTCATGTCAGCTCCTGATAGTCGAGTCGTCAACTGCAGCGTGGATCGCCGGACGCCGCCACCCCGCGGAACATTCCGTTGAAGCCTTGCAAGGCGGCGTTGGCCATCGGAACGGTGAACATCGTGGGGTCGAGCAGCATGTTGCAGCCGCCGGTGAGGCCGGTGCCCGGCGCTGGGCCGTTCGCGGCCTGAGCCGGCGTGACGGCGGTCATCAGGATCGTGGCGACGCCGGCGACGGTCGCCGAAGCCAGCGTCAGCCGGTTGGTCCTCTTGGTCATTGCGGTCCCCTTCTCTCTGGCGATGCGGTGGACTTGGGGTGCGGTGCAAGGACGGCTGATTCGATGACGGGCCGAAGCACGCGCACCGCTGACCGGTCACTGCTGACGGCTCGTACGGCGGCATCGGCCGACCGACTCGGGTCGAAGGCCCAGCCCTCCAGCGCGACCGCTGTCGTCTGCTCGTCTCGCAGCACCGAGAGGTTGGTCACTCCGAGCGTTGCGAGCTCTTGCGCTACTGCGGGCCCGACCTCTGCACCTGGACTCTGGTTGGCCAGCAGCAGAACCAGCACACCCACCATGCCCCCCTTGCGCATCCGCCGGCAGTCGCCGGCAGCGCAGAAGTTATGGCTGGATGCGTGGGCGGATCATCGGGGAACTCCCTCATCGTCAGAGGCGGGACCGATCAGATCCGAAAGCCGGTGGGCAAGCTCGGTCCGGTTTCTGGCGCCACACTTGGCAAGGATGTTCGAGACATGTCGCTCGACGGTTTTCCGGGACAGGAACAGAGCGCTCGCAATCTCTGGGTTGGATCTGCCTGCGCCGGCGAGCCGGGCGATCTCCAGCTCGCGGCCGGTAAGCAAGGCAGCCTCTGTGCTCCGTCGCCAGGTGCGGACGCCTAAGGCACGCAGCTGCTGGACAGCGAGCTTCTCTTCGCTGAAGGCGCCCATTTGTTCCGCTTTGTGCGCGGCGTCGCCGAGCGCCTCGATAGCTGCGCTCCGGTCGAACCGGGACGTCGTGGCCGCGGCATCGAGTTCAATCCACAGACGCAGCAGTTCGTAGCCTTCAGCAGACGCGCGCGATGCGGTAGTCGCGAACATCTGCACGCTCTCGATCGGTTCGTCGTACGACGTCAGCAGTGCCTGCACGTAGGCGCGGCGCACTCCCTGTCCACCCACGGGATCGGGATGACTTGCGTCCCACTGGCCGAGTGCGGCTTCAGCGCCGGCGATGTCGCCATTTCTGGCTTGCGCCTCGGCGCCGTGGAGCACCGACTCCCACTGGCAGCGACCGCAACCGGCGACGGCGGCGTCCTCCGCCATCGGTTGAAGCAATGCTTCGAGCTGGGTGGTGGTGGGCCGTGCGAACCGCCCGATGAGCCATATGTGCAGCAGGCGGATGACCAGACGGTAATGCGGATCCGGCTCAGCCGCGATCGCCTGTTCTATCCCGGCGACGTTGCTGCGCCACTCGCCCTTGCTGGCGTCGACACTGCGTGAGACCGCGCGTAGCTGGGCGACCGTGAACCGCCGCGGCGGACCGACGCGTTCGGCGAGTGCGACTGCGCGCTCCATGTATTCCGAAGCCTCGCTGAGACGACCAAGGTGGTGTGCGATCCATCCCACCCAGTGTGTTGCCTCGACTTCGAGGGTGGGCAGGACCAGGCGGCGCGACTCATCGAGCGCCCGGCGGGCGCGTGGTTCAGCTGCCCGAGGATGCCCCTCGAACTGCAACAGCGCGAAGACAGCGTCGGACGCAGCCGCGAGCGCCTCGGCCGGGTCGCGCGCGCCCGTTTGGATCAGCTCGGAGCATTCGCTGACCGTGGTGGCGTCGGCTGCGCGAATGGCAGCATCGAGTTTGGTGCGCTGTGCCCGCACCCAGGCACCGCACTCGTCGTCGCTGAGGCCAGTTGTGCCTCCGGCGTGGTCGACGAGACGTGTCGCGGCAGCGACGGCGCGAAGAACCACTGGTTCGGCGCGCGTCACCAGATTCTTGCCCAGCCAGAGCATCGCCTGAGCCTCGAGGACATCGGCCTCGATCGCGAGCACGTCGTTGTCGCCGGCGTTCTTTCGAAGTCTTTCCACGAACGCGTGCACGTCTTCGGCACGCTTGAGTCGAAACGCCGCCGTGGCCGCGGCGAGCGCTGCCTGTGCGCGGTGGTTGCCGTCAGGCAGCCGGTCCACCAACGCTCCCCACCGTTCGAGCGCGACTTCCCATTCGCCGAGCTCCGATGCCAGGCCCGCGACCGCCATGTGCAGGCTCGACTCATTGGCGCCGCTCGCCTGTGTGTCGACAACGGCGCTCAAGGTCGCGAGTCCGTCGGCACCGATGAGCCGTCGTTGCGGGGATTCGGCGATGCGCAGCGTGAGCTCCGTAGTCGGCTGCCCGCCGGCCTGGCGGTGCTCGAGCGCCCGGAAGAGTTGCCGGACATCGGCGCCGGCGCGACTCTCGAGCTGGCAAGCCAGCGCCAGATGCAGCCGGTCCTGCTCGGCGCCGGGCAATTGCGCACTTGCCGCCTGACGGATCAGGTCATGCGCGATCCGAAACGAAACGGTTTCGTGTACGACGAGCGCGCGGTCCAGCAGCACATTGGACGCGCGCTGAACCCTTGCCTCCTGCCAATCGAGCAAGTCTGCCGCGTCCCGAAGTGCCACTGGCTGCGCTGCCACGACCAGCAGAGCGAACAGCGAAGTCGCGTCGGCATCGAGGCCCGCCAACCGTGTCCGCAGCAGTTGTGCGGGAGTCGCCGAGGCACGGTCGTGCTGGGCCAACGACTGCACCCAGAACGGCGATCCTTGCGCGTTGCGCCAAACCAGCTCGGCTTCCGACGCCGCCAAGTCAGGAGCCAGCCGTCGCGCGAGCTCGACCCCTTCCTCGAGGTTGAGCGGCGTCAGGGTGAGCTCCTCGAAACGCTCTGCGTCGAGTTGGCTTCCGAGCCCAGAGGCGAACGCCGTTACGGCAGCGGCGGGACGTGCAGCGCAGAGCAGCAGGAGCGGCAGGCCAGCTTGTTCGGCCGCTGCAACGAGATAGAGCAACAGGGCCAGCGTTTCCGGATCCGCCCACTGCACGTCATCGACCGAAACCGCCAAGGGTCCGAACCCGGCCAAGCTGCGGAAGGCGGCCTCGAAGAGGCGCATTGTCTCGAGGCCGGGTCCCCGTCCCGCGCCGCTCGCGCCTATCAACATCAAGTCGAGCTGATGCCCCGCGCCCGGCACCTCGGTCAACGTCCGCATCAAGGCCGCTGCCGCGCCCAGTGGGATCTCGCGCCCCAGCTCATAACCGTGCAGCTTCACGAGTGGCAGCCCCAGATCGGGACCGATCTTCGCCAGCAGGCGCGTCTTGCCGAAGCCAGGGTCAGCAGTGATGACTGCCGCTGCGGGCTGGCCGCTTGCCGCGAGTTGGGCGAGACGGCTCAACCGCTCGAGCTCCCCCGAGCGCCCGACGAACACCTGTTCAGCCTGAAACTCCAGGCGTCACATATTAGGGAGGTGGGCGCTGGGTGTCAGCCTTTTGCGTAGTTGCCCGCGCCCTGGAACTCGACGAAAACCGCAGGCTCGCTGCCGGTGTTCCAGGCATCGTGTCCCGGACCGATGCGATAAACCTGACCGGCGACCACGTCGCCCTCGGTGCCGTCGTCATGCTTGATGTGCAAGGCTCCCGACACGGCGTAACCGATGTGTTCGACCTGGCAGCTGTCGGTCCCCGCCACCGGCTTGATGCACTCCGACCAGCGCCACCCGGGTTGGAAGGTGAAACGTCCGATCTGACCACCGCCGAGGTTCACCAGCTCGACCTTGGTCTTGTCCGGAGTGCGGGTCTCTTCCGGGGCGGAGAAGTCCCGGTGTTCGAGTCCAGCCATGACGTTCCTCCCTTGGCTCGTTCAGTGTGTGACCGTACCGGCTACTGGCCTTCGACGTGCCGCGCTGCCTCGCGCTGCATCCAGAGCGCATGTGTGACGGCGACCTGGTGCCGGCACACGCCGTGATCGGCCATCTCGCAGGCGCATCGGCCGACAAGTCCGTCGCCGTCGTGGGCGAGCACCGTGACCTCGAGCAGCCCGTGGTCTGACACCGAGGCTCGGAGCTGAAGTTCCGTGACTTCGGTGATGGTGACGCAACCGGATCGGACGAGCTGCACACCGGCAAGAAACTCGGCAGTCTCCGCTCGACGCCTCAACGAAAAGCGATCGATGAGCGCCTGGACTGTCTCCGATGTCTCGTCCATGTGTCGTCGAGCAAGACACAATCAGCCGACTCACAGCGACGCAACCGCTGTCACGGAACCGTCACACAAATGTCTGACTCAAGGCGTCAGGTAGTTGTGCACTTCATACTCCGTGATGTCGGGCATCGCCATGCCTAGCTCGGCCGCGATCGGACCGATCCTGCCGGCCAGGTCATCGGCCGACTCGCGGGAGTCGTAGACGTCCACCGCTTGCATTCCACCGTCGGTCGCGGCAGACCAGTGAAAAAGCACGCCGGGTGCGGTGCGCCGGCCCTGTCCCAGTTGATCAAGAAGACGCTCGAGCAGTGCGTCGTACTGCTCGGCAGTCCAGCCATTGCCGTCGAAGACACGCGCTAGAGCCATGACAACCGCCCCCTCATGGAATCCAGGGGCAAAAGTAAACACTCCTAGTAGGAGTATCGTCAAGGCATGCGGCGTACGGCGACCACGGGCAACGCGATCTTGGGGCTGCTGGCCTTGCGGCCGTCATGGTCGACGTGGGAGATCACGCAGCAACTGCGCCGGAACATGAGATTCTTCTGGCCGCGCGCTGAAAGTCGCATCTACGACGAAGCCCGAGCTCTCGTCGACCGCGGGCTCGCGAGCAGCTCAGTCACACACACCGGGCGACGCCCAAAAACCACGTACAACATCACGGCGGCCGGCCGACGACACCTGAAGAAGTGGCACGCGACGCAGCCGCGTCCGACGACGCTCGAGTGCGAGCCGGTGCTGCGGATCCTTCTCGGTCGCCTCGCCGAACCGGAGTCGCTGTTCGAATCGGTCGCGCAGGTGCGCCGCGACGCGCTTGACATCATCGCCGTCGGACGCGTCGTTGCCGCCGAGTACGCGGCCGGCACCGCTCCCTTCCAAGACGACGTCGCGTATCGCTCGCTCGTCTTCGACTTTCTGAGCAGTCACGCGACGGCGATGCTGGACTGGGCAGACCGAGCGGACATCGCCCTCTCGGAGATGTCCAGCCAATCCACAGAAGAGGCAGTGGTGGCCGGACAACGTCGTGTCGCTGCGGCTGCGGCTCGGCTGCAAGTCGGCAATGGTCACGATGCCTGGACGTAACGAGCGCCGATTGCCGCCGACAGCCGCCGGTGCGTCGCCGTCAGGCCGACGAGGACGGAACGCGCCGGGTTGAGCTGGTGCCGGTGCGCGAAGGCCAGCGGCAGCCCCGGCAGGGGTGGCCGGCACCAGCACGACGGCGGACCGCCCGGATGAGGACAGACGGCGACGTCGACCAGCCCGTCGACGACCGCCCGCAACGAGGCGGCCACATCGTCGAGATCAGGCGGCGCACCGCCTTCGCGCCAATCGAAAACGAGATGTGGGCGACTCGGATCGGTGTGTTGGACAGCGTTGCGCCAGTCGGGTTGTGTGAGGACCTCGGCTGCGACGAACACGGCACCCGCCGTGAGCTCGTCTTGCCGGCGCGAAAAGCTGACTCGGTCGAGGGCGTCCCAGCCCTCGTCGGTCGTCGGCGGCTCGAGCTCGCGGACTGTGCGCAGGAAGGACGTCGGCAACATCAAGCCGGGTTCGGCTCGTGCCACGGCTAAGAGCGCCTCTGGGGACGGCAACTCACCGAATCTGTCGAGCATGCGCATGACGAGATTCACTTGCGCTTGATCGACCGGAGTGTCGAGCCAGATGCATCGGGACAGTCGGCCATGTTGCGCGGCCGCATCGATGACGTGGCTGCGCGAAGCGCGGCTGAGGTAGGTGTTGTCGAGCACGACGTTGAGCACTCCATCGCGCAGGCTCGACTCGAGCCCTGTCGCAAGTTCCTTGAGCGTGCCGCCGCGAAGGTCGCGGTTGAGCCGTAGGAAACCGCGGCGTGCGTAGACATCAGCGAGGTCGGTCTTGCCGGCGCCGGGAATGCCCATGACTGCGACGACTTCACCGCCCGACGGCTGGCGGTGAGGTGCGGTGGGCCGAGACGGACGGGTTGCGGCGTAGGCCTCTCGGAGACGGACGCGGTCGGATTCGGAAAGCTGGAGCTGTGCCGCGTGCGCCGCGGACCGTGCCGTGTCCGGTCGGCGCGCTCCGGGCAGCGCAACCACGTCAGGAGCGAGATCGAGCAAGCCGGCAAGCGCGACCTCCGCCGCCGGAACGCCCGACCGCGACGCGATGTCCGCGATTGTCGGGTTGCGTTCGAGCCGATTGGACCGACGCGGACCACCAAGCGGAGAGTGTGCGAGAACCGCGATGCCCAAATCGGTGCACCGGTCGACGACGCCGCCACGAACCGCCGCGTCGTCGAAGATGCTGATCGCAATCTGCACGGCGGAAACCGGGGCAAGGTCGACCGCCTCCTCGAGGAGCCGCCGGTTGACGTTGCACACTCCGACTCGTCGAACGAGCCCAGCGTCCACCAAGCGTCCCAATGCGCGCATGGTCGTGCGCCATGGCACGCGCGGATCGGGCGCGTGGATCAGATAGAGGTCGATCGGCATCCCGTCAAGGGCGACGAGACTCTCTTCGCAGTGCCGACGGATCGTGCCGGCCCGGCCGTCGGGCTGCCATCTCCCCGACGGTCGCGTCATGCCTCCCTTGGTGACGATCCGTGCCCTGTCGGCCGCGCCGGCAGCTCGTAGCGCTGCGGCAAGAACGCGTTCGTTGTGACCGGCGTCGCTGTCGTCAGCGCCGTATGCGTGGGCGGTGTCGAACACGACGACGCCCGCGCCGGCGGCGGCAGCGATGGTGGCAGCTGCGCGCGTGTCGTCGCGATCCGCATCAGTCGAAAGTCGCATGCAGCCGAGGCCGACGCGAAGATCGGCGGGATCGAGCCACGCCGCCACTCTGCGATCTTACGAACGCGACAGGGTTACCCGCCCTCGTTCGTGGGCACGCGGCGCAAACGGGCCCGCGACTGGTGTGCCCGAACGGAGGTAGCAATGTTGACGCTGACAGCGGAAGCAGAAACCGCGATTCGATCGCTCGTCGAAGCCGACCCCGCCAACGCGGCCGGCATTCGGATTGCAACCACGCCGGCAGCCGACGGTGAGGGTCGGCAGCTCGGCATGGAGATCGCTCAGGGACCTCAGGCGGGGGACGAGGTGATCGATGCAGACGGTGCGCGCGTGTTCCTGGACATGACCGCCGCGTCGCTGCTGGACCAGGAGACGCTCGACGTGCAGCTCGACGCCGATGCCAAGCAGGTCAACTTCTTCCTGACCTGACGTCAGCCCGGCAAATCGGGACAAGAGACGACGGAAGCGAGCCAGACGGCACTTCCTTGTCCTCTTCATCAATCGACGGAATCGCGTTCGGAATTCTGCAACGCTCCGCTCGAAGGCCGTCGTCCATGACGGCCACACCCTCGAGGGGGCACAGCGTGCAGAGCAGCCGATCCCGCTTGATGTTGACGGCCACCGTTGCCGTTACCGCTGTCGTCGCCGCTGCTTGCGGCCACAGCGGCTCCTCGACGAGCCCGCCGTCCGGCGCGAATGCTCCATTGGCGTCGAACTCGGTGTCGACGGCGGGGGCGGTCGATTTCGGTACGGCGAAAGCGGTCTGCGGGCCTGGTAAGCCGCAGCCAAGTGCCGCGCGCGGCGTGACCAACTCGACCATCAAGATCGGCGTCTTGAACGACGCGACGAACACCATCGTGCCTGGACTTGGTGCGATCTACCTCAACGTTGCGAAGGCGTTCAGCGACTGGTGCAACGCGGCTGGCGGCATCAACGGCCGCAAGATCGTGATCGTCAATCATGACGCGCAGATCACGCAGGCGGCGGCGCGCATCCAGGATGCTTGCGTCGGTGATTTCATGCTGGTCGGCGGTGCGACCCCCTTCGACATCACCACGGTCATTCCGCGCGTGGCCTGCGGCCTCGGCAGCATCCCCGCCTATGCGGCGTCACCGCAGGCCAATCACAGCGCACTGCAAGCGCTGGTTGCGCCGATCTCCTCGACCGAGGGCAACGTCGGATTGTTCAAGGTGCTGGACAGCCAGTATCACGACGCGTTTCACAAGATGGGCCTGATGGCCATCGACACCCCGTCGTTGTTGCTGCCGGCGCAAAGTGCGCAGAAAGGGCTGAAGTCCTACGGCCTGCCGCTCGTGTCCTTCCAGAAGATCCCCGTCGGCGTGGCGAACTGGCGCACCTACGTGCAACCGCTCGTCGGCAAGGTGCAGGCGCTCCTGCCACCGCCGGGAGACGACACGCAGCTCTACCAGGCGATGAAAGACGTCGGTTACTCACCGAAGGTCATGCTCGGCGGCGGCTACCTCTACAGCAAGACGACGATCGACGGCCTGAAGGCGGCGGACATCAAGACACCTTTCTACGTCGGGACCGGCGCTTATCCGATCGAGCTCGCCTCCCAGAACCCAACACTGCAGAAGGCGATCGACCTGACGAAGGCGACGCATCCGAGCCAGCCCGTCGACGGAGGCATCATCACCTCGTTCGCGGCGTGGATTCTCTTCGCCCAGTCCGCGATGCAATGCGCCAACCTCACGTCAGACTGCGTCATCCAGCACGCGAAGGCGCAGACCGCTTACACAGCGGGCGATCTGCTCGCTCCGGTTGACATCTCCAACCCGGACCACGAGGGCGCATGTTTCGCCATCCTCCGTGGTTCGCCGTCCGGCTTCACCTACGACAAGGCGGACACGAAGCCGACGCAGGGCATCTACAACTGCGACCCGAGCAATGTTGTGAAGATCAGCTGAGCGAGCGGCGCGCGTGCACCAATTCATCGGCTTCACCATCTCCGGGCTCGTGACGGCCGGCATCTACGGCATCGTCGCCTGCGGCCTCACCCTGACCTACACGACCACGGGCATCTTCAACTGGGCACATGGGTCGTTCGTGGCCATCGGGGCTTTCACCTACTGGCAGCTGACGGTTTCGTGGGGCTTGCCCGAGCCTGTCGCTGCCATCGCGTGCGTGCTCGTGGTCGGGCCGCTCCTGGGCCTGGTGCTCGAGCGAGGCATCATGCACCGGCTCGAGGGCACCTCGGAAGCCATTCGCATGGTGGTCACCCTTGCGTTGCTCCTCGGTGTGGTCGCCGGGATCAACTGGGTCTGGGATCCGGCGACACCTCGACACGTCACCGAGCTGTTCGCCAACCACATCGTCACGATCTCCGGCCAACGCATCCCTTACAACGACGTCCTCGTCATCGCAGTGGCGCTCGCGGTCGCGCTCGCGCTCCGACTGCTTCTGTATCGCTTGCGTGCAGGCGTCGAGATGCGAGCGAGCGTCGATGACAGGACGTTGACCACGCTCGTGGGCGCATCGGTCAAGAGCACCGCAACTCGAGCTTGGATCGTGAGCTGCATGCTGGCGATGCTCGCCGGCGTGCTCATCGCGCCCAGGTCGACCATGTCCTCGTCCGCGCTGGCGCTCCTGATCGTCAACGCCTATGCGGCAGCGGTCATCGGTCGGCTGCGAAGCCTGCCCTTGACGTTCTTGGGCGCGCTCGTGCTCGGGTTGGCGAACGACTACGGCCAGGGCTACCTCGGCAGCGACCCGACAATTCCCGCCAGCCAATACCTGATCGGCATGGTCAACGTCCTGCCGGTGATCGTCTTGTTCATCGTCCTGCAGCTGCTGCCACAGTCCCGACTGCGCGGTGGACGGTCGCTCCGCGTTCGTGAGGTCTCGTCGAAACCCACCTGGCACGGCAGCGGCACGCTCGCCGTCGTCTGCGTCGTCGGGACGCTCGCACTTGCGCCGCTGTTGCGACCAGGCGACCTGAACACGATGTCGAAGGTCTGGGGGCTCGCGATCATCGCGCTCTCACTCGTCCCCCTCGTCGGATACGCGGGGCGCCTAGCGGTTTGCCCGTTGACCTTCGGCGCCATCGGCGCGATCACGATCGCGCACGCGACACCCGGTGGCAGCATCGTCGGGCTGCTGTACGCCGCCGCCGTGACCGCAGCGGTCGGAGCTCTCGTGTCGTTGTCCGCGATCCGCCTGTCCGGGCTCTACCTCGCGCTCGCGACTGCAGCATTCGCCGTCATGATGGACGGCTGGATCTTCAAGCTGCCCGCCTTCACGATCTTCGGCCACAAATTCGACCTCTTTCAGGGCGGAAACCTGTCGATCCGCCGCTTCCGGTTTCCCGGCGTCGACACGGCCAGTGATCACGCCTTCTTCGTGTTCGGCGCTGTCGTCTTCGCCGTGCTTGTTCTTGCCGTCACGGCGATACGGCGCAGTGAGTTCGGGCTGCGGCTGATCGCCTTGAAGGACAGCCAGGTCGCTTTCGCGACGCTGGGGCTCAGTCAGCGTCTGACCACCGTCGCCGTCTTTGCCCTCTCTGCCGCGATCGCCGGCGTCGGCGGTGCCGTGTTCGGTGCTGCCTTCCAACAGCCGTCGCCCGACGTCTTCACGTTCTTCAACGGGCTCGGCGTGCTGGTCTCGATCGTCATCCTTGGTGTCGGCTCGATCGGCGCGTCGATCGGCGCAGGGATGTTCCTCGCCGGGCCGACGCTTGCGAATCTGTTCCCCAGCCTGACGCAACTGTCGAGTGCGCTGATCGCTACCGCTGGCATCAACCTGGGGAAGAACCCCAACGGGGCGGCTGTCGACACCCGGGCGCAGTGGCGTCCCGTGCTGCAAGCCCGGGCCGTGCTGATCGTTGGATTTGCGGCGTTGGTCACGGCGTACGCATTGACCTTGGCTGACGTCGTGTCGCATTGGACGTTCGCGGGTGTCGTTCTGGCCCTCGTCATCGCCGTGCCGCTGATCGCCCGTGTCATCACCGAGCCCGCTGGCGCAGTCGTCGAACGAGACCGGCAGGCGGATGCTCTGAGCGCGGACCCCGAGGATCTCGGTTGGCTCGTGCCCATGACGGAGGACGACCTGGTCGCCGTGAGCAAGGCCTTGGATCTGCCCGAACCGACATTGACCGGGGCGGCGAGTCATGGGGCTTGAAGTCAAGGAGGTGACCGTCGACTTCGGCGGCCACCGTGCCCTCGACACCGTCACGATCGACGCGCCCGACGGCGTTGTCACCGGGTTGATCGGGCCCAATGGTGCGGGTAAGACCACTCTCTTCAACGTCGTCACGGGAGTGCAGCGCTGCTTGCGCGGCCACGTGGAGGTGAACGGCGTAAGGCTCGACGGGATGGCGCTGCATCGTCGCGCCCGGCTGGGGCTGGGCCGCACGTTTCAACGACTGGAGCTCTTCGGATCACTGACGGTGCGCGAGAACATCCGGATGGCGGCGGCCATGCACCCGCGGCACGAGCGCGAAAGTGTCACCCAAGCCGTGATCGAGCGCCTGGATCTCACCGCCGTCGCGGACACCCGCGCTGATCTGATCAGCACCGGGACCGGACGCGTGGTCGAACTCGGCCGATGCCTTGCGACCGACGCGAAAGTCGTGCTCCTCGACGAGCCGGCCTCAGGGCAGGATCTGCACGAGAGCGAGAGATTCGCTTTGATCCTGCGCGAGCTGGCGGGCTCCGGCACCGCGGTGTTGCTGGTCGAGCACGACATGGATCTCGTGATGCGCGTGTGCGACCGGATCTATGTCCTCGACTTCGGCGTCGTTCTCGCGAGTGGGACACCGAACGACATTCGCGCCAATGCCGTTGTGCGCAGTGCATATCTGGGGGAGGAGGCAACAGCATGAGCGCTGTGGCCACCGAGTTGCTCGGCCTGCGTCGGGTGCGTGCCTCCTACGACCAGGTCGAGGTGCTGCACGACATCAGCCTTCGAGTGCATGCCGGTGAGGTGCTCGCCGTACTCGGGCCGAACGGTGCCGGGAAGACCACCATGCTTCGGGTGATGGCCGGCCTCCATCCACCGACCTCCGGTGACCTCGTGCTGGGTGGCCGCACGATGACTGGCGCCGACCCCACCAAGCTCGCGAAGCTCGGGCTGTGCCTGATACCGGAAGGACAGGGCGTCTTCCCCAACCTGACCGTCGCCGAGAACCTGTGGTTGCTGACCAACCGCGGCGACTCGCGGGACGTCATCGAGGACCGTGCGTACGCCGCGTTCCCGCACCTGCGCGACCGTCACGCGCAGCTGGCCGGCAGCATGTCGGGCGGCGAGCAGCAGATGCTGGCGATGGCGCGTGCCATCGCCACCGATCCGGCCGTGTTGTTGTTGGACGAGCTGTCGATGGGGCTCGCTCCACGCATCGTCGCCCAGCTCTACGAGCATGTCGCAGCCCTTGCCGCGAGCGGCGTCACCATCGTCGTTGTCGAGCAGTTCGCCCGCACGGTCCTTGGTGTGGCAAACCAGGCAGCGGTCCTGGTCGGAGGCAAGGTTGTCCTCAACGGTGACCCGGCCGACGTTGCCGGCAAGCTGCAATCCGCGTATATGTCCGGAACAACTTCGTAGGAGCGACGAGAACGATGACGAAGACAGTCGACTGGGCCGGGCAGTCGGGAGACGAGTCTGCTCTGGCTATGCAGCGCGCCGACCGATTCCTCGGCGAACTGAACGATGTGAAACACGACAGCAGCAGCCGCAATGCGCTGCTCGCCCGGGTGGGCGCGGTGTTGCTGGTCGCGGGCGCTGCGGTGGCGGTGCTCGGAGCCATCCTGTCGCAGTCGACGAACAACTCGCTGAATCAGTCCAGCGACATCTCGCTCGGTCTCGCCGGCGTCGCCCTCGGCATCCTCGGCGGTGCCGTCTTCCTGCGCTACTCGTTCGGCCAGTTTCTGCGCTTCTGGTTGCTGCGCCTCTCCTACGAGAACCGCGGCGCTACCCCGTCAGATCCCGTGAAGGATCGCTGAACGGCCTTTCTGCCGCGTGGCCCTGCACCCAGGCGTCGATCTCGGTCCACTTCTGGTCCAACCAGGGTGACGTTCGGCCTGGATCACGGGGAACGTCGGCGGCCGGAATCAGCATCGTGCGAATGGTCAGATCCTGGTGCAGTGGCAGCCGCCACCATGGCCGGTCGGCACCATCGCCGGCGAGGCCGGTGTGGGCGAGCAGCAGGACCGACGCCTGGGGCGCGGCCGCCAACGCCGCGGTCACTCCGCCGACATGAGGCGGCAAGGTCTTGGTGTTGTCGCGCAGCCGGCGCAGTCGAAGCCGCTCTCCGGAGGCCGCGAGCTTGCGCAACGCATCACCCCACCGTCTGGGGCTGAAGTTCTGACCTTCGGGAAAGAGCAGCAGCCCGTCGCCCCTCTCCAGGCCGCGCGCGAGGGCGGCAATCCCGGAGCGCGCGTCAAGACCTCGCGCCCCGACGAAGACGAAGGGCAGCGCATCGCCGGCGAGGTCGATGACGGGCACGAGGCGAAGGAGTGACTTCAGCACGACCCGAAGTCGCAAGCCGTAGTGCACGACGAGCAACCATGCGATCAGGAGCGAGTCGCCAGGCCCGCAGTGTCTCGCCAGGACGACAACGCCCGCTGGAGAGCCTGAGACGTCCTCCTGTCGCGCCGATCCGTTCTCGAGCTGCACAGCCACGTCGAGAACTCGCCGCGTCACTGCGTACGTCGATTCCACGAACCAGCCCACGAGCTCCTGCCAGTCGCCGTCGCCTCCAAGTGCTCGAAGTCGGGCGATCCGAACCATTGCGGCGAGTTCGAGTTCGGCGTACGCCACCAAAACCATGACGGTTCGTGCGGGCAGTGACGAGCGGGTCGCGATTCCCGCAAGCGCCGCGAAGACCAGTAACACGGGCGAAGTGAGGAGCACGAGCAAGTGCCACCCGAGCACGACGGGGATCGTTATCAGGCGCCTTGCAGCCCGGACGGGACTCACTTCGGGGATTCGACCGTGCCGAGATAACCGAGGGTTGCCTCGTAGGCGCGTTGCACCCGGCCGTTGATGCGGCGCACGTCGCGGTAGCGGAGATTCGACCACGTCGCCGCACGCTGTGCGTCCTGTCCGCTGGGCAGGAGATGAACCGCGACGTCCGATGGCGCCGAGCGGATGTCGGTGTGAAACCGATGACGCCGTGCTATCTCGAACGCCACGAAGGCGACGTCCCAAGGCCGCTCTGGCGCCACCAGCGGTTCTTCAACGCGACCGACGTGCAGCACGTACACAACATCGGCTCCGAGTGCGAGTGCTCGGGCGATCGGAATGCTGTTGACCAGGCCGCCGTCGAGGAAGTGCTCGCCGTCGATCTCGACCGGGGGGAGCACACCTGGCAGCGCGGCCGAGGCGAGCACTGCGGGGACCAGGTCCCCCTGTGTGAACCAGTGTTCCTGAGCCTGCTCGATGCTTGCGGCGACGCATTCGAACCGGACCGGGAGCTCGTCGAATCGCGTGGCGGGCAGCGTCTCCGTGAGCAGCTTTCGTAGCGGCTCGTTTGCGTGCAAGTGCGTGCCCGAACGGGCGAGCCGACCCAGCCGTCCGAGAAATGTCCCGGCAAGAACGTCGCCCGCAGTGATTTGCTGCCACATTTCGACGAGCCGCTTCGCGCCCGCGGGGGATGGATCAGCGGCGATGGCCACGCCGTTGATCGCCCCGACCGACGTCCCGACGATGACGTCGGGCACGACACCGCTTTCGAGCAAGGCCAGGGCCATTCCCGCCTCACATGCGCCGAGAAGGCCGCCACCGCCAAACACGAATGCCGAGCACGCCACCGTCGCACCTCCACCTGAGGTGATACCCAGCACACGCGACTCATGCTTCGTTACCGTGGCGCCGTGACTCCGGGGCGGATGGAAGCGTTCAGCGACGGCGTGATCGCGATCTTGATCACCGTGATGGTGCTCGAACTGCGGGTTCCGGCCGGTCCGCATTGGAGCGACCTGCACCGGGAGGCGTCGGTGCTCCTCACCTATGTCTTGAGCTTCGTCTACCTCGCCATCTACTGGAACAACCACCATCACATGCTGAAGGCCACGCGACGTGTCAACGGGCTCGTCCTCTGGGCCAACATGCACCTGCTGTTCTGGCTGTCACTCGTGCCTTTCACGACCGGTTGGATGGGCCAGCATCACTTCGCGACAACACCGACGGCTGCCTACGGGATCGTGCTGCTCGCGGCCGCTCTCGCCTACTTCGCGTTGCAGTCCGCGATCATCGCGGATCAGCGCGACGATCCGATTCTGAAGAATGCGGTCGGCCGGGATCTGAAGGGAAAGGCGTCGCCCCTGCTGTACATGGCGGGCATCGGACTCGCGTACGTCGACCGGTGGCTCGGTGTCGCCATCTACGTGTTCGTCGCGTTGATCTGGCTCGTGCCGGACAGGCGCGTGGCCAGTGCGATCAGCGCGGCCGAACGGCTGGCTCGATGAGGTCAGGCCAGCGCAGCCTTAAGCGCGGATAGCGACTTCGGCACCTCGCGAGCGAGTTGCCGCTTGCGAATCGGGCCGGCGAGAAGGCGGCGGTCTGCCGTCTTGAGGTAGGCGTCCCACGACACTGCGACGACCGCACCGGCACCCGCGGGTTCGACCGACCAGGTCCACTCGGTCCAGCTCGGATTGCCGTCGGCGTTGCGGGTCCGGTAGGAAAAGCGACGGGTCATCGGGTCGTGCTCGGTCACGGTCGAGACGCTGCCCCAGCCCGGCATGCGCCGGGGATGCATCTTGACCTGCCACTCGCTGCCGGCCTCGAGCCGTTCCGGACGGCTGACCAGCTCCTCGATGGCGTCGTTCCAGGCAGGCAGCCGATCGAGGTCGGTGAGAAACGCGAAGACCGCGTCGGGGGCCGCAGCAACCTCGGTCGATGCAGTGCCGTGGATCCCGTTCATGGTTCCCTCCCGGTCGCGACGAGGTGACCGTGCCAGCCCCAACCCGAGCGCACATGGGGCAATCGCCTCATCTATGCGGGATTCCGGGCCAGACAGCGGACGCGGAGTCGGTTGCTCGGTTACGGTCACGCTCGACGACCCGCGAGCTGGTGAGGGCGGGAACATGCAGGAGACGTTACGAGCGACCGACGGGCGCAGCCCGCCATCGCCGAGGCTGCGCCTCGCCGAGTTGATCGCGGCACTGTCCCTGGGTATCGATCTGGGTTTCGGGCAACCGATGGAGCACGTCCTACGGCAGTGCCTGCTCGCGCTGCGCACGGCGGAGCTGCTCGGACTGGAGGACGAGCAGCGCTCGACGACGTACTACACCGCCCTTCTCGTCGGGGTCGGATGTCACACCGACGCACATGAGCAG
>DASSEQ010000118.1:0-6257 GCA_035695245.1 Mycobacteriales bacterium | reverse complement strand
AGCC
This sequence comes from Mycobacteriales bacterium, assembly GCA_035695245.1. GTDB lineage: Bacteria > Actinomycetota > Actinomycetes > JAFAQI01 > JAFAQI01 > DASSEQ01. The sequence goes on along the minus strand of DASSEQ010000118.1, from coordinate 6,253 downwards.
CGCAAGCCTTCGACGGGCTGCGGTCCGCGGGGCGCGTCGTACGCCGTCCCGACCTGACCCTGGCCACCGAGGACCACAACGTGCCAACCACGGCAGGCCCGATCGAGGACCCGATCAGCCGCGCGCAGATCGAGGCGTTGCGCAAGAACTGCGCCGAGTTCGGCATCCGCCTGCACCCGATGGGCGACGCCAACCAAGGCATCGTGCACGTGATCGGGCCGCAGCTCGGCCTCACCCAGCCCGGCATGACGGTGGTCTGCGGCGACAGCCACACCAGCACTCATGGTGCGTTCGGCGCACTTGCGTTCGGCATCGGCACCAGCGAGGTCGAACACGTGCTTGCGACGCAGACGTTGCCCTTGCAACGGCCCAAGACGATGGCCGTCGAGGTGCAGGGCGCGCTGCCGGCGGGCGTGACCGCGAAGGACCTGATCCTCGGAGTCATCTGCCAGATCGGCACCGGGGGCGGGCAGGGCTACGTCATCGAATATCGCGGCGAGGCCATTCGCGCACTGTCGATGGAAGGCCGCATGACCGTGTGCAACATGTCCATCGAAGCCGGTGCCCGCGCCGGCCTCGTCGCGCCCGACGACACCACCTTCGCGTTCCTCGAGGGCCGTCCGCACGCCCCCAAGGGCGACGACTGGGCCGCTGCCGTCGCGCACTGGCGCAGTCTCGTCACCGACGACGACGCCACGTTCGACAAGGTCGTGACCATCGATGCGGCCGGACTCTCGCCCTGGGTCACCTGGGGCACCAACCCCGGTCAGGGCGCGCCGCTTTCGAGCAGCGTCCCCGATCCGTCATCGTTCAACGACGACGGCGATCGCGCTGCCGCCGAACGGGCACTTGCCTACATGGACCTGACGGCAGGCACGCCGCTCAAGGAGGTCGCCGTCGACACGGTCTTCGTGGGGTCGTGCACCAACGGCCGCATCGAGGACCTGCGCGCCGCGGCCGACGTGCTCCGTGGTCGCAGGGTCGCGGACAGCGTGCGCGCGCTCATCGTGCCGGGATCGGTTGCAGTCGCCGCGCAGGCGGAGGCTGAAGGCCTGCACGAGGTCTTCACCGCTGCCGGCGCCGAGTGGCGGAAAGCCGGCTGCTCGATGTGCCTCGCGATGAACGCGGACAAGCTGCGGCCGGGGGAGCGCAGCGCCTCGACCTCCAACCGCAACTTCGAAGGCCGGCAAGGTCCTGGCGGTCGCACCCACCTCGTGTCGCCCGCAGTTGCGGCGGCGACAGCGGTCATCGGCCGTTTGACCGCCCCCGCGGACCTGTAGAGGAGATCCTGGCCAATGAACGCCTTCACCGTCGTCACCGGACGCGCACTGCCGTTGCGGCGCAGCAACGTCGACACCGACCAGATCATCCCGGCGGAGTTCCTCAAGCGGATCTCGCGCACGGGCTTCGGCGACGCCTTGTTCGCGGCGTGGCGAAGCGATCCCTCGTTCGTGCTCAACGACCCCCGCCACGACGGCGCCACCGTGCTCGTCGCGGGTCCCGACTTCGGCACCGGCTCGAGTCGCGAGCATGCGGTTTGGGCGCTGCAGGACTACGGCTTCCGGGCCGTCATTGCGCCTCGGTTCGGCGACATTTTCCGTGGAAACGCAACGAAGGCCGGGCTTCTCCCGGTGGTGCTCGACGCCGCCGAAGTTGCGTATCTGCAGTCCTTGGTGGAAGGAGATCCAACGGTCGAAGTGACCGTTGACCTGGTCGAACGGCAAGTGCGAGCGGCTGATGTCGTCGCCGACTTCGACATCGACGACTACACCCGCTGGCGCCTCCTTGAGGGCCTCGACGACATCGGGTTGACCCTGAAACACGGTGACCAAGTCGCGGCGTACGAAGCCGCACGGTCGTCCTGGCTGCCGGTGACAGCCTGAAAATTCGCTGAGACACAACAAAAATCCCGCGTTTGGTCGTTGTCTTGTCCGCGCGATGTCATTAGGTTCCGCTGTGGGTCGAGGGCAGGCCTCGACGACTACCGGAGGGTCATCGTGAACAGGGCCGAGCTGATCGACCAGATCCGCGACCGTTTGGGCGTGGACAAGAGGTCGGCGGAGAATGCCGTCGACGTGGTGTTCGACACCATCCAGCGCGCCGTTGCAGCAGGCGAAAAAGTCGCTGTCACCGGGTTCGGCGTCTTCGAGAAGGTGGACCGCGCAGCCCGCACGGGTCGCAACCCGCGCACCGGCGCAGCGGTGAAGATCAAGAAGACGTCAGTGCCGAAGTTCCGTCCCGGCACACAGTTCAAGGGCGTTGTCAGTGGCGCAGTGAAGCTCGGCAAGGTGGCCGACGCTGCGACCAAGGCCGCCGCCAAGAGCGCCGGCGCCAGCGCGCGCAGCACCGCTCGGACCGCGTCGGCTGCTCCCGGCAAGGCAGCGAAGGCTGCCCGCGGGGCCGCGAAGAAGGCCGCCACGCCGGCCCGGAAGGCACCGGCTCGCACCGCAGCAAAGAAGACCACGGCCAAGAAAGCAACCAAGAAGACCGCGGCAAAGAAGACCGCGCGCCGCTGACGCTTTCCGTCGCAGTCACTTCGGATTAGGCCGCTCCGCCAACGTGCGGGGCGGCCTTTTCCCTGTCTGCTCGCGGAAAGGCCCTACTCGCGGAACGGCCCTACTCGCGGAACGGCAGGGTGGCGATGGTGAGTCGTCGTACGGCGCCGGCCTCGTCGACCTCGACCTTCACCCGTTGGCCGAGCCGGAGCAGTCGCAGATGTGAAGCCGCGAACGCCGCCGCCGGGAAGGCGAGGACGTTGCCGTCGTCGAGCAACAGATCGCCGGTGCCCGAGTGCGGGTCGAAGTTGCGAACGGTCGCCTGCACGGGCTCACTCTATGGCCAGCAATTCCGGATGTTCGGCGAGCACCTTGGCGGTGGCTGCACCACAGCCCAACGCATCCGCGGCGGCCAAGTTGGCCAGGGTGTCGACGTCGCGGCGGACCCGCGAGTCCGCGAGCTTGGTGACGTCCAGTGCACCCGCTTCGGCATGTCGACGCGCCGAGTCGGATCCGAACAACGGCTCGAAGCGATGCGCCGGCCGGGCCGCGAGCAGCACCGTGCCGGTGCCGCCCGCGTCGGCCACGAACGCCGCTGATCCGAGGCCGATCCCATGCAGCACCTGATCCAGCGCCGCGCCGGTCACCGCCGGCAGGTCAGAGGACATCGCCACCACGCCGCGGTCGGGATCACCCGCGGTCGCAATGGCAGCACCGTGCAGCAGGGCCGGGTTGAGGCCCGCGTCCGGCGCGTCGTTCACGACTTCGGCACCGATCGCCAGCATGGTTTCGGCGGCGTCCGCGTCGTCAGTGACGACGACGACCTGTCCGACAACCGTCGCGGACATCGCCGCTGCAACGGTGTCGACGGCCATCGCGAGCGCCAACCTCGTCCGGAGCGGCAGCGGGACGCTCAACCGTGTCTTGGCCAGCGCCAGCCGCTTCACCGGCACGATCGCCGCCCACGGCTGTGCCGGGTTGGTCATGTCTGGCATCCTCGCGGGCGTGCGTCAGCGTGTGCGGGTCGGGTTCTGGTATCGCTTCGTGGTTGCCGTGGCGAAGCCGCTGCTGTGGCTGTTCACCAGACGCGACCGCCACGGCGAGGACAACGTTCCTTCCACCGGCGGCATCATCGTCGTGGCCAACCATGTCAGTGAACTCGACCCGTTCATGGTCGGCGAGTTTCTCTGGGACTTGCGTCGGCCGCCGCGCTTCCTGGCCAAGAAGGAGCTGTTCCGCAAGGCGCCGGTCAAGTGGGTCATGGAAGGCGCCAAGCAGATCCCGGTCGACCGCAACACGACCGACGCGGCGAAATCGCTGTCCGCCGCGGTCGATGCACTGAAGGCCGGTGAGTGCATCCTCGTCTACCCGGAGGGCAGCGCGACCCGCGACCCGGAGCTGTGGCCGATGCGACCACGCACCGGCGCCGCGCGTCTCGCGTTGCTGTCCGGCGCTCCGGTCATCCCGATCGCGCAGTGGGGACCACAACTGATCCTTCCCTACAAGGCGCGCAAGCCGAAGCTGCTGCCGCCGACCAAGGTGTCGATCCTCGCCGGGCCGCCGGTCGACCTGTCGGCGTACGTCGACAAACCCGTGACTGCCGAGCTGCTTCGCGATGCAAGCGAGACCATCATGCGCAGCGTTTCTGCGCTGCTCGTCGAGCTCCGTGGCGGCACCGCACCCGACGTCTTCTACGACCCGCGAACGCCGCCACCGGTGTCGGAATCCGCATGACTCGAGCAGCGGTCATCGGTGCCGGTTCGTGGGGCACCGCATTCGCGCAGGTGCTCGTCGACGCCGGCACCGACACAATCATGTGGGCTCGTCGCCCCGAAATCGCCGCGGCCATCAACACCGGGCACCGCAATCCCGACTACCTGCCCGACATCGAGCTCTCGCCAGGTCTGCGGGCGACGGGTGAGCTGGAGATGGCGTTGGAGGGCGCGGAGATCGTCGTCCTGGCCGTCCCGTCGCAGACCGCGCGAGACAACCTCAAGCACCTGTCGCAGGTGATGCCGGACGATGCGACTCTGGTCAGCTTGATGAAAGGCGTCGAGCTCGGCACGACCAAGCGCATGAGTGAGGTCATCTGCGAGGTGACCGCATCGCCACCGGAACGCGTGGCGGTCGTCACGGGCCCGAACCTGGCCAAGGAGATCGCGGCCCGGCAACCAGCAGCGGCGGTGGTCGCCTGCGTCGACCTCACCGTTGCGGAGCGCGTGCAGCGGGCATGCAACTCCGGCTATTTCCGGCCCTACACCAACCATGACGTGCTCGGATGTGAGCTGGGCGGCGCAATGAAGAACGTCGTCGCTCTGGCGGTGGGCATTGCGTCGGGACTCGGCTTCGGCGACAACTCACAGGCCTCATTGATCACCCGTGGCCTCGCCGAGATGGCGCGACTCGGTGAGGCCCTCGGCGCGGAGCCGATGACCTTTGCCGGGCTCGCCGGTGTCGGCGACCTCGTCGCGACGTGCATGTCGTCGCTGTCGCGCAATCGCACGTTCGGCGAGAACCTCGGTCGTGGGATGACCGTTCAGGACGTTGTTGCGATAACGCGACAGACGGCTGAAGGCGTCAAGTCGTGCGATTCGATTCTCGATCTCGCTCGCAAGCATGACGTGGTCGTCCCGATCACCGAGCATGTCGTCAAGGTCGTTCACGAAGGCATGACGGTGCAGGAGATGGTGCTCTCCATCCTGGCCAGCGACCCCAAGCACGAGTGGGACCATGACATCTGAGCCGCCGCTCAACCTGCCGATCGTGCATCCGGATCCCGACCGCGCCGCGGGAGAGGGCACGCGCGCTGTTCACCTGCCCGCGGCGCCGACGTCAGCGCAACGGCCGGTCGGCCTGCCCGTGCACCGGTCGTCGACGTTCGAGTTCGACACGGCTCAGGACTACGCCGACGTGCTCGGCGACCGGCAGTCCGGCTACACCTACTCACGCATCGACAACCCGACGGCGGATGCCTTCGCGCTTGCGGTCGCCTCGCTCGAGGCGCATGCAGTTGACCGCTCGGTCGCGGCACAACCCTTCGCTTCCGGCATGGCGGCGATCTCGACGACATTGCTGACGTTGTGCCGCAACGGGTCGCATGTTGTTGCTCCAGCGGCTGTCTACGGCGGCACGTTCGGTGTGCTCGAGCATGTGCTCGCGCGTTTCGGCGTGACCGCGACGTTCGTGGACGCGACCGACACCGACGCCGTTCGGGGCGCGATTCGGGACGACACTGCTGTGGTCTGGGCGGAGACCATCGCCAACCCGACCACCGCCATCACCGACTTGCCCGCCGTCGCGGCGATCTGCCGCCACGCCGGCGTGCCTTTCGTCGTCGACAGCACCTTTGCCTCACCAGTGGTCTGCCGCCCGCTGCAATGGGGTGCCCAACTCGTCGTTCACAGCGCCACCAAGTACCTCGGTGGCCACTCCGACGTGACCGGCGGTGTCGTGGCCGGCGACGTGGACCTCGTCGCTCGCATCCGGCGCACCAGGGTTGATCTCGGTGGCAGCCTCAGCCCGGACGATGCGTTCCTGCTCCACCGCGGCATCGCTACCCTGCCCGTCCGCATGGCTCGGCAATGCGCGACTGCGCAGGCGGTCGCCGAAGCCCTGGCCGGCAATCCAGCCATCGAGCGCATCGACTACCCGGGACTTTCCGGCCACCCCCAACATGCGCTTGCCCACAAGCTCTTCGATGCCGGCGCGGACGGCACGAGATACGGCGCCATCGTCACCATCACGCCTCGTGGCGGCCG
>DASSEQ010000117.1:0-2441 GCA_035695245.1 Mycobacteriales bacterium | reverse complement strand
GCGTTCGGCCTGCCGATGCTCGCGCGGCTGCACGCCGATGGCTCCCGTCGCACGACGCAGCGCCCCCGCGGGCTCGTGCTCGTGCCGACCCGGGAGCTCGCATGCCAAGTCGCGGACGAGATCGCGCCACTCGCACACTCGCTGGATCTGAGAGTCGCAGCGGTCTTCGGCGGCGCCGCGATGGGCCGGCAGATCGAGAGGTTGCGGTCGGGCGTCGATGTGGTTGTCGCTACGCCGGGACGGCTCATCGATCTGATGGAGCGAAGCGCCGTCCATCTCGATCGCGTGCAGATCGCGGTGCTCGACGAAGCGGACCACATGGCGGACCTTGGCTTCCTGCCGCCGGTTACGCGGATCCTCGACGCGACGCCAGCCGACCGGCAATGCCTGCTGTTCTCAGCCACGCTTGACCGCGGGGTCGACAAGCTCGTCACCCGTTTCCTGGATGAGCCGGCAATTCACGCAGTCGCGCCGGCTGCTGCACCTGTCGACGCAATGGACCATCACGTCTTCGTGGTTGGTGGGGAGGACAAGGTGGCGGTCGCTGCCGAAATTGCGTCGCGACCTGCGCGCACCCTGTTCTTCGTGCGCACCAAGCACGGTGCCGACCGGCTCGCGAAACAGCTGTCCCGCCACGGTGTTGACGCCGGCGCGATCCACGGCAACCTCAACCAGAACCAGCGGACCCGAGCCCTGGAGGCGTTCGCTTCCGGGCGACGACGTGTCTTGGTGGCGACCGATGTGGCGGCGCGCGGCCTGCACGTCGACGACGTCGACCTCGTCGTGCACTTCGACCCGCCGAACGACCACAAGGACTACTTGCATCGCTCCGGCCGCACCGCACGTGCAGGTGCTACCGGCACCGTCGTGTCGTTCGTGGAACCGCAGCAGGTCCGTGACGTCACGAAGATGCATGCGGTAGCGAAGGTCACACCAATGGCGGAGACAGTCCGTAGCGGCCATCCCGCGGTGCGTGCAATCGCCGAGTCCGGCGCGCCGATCGACGTCGTGCCGCTGCCCACCCGTTCGGCCGAGCCGCGGAAAACGATGAGCCGACCGACTCGAGCCGGAAGCCGCGGACGATCACCACATCGTCACCGCGGGCCGCGCCCACAACGCGCGGCCATCTGAGCCAGGTCAGGTGCCGGGAACGAATCCCCCGGCAGGTTCGATTCCGGCACTGGTGAGGAACTGCCGAATCTGGGCAGCGTGCTCGGTGACGTGCAGGGCCATGCTGCTGACCATGACGAGATATGGCCGGCCGTGGTAGCGATGCTGCGGCGGCAAGGGACGGGCGGCTGACTCTTGGGTGAGCTTGGCCGCGATCCGGCGCACTTTCTCCCGGCAACAGTCGAGGTAGTGAAGCAGTTCCGACTCAGTGAAAACGCGGTTCGGATTGCCAAATGTGTTCTCGTCGAAGGGCGCCGGCGGAGTCCATGGCTCGAACTCACCGGTCAAGTCGTAGTCGAGGCAGAGCAGAGCGTGGTGCGCCAACAGCCATGGAGCCGATCCCCATAGGCCGCCTTGCTCAGCTGGCGCTGTCGTCGCCTGTGCCGGCCAAAGGTCCGTCTTCCACAACTCATCAGGACAGTCCCGCAGGCCCTTTTCCAGCTGATCAAGCGCCTGCTCGAAGTTGCCGGCAAATGACTGCTGCCAAACGTTCACGCTCGCGATTGTTGTGCGCTTCTGCCGCACGCGCCAGGCCGGTGGGCGAGGACCGGTTGGTATTTCAGCTGCTTTCGCCGGCCGCTTCGCGCTCGATGCCGGCAATCAACAGCTTGAGCATCTCGTTCAGTCGAACATCGACGAGCCGGCCCTCGCTCGTCGTGTAGGCGGCGACGGGGTTCAAGCCGTGCGGAGCAGCAGCGGAGTCGACGGCGGTCAATGTCGGGGCCGACTCGCTGACCGCCGCGGACTTGCCGGCTTCGCGAAGCACTGCGTGACCGAGCACCAACGCGTGCATGGCGGCGTACGCCGTCCCGGCGGCTCGCAAGGGCAAGCCGCCAGCTAGTAGCCGCTCGAGCATCTTGTCTGCTACCGACATCGCAATCGCAGTGCGCATCTGGCCCTCCGCGAAAGCTTCGATCAATGCCGGATGCTCATCGATCAGCTCGCTGAGGCTGTTGGCGAATGCGTGAAGCGCGTCGGGCCACGGGTCCGGCCAGACGAAGTCGGCGAGCTTCGTGGTGATGAGGCGGTCAACCACGAGCCGGTAGAGGTCGTCGCGCGAGGCCACGTAGGTATAGATCGCCATCGAGGTGACGCCGAGCTCGCGGGCGACCGCCCGGAGAGACAGGGTGGCGAAGCCGCCGGCATCGACGACAGCAAGCGCCGCATCGACCAGGTCCGCCTCGGTGAACCGCGGTTTGGGCCCCGGCTTGTGACGGACCCCAGCGTCGCTCACGCCCATCACCGTAGGGCAGGAAGGACGGTTGACTGCC
>DASSEQ010000116.1:0-8361 GCA_035695245.1 Mycobacteriales bacterium | reverse complement strand
CAGACCGCGCCCGGCTTCCGGCTCGGCAGCGGCAAGGTGTGCGCCGAGCGCGTCCGCGTTGGACCAGGCCGGCGCCCAGCCGGCCGCGACAAGCCGCTGCGAGCCCACGACCCACGGGTTGGCGAGGTAACGCAGCTCGCTTGCCGGCGCAGGAAGCACCCCGACCCGGTGCAGCCGCTCCGCGGTCGCGAACGCCACCGCCTGCGGCACCACGAGTGAGCGCATCCCGCTGACCTGCTCGACGTCGACCTGCTCGAGATAGCCCTCGCCGCCGACCGTGACCGCATCGCCGACGCGCCCCTCGGCCGACCACTCCAGCGCGCTGACGAGGTCGTCGGTGTGGCAGAACTGCCACTTCGGTGCGCTGCCCTTGATCATCAGCAGCCGGGGCGCGGCGAAAAGCCGCGGCAACACGCCGTCGGCAAGAGTGCCGACCAATGACGCCGGGCGCACACGCACAACCTGCGTCGACGGATGCGCGCGGGCGAATCGCGTCGCGAGGCGCTCCATCTCCACCCAGTCACCGACCAGTGTGAGATCGGCTTCGGCCCGCACCGCGGCGTCTTCCGGCAACGGCACCGGGTTGTCCGGCTCCGCGCCGTACACCATCGCGCTGGTCAGCAGCACGACCCGCCGCACACCGGCAGCGGCCGCGGCAGTGAGGAGCACGTCCGTCCCTCGGACGTTCAGCGCTCGTCGTTCGGCCGGCGGAGCGTCCGGGTCGCGTTCGGTGGCGAGGTGAACGACGGTGTCGATGCCGGCGAGACGCGAGCTCAGCGCCGGGTCGCGGACGTCGGCGACGCGCCAGGTGGCGCCGGGAAGACTGTCGCGCTCGGCGTCGATCGCGAACACCCGCTTGTGGTTGCCGCTCTCGACGAGCTGCCCGACGAGCTGGCGGCCCAACGCCCCCGCGGCGCCGGTGACGGCGACGGTGACGGCCTCGTCGCGCGCGCGTGTGCGCCGTGCGCGAACGCGAGTCCCCGAGGCGGTCATGGCTCCATCTTGACGGTTACCGTGGCGAAGTGAGCACTGACCCGACCGCCAGCGGGTCGCCCGGCGAGCAGCCCGGCGTCCCGGACCTCGGCGCGATGCTGCGGCAGCTCGGCGACTTGATGTCGGGACAGACCGGCCCGGTCAACTGGAACCTCGCCGAACAAGGCGCAATGCAAGCGATCGGCGCCGACGCCGGCACGACCGCGGCGGACACGCAGTCGGTCACAGACGCAGTGCGGCTCGCCGACCTCTGGCTCGACGCCCAGACGGCGTTGCCGTCCGGCGTTTCGGCCACCGAGGCCTGGAGCCGTCGGCGATGGCTGAAGGCGACCCAGCCCGCGTGGGCACGACTGGTCGAACCGGTCGCGACGAAGGTGATCGCCGGCTTCGGCGACGCGCTTCCGGAGGAGATGCGCGCCGCTGCGCTGCCGCTCATGGGCGTCATGCAGCAAGTCGGCGGGCTGATGTTCGGAAGCCAGATCGGCCTAGCCCTCGGCTCGCTGGCCAAAGAAGTCGTGAGCGCCACCGACATCGGGCTCCCGCTCGGCCCGGCCGGCACCGCCGCGCTGCTGCCCGAAAACGTCAACGCGTTCGGTGCGGGCCTCGGCGTGCCGCCCGAGGAGGTGCGCATCTTTCTCGCACTTCGCGAGGCTGCGCACCACCGCTTGTTCGGCCACACGCCGTGGTTGACCGGCCGGTTGTACGACGCAGTCCGCGACTGCGCAGAAGCCGTCACCGTCGACATGTCACAGCTCGAGCAGCTCGCCGGCAGCATCGACCCGACGAACATGGAGTCCATGCAGGAGGCGCTCTCCGGTGGGATGTTCACACCGGAACCGACGCCCGAGCACCAGGCCGCGCTGGGCCGGCTCGAGACGTTGCTCGCGCTGATCGAGGGGTGGGTCGACACCGTGACGCTCGCTGCGGCAACGGGTTCGCTGCCATCGATCTCGGCCCTCAACGAGACGATGCGCCGCCGCCGCGCGACCGGCGCTCCGTCCGAGCAAGCACTCGCGTCACTGGTCGGGCTGCAGATGCGGCCGCGTCGGTTGCGTGATGCGGCAGCGCTCTGGGCACTTCTCGCCGATCGGCGCGGACTCGAGGGCCGGGACGCGATCTGGTCGCATCCCGACCTCATGCCGGGCGGCGACGACCTCGACGACCCGTTCGCCTTCGTCGACCGCGACGGCGGGCCCGAGCTCGACATCTCCGCACTGGAGGAGTAGCGCTCAGCGACCAAGCAGAGCTCGCGTCGCGTCCCAGCCCTCCAGGCCCGGATCGAGCGCATCGAGATCGTCCGGCGAGTGCACGCGATGCCAGCCCGGCCCGACGACGAGCGCGCGCGCCGGAGCCGCTTTCTTGATGCGTGCGAGCGCGGTCGGCTCGTCGAGTTGCGGCGCCATCTCGCGAAGCCAGTTGTTGACCGGAAGCCGCGCCGCCAGCGCGACAAGGTCGCCTCCGGCCGCGGGACACACGGCGACCTCGGCGCTGGTCAACGCGCTGTGCAGCTTGCCGAGCAGCAGCACGGGCAGGTCCGGAGCATCAGCGCAGACGACGGCGCCTTCGTCCGCGCCGAGTGCCGCAACCGCATCGAGCACCGCGACCACGTCCGGTGCTCCGTCGACGACAGGCATGCCGGGCCAGGTCACCGCCCGCACCGACGCATCGGCTCCGGGCGGCAGCGCCAGTGCTGCTTGCACCTCGCGCATCGAGGTGACGAGGTCGACGACGTCCTCGAGCATGGCGAGGGCGAGCGGGCTCGTGTCGCCGCTTGCGACGACCGCAACCACGCGGCGTGTCACCGTAGTCAGGCGGCCGGCTGTCCGGCCATCGCGTCGACTGCTTCGAGATAGCCCTCTGCGCGCTCGTGCTTGGCGTAGCCGGCGACCAGCGCGCGGAACTCCGGACCGTGGCCCGGCTCGAGCAGGTGTGCCAGCTCGTGCAAGAGCACGTAGTCGATGACGTAGTCCGGCATAGCCGCGAGTCGCCGTGACAAGCGGATGCTGCGGTCCATCGGCGTACACGAGCCCCAGCGGCGCTGCTGGTTGTCCACCCAGCAGACGCTCGACGGCTCGACCCGGCCGTCGAGGTGCTCGCGAGCCAACCGGCGCGCGCGCTCGAGCAGGTCGACGTCGCTGCGCCGGCGGCGGTGCTCGCCGGCGAGCACGCGCTTGACCATGCGGTCGACCCACATCTGCTCTTCGGCCCGGGTCATCCGAGCGGGCACCTGCACGACGATGCGTTCGCCGCTGCGATAGGCCGAGATCGTGCGCCGCCGGCGCGTGCTGCGAACCACCTCGACGTCAGGTTGCACGGCTGCGAACGCTAGCCGAGCAGACGGTGAACTTTCTTGCACACACACGCCGTGCACAACATTTTCGCAGGTCGTCACGCGTGTCTGACGATCATCAACAACGGCATCCACAACTGTGTGCAACGCGCGTCCACAGCGACACCCCGCATTGTCCCCACCGCATCCCCAACGATGTCCACAAGCAGGCCGACGCCGACGTTGACGCGCTTCGCCGCGGCTCCGTAACGTCGTTGCCGACGGAGCCCCCGCCGGTCGCGGAGGTTGCTCGCAAGGGGAAGGCGAGTGACCGAAGCAACCGGTCGGGGGCTTCGTGACGTCCGCGCCCCGCAGCTCTCCGCGGTTCCGCGGACGATCATGACGCAACCAGTCCCCGCCACGGCGCGTCGCCGGCAGGACAAGCGGACTACGTCATGATCGTCGCCGCACGCCACATGAGGCGAAGCAGCGCAGCGAAGCGAGCAGGTTCGCCGTAGCGCAAGCGCGCGATGCGAGCGACCCTTAGCGGCCGGAGAAGTTCGGCGTACGGCGTTCGCGGGTCGCCGCGAGCCCCTCGCGGAGATCGTCCGTTGCGAACGTGACCGGCTGGGCGAGCGACTCGTACTGCAGCGCTTCTTCCAGGCTGCCATGGCCGGCGCGAAGCCCAGCCTTGGTCAACCGCGTCGCGATCGGCCCGGCCCCGGCCACCCGGGACGCCGCCGCCATCGCAGCGTCCAGCAGCTCCTCGGTGTCGTAGACCGCGCTCACCAGGCCGAGGCGCAGCGCCTCGTCGCCGGTGACCGCACGACCCGTGAGCAGCAGGTCGCGAGCGGCGGCTGTGCCGACCGCTTCGGTGAGCAAGTACGTCGCGGCCATACCGGCATGCATGCCGAGCTGGGTGAACGGCGCGGACAGCTTCGCTGTCCGCGCCGCATAGCGGATGTCACACGCCAGCGCGAGGCAGAGCCCGGCGCCCACGGCGTGGCCGTTGATCGCAGCGATGGAGGGTGCCTCGAGCTCGCGGATCGAAAGCCAGGTTCGGTAGAACGGCAGCATCCGGTCGCGGATGGCGTCGACGTTGAGATCGGGCGACTCGGCGATCCAGGACAGGTCGCCGCCGGCGCAGAACGCGGTGCCCTCGCCGGTCACGACAAGGCACCGCACCGAACGGTCGCCGCGCAGGCCGGCGATGGTCGACCCCCAGGCCGCGGTCAGTTCCCCGGTCATGGCGTTTCGGCGGTCCGGCAGGGCCAGGGTGAGCACAACCACACCGTCGTCGCGCTTGTCAACTCGAAGGGGCGCCTGGGTCATGCCGCGGACGCTATCCGACACCCCCAACGCTCAGTTCCCGGGCTTCCCACGCTCAGACCGGTAGGGTTAACCGAGGTTCGGCCGGCCATCGGCCGGCACTCGACCGAGGGAGGAACTCGTGGCCGAGACCTATGAGGGCTACTGCGTCAAGTGCAAGGAGAAGCGGCAGTTCCAGGGTGAAGTGAAGGTCAGCGACTCGGGCCGCCGCATGGCGCAGGGCACCTGCCCGGTCTGTGGCACCAAGATGAACCGCATCCTCGGCAAGGCCTGAGCAGCAAAAAGCAACAAAACGCACGATTTGGGGGCGGCTCCGGGATAACCCGGAGCCGCCTTCCTGCTCACGTGGCCCTCGGTGTCCAGCCCGTCGGCTGTGGACAGACCGGGACGGAGTCGGCCAAACGCTGCCACGCTCGGCGGCGTGCCGCTTCCAGCCCGCCCTGTCCTCAAACCCGCCCTGCGACGCGTCTGGCGTGACTCCGCAACGCTCCAGCTCGGCCTCGACCCGGCTCGGGCAATCCTGCTCGCCGGGCTCGACGCCGCCGACTCGCGGCTGCTGACCCTGCTCGACGGCAGCCGCGACGTCGCCACCGTCTTCGCCGAAGCCGATCGCGCGGGCTGCGGACCCGAGCGCGCCGTCCGGGTCATCGAGCTGCTCGCCGCCGCCGACGCGCTGGACGACGCCCCTCCGGACGATCCGAGGCTCGCCCCCGACCTGCTCTCGCTCTCCCTCCTGCATCGGGGAGCCGGCGCCGCTGCCCGCGTCCTGCACCGACGTCGGGCCGCCAGCGTCGTCGTGCACGGGGCCGGCCGCGTCGGCGCGAGCCTCGCCGGACTTCTCGTCGCCGCAGGGCTCGGCGCGGTGACCGTCGTCGACGACGCACCGGTCCGTCCGGCCGATCTCGCCCCGGGCGGCATCCGCAGCCACAGCGCCAGTCACCGGGGCACGGCTGCCACGCAGCCGTTTCGCGGCCGATCCCCACGCCAACGCGTCACGACAGGCCGCACACCAACGGCGCACGTGGATCTCGCCGTCGTCGCACCGGCCGGCAGCACTGCACCGCCCGAGGTGCTCGCCGCCGTACGACGACAACCACATCTGCTCGTCACCATTCGCGAAACAACTGCGTACGTCGGCCCGCTGGTGCGACCCGGTGTCAGCGCATGCCTGCGATGCCTCCATCTCGCCCGAGCCGACCGCGACCCGGCGTGGAGCGAGCTCGCTGCGCAACTGGCCGGATCGGGTCGCGACGTCGAAGCATGCGATGTGACGCTTGCCACATTTGCCGCCGCGATCGCTGCGATGCAAGTGCTCAACGAGATCGACGGCACCGCGCAACAAGCGTCAACGCTCGGCGGTGTGCTCGAGTTCGACCTCGCCGACGGTCGACTGCGCCGGCGATCGGTCCGGTCGCATCCGTCGTGTGGCTGCGGTGCCGCATCTGTCGAGGCGACAATGGATGCGTGAGTGATATCCCCCGGTGGGCGTTGTCGCGCGGCGCCAAGCTCGCGACGCTCCCACTGGGGGTAGCCGGTCGCGCAACCATCGGGCTCGGCAAACGCATCGGGGGCCGTCCGGCCGAACTCGTCGCCAGCGAGCTTCAAGCACGCACCGCCGAGCAGCTCTTCCGCGTGCTCGGTGAGCTCAAGGGCGGCGCGATGAAGTTCGGCCAGGCGCTGTCGGTCTTCGAAGCCGCACTGCCCGAAGACCTTGCCGCGCCTTACCGCGCCGCTCTCACCAAGCTGCAGGAAGCGGCGCCACCGATGCCGCCTGCGACCGTGCATCGCGTGCTCGCGACCGGGCTCGGCGCCGAGTGGCGCGAGCTGTTCCTCGACTGGAGCGACAAGCCCGCGGCCGCGGCGTCCATCGGACAGGTGCATCATGCGCGGTGGCACGACGGTCGTGAGGTCGCGGTCAAGCTGCAATATCCCGGCGCAGGAGCGGCTCTGCTGTCCGACCTCAACCAGCTCTCCCGCGTCGCCCGACTCTTCGCGGTCATCAACCCCGGCCTCGACGTCAAACCGCTCCTCGCCGAGCTGCGGGCGCGAGTCGCCGAAGAGCTCAACTACACCCTCGAAGCCGAGTCACAAGCCGCGTTCGCAGCGGCGTACGACGGCGACCCCGACATCGTCGTACCGAAAGTCGTCCACGTCGGCGAGAGCGTGCTCGTGACCGAATGGGTCGGCGGCACACCGCTCGCCACGATCATCCGTGACGGCACGAAGGAGCAGCGCGACCGAGCCGGGTTGCTCCTCGTGCGGCTGTTGTTCTCCGGGCCCGCCCGCGCAGGGCTGCTGCACGCCGACCCGCATCCGGGCAACTTCCGGCTGACTGACGAGGGCCAGCTGATCGTGCTCGACTTCGGTGCGGTCAACCGGCTGCCCGGAGGCTTGCCGGCACCGATCGGTCCGCTGATCCGGCTCGCGCTCGACGGCAAGGCCGACGATGTCCTCGAATCGCTACGCGAAGAGGGTTTCGTGCGGCCGGAGTTCGACGTCGATGCCGACGGCGTCCTCGCCTATCTCGACCCGATGCTCGAACCGGTGCGCGCCGAAACGTTTCACTTCAACCGCGCCTGGCTGCGCCGGGAGGCGGCACGCGTCGCCGACCCGCGTTCGTCCGCAACTCAGCTCGGGCGCCAGCTCAACCTGCCGCCGACCTACCTGCTCATCCATCGGGTGACGCTGGGGGGCATTGGCGTCTTGTGCCAGCTCGACGCGGAAGGCCCGTTCCGAGCCGAAATGGAGCGCTGGCTTCCCGGCTTCGCCGGCTAACGGCTCACCAGTAGTCGGTCGGCAGGCTGCCCTCGATCTTGCGAACGTTGTCGCGGGTGCACCGCTCGCAGAGATACTCCACGCCGCGCGCGCCGCTCTGCACGGTCCACGTCACCGGCACGCCGTCGACGGAGACGCCGCACCAGGTGCAACTCACCCGCTCGCTCGGCTCGGGGTCGGCCACTCGGCAATTGTGACCTGCCGGGCACAATGCGACGGTGACCAACCGAGAGTGGAACACCGGCGTGGCGACCGGCTTGTTGCGGTTTCTTGTCGGGGCGTCGCTTCTCCGCTGGCGTCGCCCGCTCGCCCAGCGGCTCGCCGGAGCGGCGCCGGACGACAACCTGCTGCCATTGCTTTTCGGCTACTTCGGGCTGCGCGACATGACGCTCGGAGTCGTCACGCTGGCCGCGACGCGACCGGACGGTGACGTGCCAAAGCAGGTACGACGACAAGGCGTCGCCGACGCGACCGATGCAGCGCTCATCGGTGCAGTGATGGCCCGCGGCCGGCTGTCGCGCGAGCGCGGCATCGTCGCCATCGCCGTAGCGGCGCTGTCGGCACTGGGCGAGTTCGCGACCGCGCTGCAGCTGCGTCGCGGCTAGCTCGCCGGCTCTCGCCACATCCGATAGATCGACGGGCCGACACCGAGGCACTTGATCTCCTCGACGACCTTGAAGCCGTGCCGCTCGTAAAGCGTGAGATTGCGCTCGTTGGATGACTCCAGGTAGGCCGGGATGTGCTCGGCGTCGGCGTCGGCGAGCACACCGCGCAGCATCGCTGAGCCGACTCCTTGACCTTGGCTGTCGCAGCGCGTGCCGAGGTAGCCGAGATACCAGTGCTTGGGCTCCATCGGGTGCAGCCCTTCGACCTGGTTCAGCAATTTCAAGGCACGCGGAAGGTTGCGCCCGAACGCCTTGATCGACGCCGCCGTCTCCCGAACGATCTCGGCCGGCGGCAGCCGCCATGCACCCGGCTGGGCCCACAAGGCACCG
>DASSEQ010000115.1:0-26286 GCA_035695245.1 Mycobacteriales bacterium | reverse complement strand
GTCGGGCCCGTAGAAGAACGGCAGCCGTCCGTAGGCGTCAAGCGTGAGCTGCGAGCCGGTGACGACGGCATTTCCCGGGTAGGTCGTGATCGACGCGAGCGTCGTGCCGGCGGAGTCGCTGTAGACCGTCGCGGTCTGGCCGGCCGTCGACAGGATCGGCGTCTGTGCGCCGGCGACCGAGACGATGCGGCGCGTCGACTCGGACGGGAAGATCAGGTTCGCCACGGCCTATCCCTGGATCGAAGACGGACTGTCGACGGACACGATCGGGCTGCCGGCCAGGGCATTGACCGCGTTGGTCGCGGCAGAATCCATGGCCTGCCAGTTACTCGACTGGCTCGCGAAGCCCTCGGCGTCCTTGTCGGCGACGGTGATGGTCGCGTTGGCGGCAACGGTCATGTTGCCGGGCGCGAGGTACGGCACGACTAGGTCGCGCCCTGAGATGTTCTTGAACTGCGCCACTGCTCGACCTCCTGGAGCTCGTGAGCGAACAGAAGGCCGATTCGGTGCGGTGTTAGCGCTTCGGCACGTTGTAGGTGACGCCGACAGCGAGTAGCAGCGGAGCGATCATGTTGAGGTCGTCCTTGCTGAGCACGCCGTGCGCGACGAGCAGCGACACGACGGAGCCGGCGGCGATCAGCGCCAGGTGCACGACGTTGGACTGCGCCGGCTTCTTCCGCGGCGCAGGTGTCGGCGGCGGCGCGGGCTGTGCGGGGGGCTTGCTCACGTGCTTCTTCGCCTTCTTCCGCTTGGGCTTCGCGGCCGGCTTGCGCCGCGGCCGGGTCGTGTGGCCGACGTTGCCGGTGTCGCCGGTCACGCCTGCGGGCTTCGGCGGTGCACCGTCGGCGCGGGTCCAGACCTTGGCCTCGAGCTGCGCGACGTCGCCGTGGAAGATCGAGCAGTCGCAGCGCCCGATCCCGGGCCATGCTTCGGCGTCTGCGTGCTGCCAGAGGCTGTGCGGCAGCTGCGGCTCGTAGGCGCTGTAGGAGGCGACCCAGGTGTGCCGCTTGGACCGGAAGATCTCGTCGAGACCGTGCGAGTCGGCGAAGCCGACGTCGCTGTAGAGCCAGGCGCCGGCGTAGCCGGGATAGGTGAGGTGGTTGTCGATGTAGGCGAGCCAGGCGTGTGCTTCGGCGCGCTGGTCGCCGTGGAAGCCGGGGTCCTCGTAGTCGAGCACGACGAACTCGCCGGGCTGCAGCTTGCCGACGATCGCGATGAACTCGCGCGCCTGGTCGAGCCACGGGCGGCTGGGGACGAGGTAGGCGTAGATACCGAGGACGCGGATGCCCTTGGCGTGCGCGTCCGCGCGACGAGCCCCGCCGTACCAGCAATGGTCGACGCGGTAGCCATTGTAGGCGCGGATGATCGCTGCGCCGCCGTTGTGGCCGGCGACCTTCGCCCAGTCGACGTTCGGCTGGAATTCGCTGACGTCGGGCAGGTGCAGGACAGTCACGGTGCTCCCTCTGCTTGGGCTCGGGTGACGAACTCGGCGGATGGCTTGGCGCTGGCGCGGCGGTAGCGCAGCGGCTCCCAGAGCGGGCCGGGGATGACGTGCACGCCGAAATGGGTGCGGTGGTGCACGGCGCAGAGCACCTCGAGGTTCCCGGGGCCTTCGGCCCAAGCCTGGAAGTCCTCGTCGTTCTCGAAGTGCAGGCCGAGTGCGGCCGCGACCTTGTCGGGATCAGCGGATGGGATCTGGCTGAACTCGAGGTGCGAGTGGTGCAGCTCGGGGTTGCCGCCGCACAGGTCGTCGTCGATGACGCATCGCCATAGGCCCTGCCTTTTGAGCCTGGCTTTGGCCTGCTCGAACAGGTGATAGTGCGGGTCGTCCTCGCGGGGCTCATGGGCGGGGACGTGGGTGATGAGGTGCAGCGTGAGTTTCTGGTCGTGCGCGTCGGTCATCGGACTGCGCGCGGCCGGTTGCGCTGCGCTGGAATGTGCAGGGCCCGCTGGATCGCGGCGATGTCGCGTCCTTGGGCGGCTTGGCATTCGACGACCTGGTCGAGCCGGTCGAAGATCGAATGTTCCTTCGGCATGCCAGGGATTTCGCGTGGCATCGCCTTGTCGTAGAACGCGCGCCGACGTGCCCGTTCGGGTCGCACGTTGACCCAGTAGAAGGTGAGCGCACCGAGCCCGAACATGAGCGCGGACAGGGCGAGGCTGGCGATCGCGAGGGCGATCATCGGGACCGGCGCATGGCGGGTACCCCCGTGGCGGTAGGTGGGTTGGGGACGGTCAGCGCTTGCGCAGGCGGGTGATCCGCTGGTGCGCCGCGAGGACCTGGTTGGCGAGGGTGCGGCTGTAGGAGTCGAGCTCGACGCTGCAGCTGTTGGTGGCCGCCCGGTATTCGGTCGCGGTCATCCGGAAGACGGTGACGGCGTCGCGGTCGGTGGCGTTGAGCGCGTTGACGCGGGGTAGGACTCCGCGGACACGGATCAGGTTGCCGGGCAGCACTTCCCAGGGCTGCACGATCCGGCCGGTGATCAGGTCGAGGATCGGGCTGTTGATCTCGAGGGTGCCGGCGTTCGGCGGGCTGTTGTGATCGGCGAGGAACCGGTCGCCGGCCCGGGCCGCGCCGGCGGCGCTGCCGGTGTTGTCGCCGAGGTCGAGGAAGCCTTCGCGGGTGAGCCCGGCGTTGTCGAGGTCGGTCTGGGCGAGGGTGCGCCGGACGTACCTGCTGCGGCCGTTGCTGTCGCGGTATCGGACGAGCACGGCGTTGTAGAGGTCGCCGGTGGCACCGGGTGAGTCGAAGTCGCCCGTGATCGAGGCCTCGTAGCGGACGGTTGAGGGCCAAGAGGACCACTCAAACCGGGCCTTACCGTTCGCGGTCGACTCCCAGGCCGCCCAGTAGTAGGCGGACTCGAGCTGCATCAGGTCGTCGAGGATCTGCGCCGGGGTCGTCGGGTCGAGATAGACGAGGCGATCGATCGCGTAGGACGTCGACGTGATGGACGCGGTCGCGCCGTCGTACTGGCTCAGCGCTCGACCGAGGAGGTCGGCGACGACATCCGAGGCAGCGACCGTGTCGGACGTGTAGTTCGATGCGGCCGTCAACTCCGTGCCAGTCGCGGTGTATCGCGTGCCTTGCAGCACGACCTGCGCGGTGATCCAGTGGTTCTCATCGGCGACGGTGCCAGCGACCGTCGGGTGCAGGGCAATGACGACAATCGGGTTGCCGGTGGGGATGTCCGCTGTGACCCGCGCCGTAAGCGTGCCTCCGGCTGTGTTCAGCGAGGCAGTGCCAACCGTGGTCGTCGACCCGCCAGGGGTCGCGCGGTAGCGGGTGAGGACCTGGTAATTGGCGTCGGTTACCCCGGCGCCCCAGGAGACGGAGAACCGACCGACGTTCTGTCCGGTGTCGGCCAGCAGGCGGGAGACGGCCGCGGCGTTTCCGATGCCGACGACGAGCCCGTTCGGCAGCGCGATCTGCAAGAGCGGCGGACTGTCGTCGGTGGCGGAGACGTTCGCGCCCTTGATCGATGACAGATTCGATGGCTGGAAAGACTCGATGCCGTTCTCGACGTAGCAGGCAGTGATGTACCGGTCGCCGGCGTGGGCGGCTGGCCCGAATGCCTGCAGCGTCCAGGTCTGACCATCGGCGGTGGCGCCACGGCCGGGGTCTTCCTGGCGACCTTCCCAGACGACCTGGCCGGTGCGACCGTCGTAGACGTAGACCTTTCCGTAGAGCGCGACGGCGGGGTCATTCACCGAGAGCGGCTGGTCGAAGACCAGCGTCGCCTCCGCATAACCGCCGGGGATCACGGACCGGAAGATCAGATCGCGCAACCGAACGGTGACGTGCTTATCGGCGGCGGCCGAACTCAGCCGGACCGTGAGGGGGACCCTCAGCATGTTTCCCCCCGCGGCGGCTGGTCAGGGCGTAAAGTCCGCCGGTAGGCGATCCACACGGGGAGGGCTGTTCATATGAAGCGGCAAATGATGGTGTACTCGGCGATCGCACTCGTAGCAGCTGCCTGCGCCACTCCGGCGGCCTCGGCCGCGAGTGGCTGCGAGACCCACCAGCACACACGCATTCAGGTGCGGCACGTCGCCGGCGGCGAGCAGTCGCGAACCGTCACGCGACGAGTGTCGGAGTGCCCGGGCCAGGCGGCTCGAGTCTCCGTCTCGTACTCCGCCTGGGGCCCGGTCTACACGACGAGGTAGCGCGGCCAGACGGCTAGCTGCAGCGCCAGCGTCTCGGTGATCGAGTCCGCGGGCGCTCCGATCGCGCCGCTGGCGACATGCGTGACGACGTGCAGGCGGGTGGTCTTGCCCGGGCTTACGGCCGGGATGGACCCAGCGCGGATAACCGTCTGGCCGACCACCGTGGCTCCCGAGAACGGACTCGTGCTGCTCATCCCGTAGGCGGCGTCGGCGGGCCCGTCGATCACGGCGAGCGGACGGAGTCCCGCGGTTCCCCCCGCGGATGCGACGGTGAGCAGCTGCTCATCAGCGGGGACGAGCAGGACGTAGTCGATGTCGAAGGTGCCCGTTCCTGCGGTCCGGCCGACATCGATCTGCATCGTCAGCGGCGGCGATGCCGTAGCGGCGCCGTATCCGATGGAGGCGGTCGCGCCGTTCACGGGTGTGGTTATGAGTCCCAGGTCGAGAGTGCACGTCAGCGCAACGGATTCCGTCCAGGAGACGGTCGGGCCGGTGATGACCGTGTCGGATGTCGTGACGTTCCGCTGGCGGATGGTGAATTGGCCGCCCAAGGACGAGCGGCGGCATCTGATGAGGACCCTGTAGTCGCCGGCAGGCGGCAGCGCACTGGGCGAGCCGGTCCACCGGATCGTGAGCGTTGAGTCAGTGGCGAAGGTCGTGCGGGCGTATCCGCCGTTGCTCATCGCGGCGTCGCCGCTGGCGGTAATCGTCGTGTCCGTGTAGGCGGTTCCGCTCTCGCCTTGGAGCACATACACGCCGCCTGATGGAGACGTCTCGCGGGCTATGTACGTAGCCAACGCCGGGCCATTGCTCGCCGAGAACAACTGCGCGCTTGTCGAGTAGATGAACAGCGGGGTGTCGACATCTCCGTTGACGCCGGTGACGTCGACGTAGAGACCATTCGAGACGGCGGGGTTCCGTGTGACCGTGGTGGTGCCCAGATCCTGCCGAAGGCCGTAGGCGAAGGGTTCGGCTTCGATGTCGACAGTGACCTGGGTGTAGTTGTCCGCCGGCGATTCCTCGAGCTCGTATCCGGCGGTGCGGATGGTGCGGAAGAACAGCGGCGTCGACCCGGGCTGGTACTTCAGGATGTTGTTGGCCCGGTTGAGTTCGGTGTTGAGAGCGCGCAGCGCCGTGGCCTTGGTGTCCGGGCCGTTGGTGATGAGATCAAGCACCAGGTGCAGGGTGCGGTTCTCGTAGGCGGATGCGGAGATGTAGACGCCGTCGTTGAGGATCGTGTCGGCTTCGGCGTATTTCAGGCCGGGTGGTTTGAACGATGAGCCCTCGTGTGGCCCGGCCCAGGTGGTGCCGTCGTTGAGGTTGAGCCGGACAGTCGGTGAGCTGGCGATCTGGTCGACGAACTGCAGCGTCGCGGCCATCAGCCTGTCCTCCGGCGGTGCGCGACGGTGCGGCCGGTCACCTTGTGGCCGTCCAGGTAGATGGTGAAGTGGGCGTTCTTGCGGATGGCCTCAGCGATCGCATGCGGCAGCTTGTGGATGTCAGCGTCGATTCGGCCGCCGTACTCGGCCTGGGTGGTCGTGCCTGCGGCGGACCGCGAGTACTTGTCGATCAGCCGTTCGTTGCGGTTGGCCTGCCGGATACCGGCGCGGCCGGCGCGGATGAGCTCCTCGGCCACCGGGATGGCCGCAGGACCGGCGGCGGCGATCTCGCCGAGCAGCTCCTTGTTGAGGCCCATGCTCCGCAGTCGCGACAGGTCGTGCGCGAACCGCTTGAGGTCGTTGAGCTTCGCCTTCTGGAAGGTGAAGACGCTGACGCCGGCTTGCGGCGCCTGGGTGATGTCGGCGTAGCCGACCAGGGAGCTGACCATCGACGACCGGAACTGCCGTGCGTTCTGCACGTCGGTCTGCAGCTTGGTGAGCTCGTTCTGGGTCTTCTTGCGCAGCTTGCTGAAGACCTTGTTCGAGGACAGGTCGAAGCCGACCCAGACGCCTTCGGCGATGTCCTTGCCGACCTGGATTGTGATCTTCGACGGTGACCGGGACTGCGCGCCCTTCTTCACCGAGGTCGCTGAGTCGAAGCCGAGCTGCCAGGCGGAGTCGAGCACCTGGTGCTTCTTCAGGCTGATCCCGGCGAGCACACCGTCGCTGAGCGACGTGCCGACCTTCTCGCCACCGGCCTCGGCTGATGCAGCCGCGTTGGCGAGGCCGCTGTCGATGGCGTTCTTCTGGTCCGCGATCGCACGGCGGATCTTCGGGACGAGCTGATCGAGCTGTGAGGGCAGCACCCCCATCTGGCCGAGGAACTGCTCGGCGGCTTTCTTGCTGCCGAGGAACGCTGTGACCTGGGCCAGGAGGGCCTTCTCCTGGGTGCGCAGCTTCGGAACGATCTTGTCGACGGTCATGCCGGGCAGTTGCGCCCAGGCGTTGATCAGCCCGGAGGTGTCGCCGACGAGCGACTGCAGCATGGCCCGGTTCTTCAGGCCGCTGTTGGTGAACTGGCTGATGGAGTGGGTGTTGCCGTCGCTGGCCTTACGCAGCGCGAGCAGGTCGGTCTCGAACTGGCTGAGCGCCTTGTCCGCGCCGAGCGGCGCGTCGATGAGCCCCTTGATGGCGTTGGTGAGGTCGTCGATGCGCTGCTGCGCAGTCTCGGCGGGGTTCTCCAGCCCTTGGATGGCGTCCGTGAGGGTCTTGGTCGACGTCGTCGCTCCGCCCGCACCGTCTAGGTACAGCTGGAGCTTGCCGGTGAGGTCGGAGTAGGAGCCTTTGAGGTCGTCGGCGGTGATCGCGCCGTCGGCCATCGCCTCCTGCAGCGCGACGAATGTGCGCTGCATGTTCGAGTCGGTCTCAGCGGCGCCCATCATGCCGGTGACGGCCTCGACGGCGCCGACCAATTGCCGGTTCGCCTGCGCGGCGGCGAGTACTTGGTCGCGCGACCTCGATAGGTGACCGCTGTACTCGTTGACGGCAGTCGAGAGGTTCTTGAATGGGTTGATCGACAGCGTCGAGTACATCTGGCTCGCGGCAGCTGTCGTGTCCTGGAAGTTCTGCTCCGCCTGCTTGGCGAAGCTGGCGAAGTCGCTACTCGATGACAGGTCGAGCAGGCCCTTGAGGCTTGCCGCGGCTTCGTCGACCTTGCTTGAGACGCTGTGCCATCCGGCGGCGACGGAGATCGCGCCGGCGACGAGCGCGGCGACGCCGATGTTGACCGGGGTGAGGGCGCCGGCGAACGCCTTGGCTTGCGCGCCCATCTCGAGGAACTTGACGCCGACGGCGACGCGGGCGAGGTCGGCGAAGCTGACGATGGTCTTGGCGAGCATCGGCAGGAACCGCACGGCCAGTACGCCGGCGAGCAACTCGACGGCCATCTTGTGCTGGTCGAGGAACCGGACGGTTGCGCCGACGGCGGAGCCGAGGGCCGTGACGCCCTGGATCGTCTTGGAGACGACCGGAATGAGCACCATGCCGATGCGAATGCCGAGCGCTTCGGCGCCGTCTTTGAGCTGCGCGAACCGGAACGACAGCGTCTTGGTGGTGGCATCCCAGGCGTCGGCGAAGCCGGTGGCGCCGTCCCGGACCTCTTTGACCTTGCTCTGGAATCGGGCGAACTGCTCTTCCAGGACCTGCAGGCCGATGCCAGCCTTCTTGCCGAACGCTTCCGTCAGGATCTGGCCGGTCTTGTTGCCGGTGAAGCCGGTGGCGATCAGCCGGTCGTGCAGCACGGTGAGGGCGGCGTTCAGGCCGCCGCGCTGCATCGCCTTCGCGAGTGTGTCCTGCTGCAGGCCGAGTGTCTTGATGGCGTCGGCGCCGGCCACGGCTGGCTTGGCGAGCGACATGACCGCCATCCGCAACGCGGTGGCGGCGTCGGCTCCGCGGATGTTGTTGTCACCGAACGTCGCGAGTGCAGCGCCGACGTCGTTGAGGGACAGGCCGAAGCCTTTGACGACAGCGAGGACACCGGTGCCGAGCGCGTCGGCGAGGTCCTGCATGCGCATGTCGCCGGAGCCGACGACGGCGTTGAGCGCGCCCATCGCCTGCTGCATGTTCTGCACGCCGGGGATGCCGGACGCGATGGCGGCGTTGAGCGCGTTGGTGACGTCTTCGAGGTCAGCCTGGCCGACCTTGGCGCCTTCGGCGGCGACGCGGAGCACGTTGATGGCCTTGGCGCCGCGCAGACCGGTGGACTCGAGGTGGTAGAGGCCCTTGGCGAGCTCGTCGGGGGCGGTCGCGGTCTTGCCGGCGAGGCCGAGGACGGCGCCGGAGAGCTTCTTGACCTCGTCCTGGCTGGCGCCGGCCTGGGTGTGGATCAGCTCCATCGACGACTGGAACTTGCTGGCCGCCTCGACGCTCTTGACGGCCATCGCGCCGACGGCCAGGACGATGCCGGAGCCGATCGCCTTCTGGACGCTGGAGAGCTTGGTGTGCAGGCCTTCGGCCTGCAGCGCCATCTTGTCGAAGGTGCGGGAGGCGCCGAGGTCCTGACCGAGGAACCGGAACGTCAGGTCGCGACTAGCCACGCGGCGCTCCATAACGTCTCGGGGTGTCGTCGGCCGGGTTCAGCGGCGGCCGCTCAGCAGCGGCCTCAGATCCGGCCGCAAACGGCGGCGGGTGCCGCTCGGCGAACGCGATGCAGGCCTCGAAGTCGTCGAGGTTCATCTCGTCGATGAGGTCAGGCGTGAGGCCGCCGTAGCGGGCGAGCAGCAGCGGCAGGTAGCGGTTGCGACGCTGACGGACCGATTGGGCCGTCAGGCCGCTGCCGTAGGGCGCGCCTTACGTGGTTTCGGCGTGGGCTTGCCGGCTGCCTCGGCTTGCGCCGCGGCGATCTTCTCGGCGAGCTCGGCGCGTTCGGCTTCGCTGAGCTCGATGTCGAGCTGCGCGAGGTCGAAGTCGGTGTCGGCGACCAGGCCGACCGTCTCGCCGGCGCGGCGCCGCAGCATCCAGACGAGGCACTGCATCGCCTTGAACTTCGCGACGTCCTTGGACTGGACGAAGTCGGTGATGTTCTTGACGTGCTCGGCCCACTCTTCGGGGCTGAGCTCGGCGTACTCCGCCATCGCCATCGCCTCGACGACGTGGAGCTTGCTGCCGTCCCATGGATACGAGGTGCCGTCGACCAGGATGTTCACGAACCGTGCCTTTCGTGGTGGTGGATCAGTGGAAGCCGGCGGCGCGGATGACCGCGGTCGCGGCGGCCGTGACATTCACCGACGTCGCGGCGGACCAGAGGCGCAGAGCGCGCATGAAGAACGGCCGGGTCGGCTGGTCCACCCAGCGCTTGGTGTCCTTGTAGGCGTCTGAGCCGACAGCGGCGTAGACCGGATGCCGGTTGACGCCGCCGGAGCCGCTGCCGCCGTTGCTTCGGCCTTGCGAGCCGAACTCGAGTGGCCGCGCGTAGGGGACGACCTTGGCCGGGATGAAGATCGACACGCGGACGCTGCGCGGCGAGAAGTTGACGCGGGTCTTGACGTTGTCCGCGGCCTTCTCCAGGCCTTGCTCGCGGGCGGAGGCCGCGACCTTGTCGGCCGCGACCTTCGCCTCCGCGCGCATCGCGCCGCGGATCTCCGCGGCGAGCACCTTGTTCCCGGCGGTACGCAGCTCGGCGGCGACGAGCTTGAGGTCGCCGGTGTCGAACCGAATGGGCATTCGGTGTCAGACGGACGTGTCGGTGCTGGTGTAGGACAGCTGCACCGGGTTGTTGGTGCCGTCGTCCAAGCCGGTGAAGTCAGCGCTGAACGACACGATGTCCGGGCCGGACACGTTGACCGGGGCGGTGTCGAAGTAGATGACCGGGACGATCACGTCGAGCGTGTAGTTGTAGATGCCGGAGATGTTGGCGCCGACGAACTTGAGCTCGAGCGCGAGTGAGGTGTCGGCTGCGAAGACGTCGTAGACGGTGGCCTGGTTGACGAACTCGCATTCGAGGGAGCCGCCGATGCTGCGGTAGCCGTTCTCGACCTGCTCGGCCTTGAGGCCAGCCGACCCGAAGAAGTACCGGTCGGTGGCGAGGCTGTTGGTGCCCTTGACCGACGCGGCCTTCACGTTGGCGACGGCGACACCGCCCGCGATCGACGTGACGCCGCTCGCGGTCGACGGTGTACCGCCGAGCAGCAGGGTGCCCTGGGTGAAGTTGAACACCGACGTCCCGGACGTGTACGACGCGGTCTGCAGACCAGTCGCGGTCGCCTGGTCCCAGGCGTCGAGGGTGACGGTGAGTGCGGGGATGCCACCGACGGCGCAGGCGATCTCCCAGTCGGAGACCTTGCAGCCGTTGAGGGTGAACGGCTTGACGGTGCCGTCGGTCTGCGGCCGGCCGACCTGAACGGTCAGCGCCATGCCCTGCTGGCCGACCGCTCCAGGTGCGTGGTCCTGCTTGTACGCCGGGGTCGCGCCCTGCTGGACAGCGGTCGCGCTCGATCCGAGCATCTGCTTGAGCAGCAGGCCGGCGCCCTTGGTCGGGATGTCGAGGACGATCTGACCGCCGGCGGTGCGCGTCGTGTACGCGCGGCGCGAGGACCGGGTGTACAGGCCCGACGAGTGCAGGCCCATGCCCTGCACGATGTTCTTGGTCTTCGACAGGGTCTCCGAGTTGAACTCGTAGAACCGCATGCCGGTCGTGTTGATGGTGCCGACGGTGGACTCAGCGCACACGCCGAGTTGAGCGCCGATGCCGGTGCCGATGGCCATGGCCGGTTACTCCTTGCCTTCGCTCTTGGGCTGGGGCTTGGCGGCGGCCACGAGCTCCCAGGTCTCGGTCTGGTCGAGGAGTCCTGGCAGCGCGTCCTCGGCGACCTCGGCGGTCTCGCCGGCGCCGATGAGCAGGCGCAACGCGGGCACGTAGCGCTCCTCGTCGGTCTTGTTGCGGATCTGCGCCACGGCAGAGCTCCTCGCGTGTTCGGGGGCGTGGTGATGCGCGCGGCGACCAGCGGGTCGTCGCGACGGGTGGGGGGCAGCGCGCTAGTAGCGGTGCTTGATGAGGACGCCGAACTCGATGAGCGCCCAGCGACCTTCGTTGGCCGTTTCCGGCGTCGTCTGCTTGAGGTTCTGCGTGCTGATCTCGGCGGGGAACGGCGTGGTCAGGCCGCCGAGTGTCGGGTCGTTGCGCAGCGCGGTCTCGCACAGCGCGTAGAGGGCGACGGCGGCGCGGCGCGCTTCGGACTGCGCGTAGTCGACGTTTCGCCGGAACGCCTGCACGTAGTTGACGACGACGAACTCTTCGCCGAGGGATCCCGGCGCGTTGGTGCCGCCGAGCTCGACGTAGCCGCGTTGCGCGGCGGTGGAGGCGTCCGCGTCGCTGCCTGTGCCGACGACGATGAAGTCGGCGGTGCGGTCCGTGCCCGGGTAGCCGTCGTAGACCTGAGCGGGGCCGGAGCCTTGGTCGAGGTTGTTGACCGCGTTCGTGAACAGGGTGACGAGGTAGTCGATGGCGTCGGCGAGTGCGGTGCCAGCCATCAGGAGCCGCCGACGACCGCGCGGCTTGCAGCGTGCGGTGAGAAGAACTGCATCGCGCGCGGAGTGATCAGGTAGCCGTCGACGACAGATCCGCCTTGGGGCAGCTGGTCGTCGAGGCTCTCGCCGTTGCCGAGCGCGGGAACGGATGAGTTCTGCGACGGCTGCCAGTTGGCGCGGATCAACTCGAGGGTGCCGAGCTTGATGTTCGCCGGCACTGCAGTGCGACCGGTCGTGTAGGCGATCTTGACCCGCCCCTTGCCGTGCCCGATGCGGGTCGGGGTGGCGACGTACCAGGCGGGCGTGCGTGAGGTCCACCAGGGCAGCGCGGCGAACCAGGACGGGACGCCGTAGGCGGTCCGTTGCACGGTCGAGGCGTCGTAGTCGACGTAGAAGCCGAATGCGTCGAGCGGGTTGCCGGAGTCAGGTGACTGCTCGGTCAGCGTGTAGTTGACGGTGCCGACGTACTCGATGCACGTGGTGACGGTGAGCACCGGGTGGTGCCGCAGGATGAGCGTGTCGGTCATCCCGTCGTACCACTCCGTGTATGAGTGGCCGATGACGTCGCCGACGATGCCTTCGACGACCGGGGTCAGCCCGTCGATGAACAGCTGGAGCTCGACGTCGCGGCTCGTGTCAGCGGTGGGGATGTGCAGGTGTGTCCGCGCGTCACTGAGCGTGACGATGCTGGTGACGGCGGGCACGCCGGGTCAGTCCTCGTCGACGGGCTCGACGGGGACGCCGGCCGTGGAGAGGAAGACCGCGATCTCGCCGCGGGCGATCTCACCCTTGGCGAATGCCAGCAGCTGGCAGCCCCAGGAGGCGGTGAACGCCTCGGTCGCGCGGACGCAGGTCACGACCGTTGCGGCCGGCTCTGCGGGTGCGGGGGTCTCCTCGGCGATTGGCGGCTCGGCTGCGGCCTCGTCGACGGGCGCGTCGGCCGTGGGTGCGTCCTCGGGCTGCGGGTCGACGGCCATGCGGCTTCTCGGGGGCATGTGGTGCTCCAGACGCGAAGGTGTGGTCGGGTGGTGAGTGGCGTCCGGGGCGCGGGCGCAGGCACGGTGTGACCCGCGCCCCGGCGCCGGACTCAGCAGTGCTCGATGAGCACGGCGCGCTTGTAGAGCGCCGCGTCGCCGGTGGTGGCGTCGCTCGGGACGGTGAAGTCACCGACGTAGCTCCACGCGGACGAGACGACCTGCTGCAGGCGGTCCTGCGGCGGCCGCACGATGTGCGCGACCTGCACGCCGTCTGCGGGGCCGATCAGCTGGATCGAGCCGTGCGGGCCTTCGACCTCGGACAGCAGGCTGCCCATGT
The DNA here is from genome assembly GCA_035695245.1 of Mycobacteriales bacterium. GTDB lineage: Bacteria > Actinomycetota > Actinomycetes > JAFAQI01 > JAFAQI01 > DASSEQ01. The sequence goes on along the minus strand of DASSEQ010000115.1, from coordinate 13,405 downwards.
TGGCGAACGGTGCCGCGAGCAGAGCGTCCGCGCCGAGCACCAGCGGCTGGTGCACGGTGAGGTTGGCCGAGCTGCCACCGTCGGTGGTGGTCGGCGCCTCGTTGTTGCGGACCCAGTCGATGCCCTGGAAGACACCGAGCGACATCTCGGCGAAGACCGCCGAGTCGCCGCGGCCCTGGTAGGCCTGCTTGAAGTCCGAGTCGGCGAACAGCTGCGCCTCGGTCGTCGGGTCGATGTGCGCGACGTAGTTGCCGGCGACCGTCGGGACGTTCATGCTGCGCAGACGCGCGACCGCCGACCGGAACAGCGCCATCGTGGCCGTGTTCGAGCCGGACAGGTCGTAGCGGGTCGAGCCGGTCGGGCGGTAGCTGACCGGGGCGTTGGCCGCGACGACCGCCCAGCCGACGGATGCGCTGATCGCGGAGCCGAGGACGAGGTGGGTCGCGTCGGTGACGCCGGTGACCGTGTTGGCGACACCGTTGACGGTGACGTTGAGCGGGTTGCCGGCGGACACGGCGGTCGGGACGCCGTTGACGAGCACAGTGCCGAAGCCCTGCGTGCTGTTGACCTGCAGCGTGGTGGACGAGGACGACGTCGCGGTCGCCCAGGTGCGGCCACCCGTGTAGGCGTTGTACAGCTTGGTGCGGGAGATCCGGTTGAGCGACTGGCCGGCGTTGATCGCGAGGATCTGGTTGTCCTCGACGAACTTGCTGGCGAGCGTCATCGCGGACTGCAGCAGGTTGGTGTCGACGGCGTTGCCGTACTGGTTCATCGTCGCGGAGTACTGCTCGATCGAGTACGTCGCGGCGGTGGGGTCGTTGCCGACCGTCAGTGCGGTCGTGACCGGCGTGAGCAGGCCAGCGCGGGTGAACGTGGCGGTGTCACCGAGGTTCCCGGACCACGGGCGCTGCGTCGCGGCGCGCGGGTAGAGGAACTGCGGGACGAGCGCGTCCTCGAACGCGCGGACGAGCAGCCCGTTCTGCATGATGGCCTGGATGGCGGCCGGCAGCGACGAGCGCACGTCGTGGTTGAAGGCGCGCCGGAAGTAGGCGCGCGACAGAGTCAGCATGTGTCGTTGTCCTCGATCTCGATCGTGACGATGTGCGGGTAGTGGTGGGCGAGCTCCTGTAGCCCGAGAACCGCCGCGTGCATGACGGCGGACGCTGCCGCGCAGACACGTCCCTGCTCGACATGGCCTTCGTGGCCGTCGACGACGAGCGAGGTGTGGCCGTCAGCGATGACGGCCTTGACGTGGATCACCGGCGCGGGCGGAGCCCGAGCTTGGCCAGCTCAGCGGAGAGCGTGGCGCTGTCGGCCTTGCGGAAGTCGGCCGGAGCGTCGGTGCGGCTGCCCTGGTCGATGTCGCCAGACGGCCTGGCCGTCCCCTTGAGGTACGGCTTGGCCTCGAGCAGCGCCTTGATCGCGTCCGCTGCGCCGGTGACGGTGCCGTCGTCGGCGACGGTGACCGCGTCGGCTGGGAGCAGCGCGAGCACGGCGTCCGGGTCGACGGCGCCTGCCTTGGCGGCTTCGGCGACGACGGCGGATGCCAGTGCGGTGCGCTGCGCGCGGGCGAGCGCGTCGGCTGCGGCCTGCTCAGCGGCGGTGCGGGCTTCCCGCTCCCGCTCGAGCTCGGTCTTCTGCGCGTCCTGGAGCTTGTCGAACTCAGACGCCTTGGTCTTCAGGTCGTCGTAGTCCGCGAACTGCGCCTTCTGCCGGGCCAGCCGGTCCTGGATGAGCTTGTCCAGCTCGGCCTGCGACTTCGGGAGCTTCTCTGTGGTGCTGGTGTCCGTGGACGTGGTGTCCGTGGACCCGCCTGCAGCGCCGGTCGCGGTCGTGTCGGCACCGGTGACGGCAGTGTTGCCGTCGGTGGTGTCGTCGTGCCGGTTGAGCCGGAACCAGGGCGTGGAGGTGCGAAGCATGGCGCTTCCTTTCGAACCCGGCCATTGACCGCTGGCCGTTCGCGTAGCCCCGCTGTGCGCGGGGTGGGTCTAGGGGTGCCGTCCGTCAGCCGGCGGCTGTGTCGGCGGTGGTGTCGAGCGGGTCGCCGTCAGGTGGCGCCGGCGCTTCAGGGCCGGCTGACGTGCCCTTCGGGGCGGTGATGAGCCCGACTGAGGCGAACGCGACCTTCTCTTCGATGCCGTGCTCGTTGATGAGCGCGAGCGCCTGCTCGACACGGGCTCGCATGTCGGCGGTGGCCTGCAGCGCAAGCGCCTTGCGGCGCCGGTCTGCCATCTGCTGGCGTTGCTGCGGCGAGTAGCCGATGTCTTCCTGCGCCTGCTCGACGTCGATGATCCCGGCGGTGTGCAGCTTGGATGCAGCGTCGGCGCGCTGCGCGACGGTCGGGGTCTGCGGGTCGCGCCAGACCGTCTCCATCTCCGCGTAGGCGGGGTCGAGCGATCCGTCGCGGACCTGCAGCGCGAGCCGGATGACGGCTTCCCACGATTCGCCGAAGGTGCGCTGCTTGCGTTCGGCGCGCTTGACCAGCGCGGCCTCGGCGGAACGGATCGCGTCGGCGGAGGCGGGGTTGTCGGCTGTGATGCCGACGTAGTGCGGCGGCAGACCGGCGAGCGCCGCTGCCTTCGCGGTGAGCAGGTTGATCGCGTTGGTGAAGTTCGACAGGTCGGCGGACGCGAACTGGCCGAGGGTGACCTCTTTGCCGGCGAGCCAGGTGCGGCCGGCGATCGCCTCGTCCCAGTACTTGCGCGCCTTCTCCTCGACGCGCTTCGCTTCGGGTCCGGCGGACACTTCGATGCCGGTGGCCCAGCGGCGCGGCATCGCGTGGAACTCGCTGGCCACCATCATGTCCGTGGCGAGCTTGTTGATCGCGTCGGCGAGGTGCACGACATCGGTGAGCTCGGACTCGCCGTCCGGCATGTCGAGGTCGTAGCGGTTGAGGAACGGCACGACCGGGACGACGCCTAGCGGGTTGTCGAGTTCGCCGCGGATGACCCAGCCGCCGACCTCGCGCGCGCCCGGTGTCTTCGCAATCTCGCCGCCGCGGACGTACTTGGTGATCCGGTCCGGCAGGTAGAGGTTGGCGTACTCGAGCGAGCCATCAGTCCAGCGTTTGAGCGCGTACCGGACGGCGCAGGTACCCGGGTAGTAGTCGACGGTCATCTGCCGGGCGGTCTCGACCGCGAGCCGCGGCAGCTGCGGGTCGGGGCTTGACCAGACCGTGACGAACGCGCGGCCGTGGCGCAGCGCAGCGAGGTGGCATCGACCGGAGGCGAGGTCGAAGTTGTTGGCCTGCCACAGCCGCCAAATGCCCTGGTCGGCTGCGTCCTGGCCGGGCAGCCGGAAGCCGGTGATGTCGAGCCGTTCCTCGAGCGCGTCGAGGACGAGCCGCGGCCAGTTGACGACCATGCTCTTGAGCCGCTCGCCGACGGTGAGCGCGACCTCGGGGTGCAGGAACGACAGCGGCTGGGTTCCGCGGTAGTAGCGGTCCCACTGCTCGAGGTCAGTGCGAGAGGTGTTGAGCTTCGCCGTCAGCGCGTCCACGAGCGCGACAGCGCTCGCGTCGTCGGCTGGCGTCGGGGCGTCATGACGGTCGAGGCGGAGCCGCGGCCGGACGCTCATGGAAGGATCACCAGCCATCCGCCCTGCTCGTTGTGGTTGGTCAGGTAGCCCCAGAGCGCCAAGGTGGTCGCGACGAGCGGGCTGATGACGGCGTTGCTGCCGTTGGTCTTCTTGCGGTCCCACGCCCAGGCCTCGCCGAGCGTGCGTTTGACCGCGCCGGCGACGGCGGCGGCGAGCTCGGGTTGGTCATCTGCGCCGACGCCGAGGTGCCGCAGCTGGTCTTGGGTGGCAGCGGTGTAGAACGCGCCGCACGCCTGCCCGACGTCGCGGGCAGTGGTGAGCGTGTAGGGCACCTTGGCGGTGTCCAGGTCCGGGATGAGTGCGCCTGCCGGGCCTGCCGGGTCGAGCACGACCGTGTATGGCCGCCAGGTTTCGACGAGTCGCTGCAGGTATGGGACGACCCAGCGGGTGCCGGGTCGGTGGTCGACGACTTCGACGTGCGCTTTGCCGTCGCGGCGTCCGCCGGCGGCGGCGATCGATGACCATGCGTGGTCTGGGGTGACGTCGACGGCGAACGCGGCGCGGCCGTCGATGGTGGAGTCGCGGTCGGTGAGGCCTGCCCAGGTCGCGGCGTCGATGACAGCGAGCGCGGTCTCGTCTTCCCAGATGCCGAGCCGTTCGCGCCTGAATTCGCGGAGGCCGTCCTCGCCGGCTTCGCGGAGGCCTTCGAGCTCGAGCCGGACGTGCTCGGGACGGATGCGGATGCCGAGCGCGGGGTTCGCTTGTGCCCAGGCGGCGGGGTCGTCGTCGGCTGCGTTGTCCGGGGCGGACCATTCGAGGTAGCAGAGGCCGGGGCTTGACCCGCCGGCGCCGCGGACTCGCAGGCCGTGCAGGACGTCGCTGTGCGGGTGGCCGGCGGACGAGGCGTACCAGAGCTGCGGGTTCGGCCTCGCCGACATGGTCGGGAGCAGCGCGCCCATCGCGGCGACGGGGAGCTCGTAAGCCTCGTCGAGGATGACCAGGTCGCCGGAGAAGCCGCGGCCTGAGCCCTTGGATCGGGCGAGGAACCGGAGCCGGTTGCCGGTGAGGGTCTCGATGCCCTGCTCGCCGTTGGCTTCGCGGGGCTTGCGGCACAGTTTGCGCAGCTCGTCGCAGTTTTCGATGACGGTCTTGATGCGCAGGAACGCTTCGGCGGCGGTCTTGAACTCGTGCGCCGTGTGGATGATCAGCCGCTCGTCGAACAGGAACAGTCCGGCGAGCTCGCGCGCGAGCAGGACCTCGCCTTTGCCGTTCTGCCGGGGCACAACGAGGGCGGTCTCGAACGAGGCCCATCGATCGCCGGCGGCGACGCCTAGCGAGTCGTGCAGAACGAGCCGCTGCCATTCGTCGAGGTCGACGCCGGCGACGTCGCAGAGGTCGGCTGCGTCTTCGCCGCGGCTACTTCGCGCGGCTGGGACGCTTCGCAGCCGTGGTGTCTGTGCGCCGAGCAGCGCGGCGCGCCGCGAGCTGGTCGGCAAGGCTGGTCTCCTGCTTCGGCTTCTCGATGGGGGCCTTCAGCACGGGTGCCAGCAGGCCGCGCAACGCGGTGGCGTGCTGGCGGGCCTCTGCGAGCAGCGGGTTCACGACGAGCAGCAGCTCGGTGCCGTCGCCGGCGGGGAGGGTGACGCGGAGCCAGTCGTCGACCTGGCCACGGATCAGCAGGTCGAGCCGGTCGAGCCGGTCGGTGAGCCGGCAGGCTTCCTCGATGAGCGCGTCAGTGGCGGGATCGCGGGTGACGCCATCCGGGTGGAGCTCGAGCCACAAGCGGGTGCCGCGCTCGCCGAGCCGGGAGGGCACGGTCGGGTCGGTTGCCGGTGGCTTCGGGGACCTCAACCGGGGCTTCGCCGGGGCCTTGGTGGTCTTCCGCGGGGGCACCGGACCCCCTTGTTGATCTTGGTCCGGCCGGGTTTTCGTGCGGGGAGAGAGACGACCTGTGGCGCGGGTCAGGGGCGTGGCGGGGGGTGGGGGTCCCTCCCCACCCTCGGCGTCACCAGGAGCGCGAGGTGCGGCGCCGGCGCAGCTTGTGCAGCGTGCCGTTGGTCATCGCTGCCCCGATGCGGCCACCGGCGGACTGGTTGCAGCGGCGGTGCACCATGCGGTCACCTCTCACGCCGCCGAACGCTCGCGGTGTCGAGTGGTCGAGGTCGAGTGGCTGGCCTCTGACCATCAGCTGACCGCAGTACCCGCAGGGTGTGCCGTAGGCCTTGGGCAGCAGCTTTCGCCGCAGCTTCTGGTGCTCCCATCCGAGGCCCTGCTCGGTGGTGGTACGCCGTCGTCTGGGCTGCGTGACCATCTATCCGGGCTTGGGTCCTATAACCCGAGCCGGGCCCGCTCAGCGAGCAGACTGTGGCGCTCGAGCGCGAAATGGAAGTCGAGCAGGTCGTCGTAGCTGATCGGTGCGCCGGTGTGCTCTTCGAGCGCCTCGAGCGGAATGTCGAGCGCTTCGACGGCAACGCCGGCGCTGATGAGCAGCGCCTGGATGTGCTCGTCGGCCGGCTTCGACACTTCGTCCGAGCAGACGGGGCAGATGAACTCGTAGCGGCTGAGCGCTTCGCGTTGCTGGCAGACCCGCAGCGCGACATCACCCGATGTGAGCTCGACTTCTCCGTCGCGCGGGCAGGTGGCCTTGATCGAGGTCATGCGGACCTCCAGGACAGCGTGGGCATGCGATGAACTCGCCGAGCGCGTCGATGCGGCAGTCGTCGCAACGCAGGATGTGCCAGGCGCGGGCGCGGCCGCCGAAGTACACGATTGCCGCATGGGCGAGCTCGACGTCGCTCATGCCGCCGCTGCACAGGCCAGGCGCTCGAGCGCCGCCTTCTTGATCTGCGAGATCCGGGACTCGGTGAGCCCGAGCTCGTCGCCGATCTCCTGCAGCTTCCGACCGGCGAGCAGACCTTCCATGACCTGCCGCTGCTGTGGTCGCAGGCTGGACAGGCTGTCGGCGAGCCAGGCGCTGCGCTCCTGCTGCTCGAGCAGGTCGAGCAGAGCGGTCATGTCGTCGTTCGGGTCTTCGAGCGTGTCAGCGAGGGTGAGGTTCTCGCCTTCGCGCTGCCGCGGGATGGCGTAGTCGAGCGCCAACGGCATCGGCTCGCCGCGGCGCCGGGCGCCACGGGTGAGCGGGTCACGTTCGCGGCGACCGTCAGCGATCGCGCCACGGATCCGCGGTACAGCGAAGCAGGGGAACGAGGCCTTGTCGGCGTCCCACCGGCGGGCAGCGTCGAACAGGCCGACTAGCGCGTCAGCGAGCATCTCGTCGTAGGACTCGCCTGGCCATCGGGTCGTGGAGGTGACGGCCCACCTGGCCAGCCGGACGTTGCTCTCGACGAGGGCTTCGACTTCACGGCTGGTCCGACCCGATGCGACCGGGTCGGTGGCGTCCATGGCTCAGGCAGCGGGATCGAGGCTCTTCGGCCTCTTCACCGGGATCAACGCGCGGCGGATGCTGTCGACGAAGCAGTCGTTGAGCTTGTCGCCGAACTTCGCGAGCGCCTTGCCCTGGTCGAGGCGCCGCCCGCCGTTCGTCTCCGTCATGTGGATGCCGAGGAAGGTGTCGATGCCCTTGTCGGCCATGTGCTCCTTGAGCACCTTCGATGCCTTCTCGTGCCGCGCGAGCACAGGCTTCGTGTCCCGCACGACGTCGATCGTCGCCCAGAACTCGGCCGCGGCTTCCTTCGGAGTCATCGCTCCCCCATTGTGACTGACGGTGACGACAAGATCGGGCATTGACGACTCAGAGCAACCGCTGGCACTCGGGGCACCGAAGCGCCTTCGGGTCGGTGACATGAGCTCCGCAGCCGGGCTTGCTGCTCGTCCCGCAGGTGCGGGTGTCGCAGCGGCGGCACCACGTCAGGCGCACGACGCCCGCAGCAGTGGCCATCGGGACGATGACCGCGCGAGCGTCGTGGCCCGACGATCGGCAGGCTTGGCACTCGCCGGCATACGGCGGAGGCGCCTGCTGGGTGAGGCGCATGTCGAGCAGCTCGTCGATCCGCGCGAGTGTCGCGGCGATGCCTGCCGATGAGCGCAGGCTCCATGCAAGTGCGATCTGGCGGTCGATGTCGGGCAACTGCATCGCTCGTCGGCCTCCCAAGGGGGAAGGTTGGAAGCCGGCGGACATGCGAAAGCCCGGCGCGCTGGCCGGGCTTCTGACGACATAGTCGTCCGCGCATGAGAGTCCACGACGAAACGAAGCGCGTCAAGCGCTTCGCCCGAAGTCGCGTTAGGTGCGGGTCAGTCAGGCAGTTGCACGGAACTGGTGTTCTGTGCGCTCGACCCGGGGCCGCGGGATCCATCCGCTCGACCGGAACGCGGCGAACGTCAGCGACGCCTCACTTCGCCCTGTCTCGGGATCCACGCGCAGCGACCAGGAGCGGCCGCAGCTGGTGCACTGCACGAACTCGCCGCAGCAGCGGCACGGCTTCGGCTCAGCGCCCGCGCTCAACTGCGCCTTGGTGCGAGCAGCGCATGCGGGTGACGGGGGGTGCACGACGATGACGAGCTGGTAGGTCTCGCAGAACGGGCACGGGGCCTCGTCGACGACCTTGCCGCGCTGCTCAGCCTGTCCGAGCAGCTGCTCGGCCCGAGCGTGCAGCCGGTAGACCTCCTCAGCGAGGAAGTCGCCCCACTGCTCGCCGCCGGCGGCCGCGGCCTTGTACCAGCGGCGAATCGAGTCCAGGTGCCTGCCGACGTACTCGGCCCGGTCGACCGCGTAGCCGGCCTCGGCCAGGTCGACGAGCTCGAGCCACTCGTCGTAGCGCTCGCTCGCGTCCTCGGCCCAGGGTTGCTCGGCTCGTTTGGCAAGCAGCGACCGAGACTCCGTCCGCCAGTCGCGGTAGGTCTCGTAGAGCTTGTCGTCGATGCCGACCGTGGCCTCGTCGTACATGGAAGCGACGTGCTGCGCGGCGGCGGCCGTCCAGTGCTCGCCGGCGCGGATGCGGTCGGCCTGTGCCACGAGGTACTTCACGCTCTCGGCGACAGCCGCGGCCTCGACCCACCGTTCCGGCGTCAGGTCCAGGCGATGCGACAAGCCAAGATGCTGCAGGTACGCCAGGCCGGTCTGGTGCCGGTCCATGCCATCAGGGGTCGCGCCGCCGAACGCCGCACGTGTGACGGTCGCAAGCGCCATGAGGCTGCGCGTCATGCCGAGCCGGCCATCGCCGTTCGGCTCCGCGAGGAAGTCGAGGATCGTCAGGTTCAACTCGATGGGCGCGGCGAGCGGGTCGCTCTTCTTCGCGCGGCTGCGGCCGCCGGCGACCGCCTGTTCCGATGGTTGCGCGCCATGGTCGACGCACGCCTCGAGCAGCCCCACATACAGACCCGGCAGGGCCAGGAGCTGCTCAGCCAGTGATTCGCCGGGGGAAGCATCACCAGTCATATCGGCTCACGTCGGTAATGGTGCTACCGGATCAGGCGATCGCCTAGCGTCGCGTCACCGAATAGTCACGATGGGTGGTTATGTGCGTCCGTTCGGTCCATGGATGTCCGAATACGGACAGCACCGGGACCGTCAGGTGGCGAGCGCCTCCGCGACGAGCATCCGTGCGACCGATCCCTTCTTTCGCCCCACCCGGTAGATCTGCGTGGTGCGCGGATCGACGTGCTGCAGCGACCCTTGCAGCTCCGACTCGCTCGCGCCGAGCTGCTCCGCAGCGACCGCGTGCGCGCGGCGGACGCCATGCGGTGGGACGTGCCGCGTAATGCCGACCTGCCGCGCTACCCGCGTGATGACCCACTGGACGTTGCTGCGGTGGATCCGCTGCCCGGTGCGGGTGACGAACAGCGGGCCGGTCTTGCGTCCGCTGATCTCGTTGTGCCGGACGACGGACATCAGCACGTCGGCGGGCAGGTCGATGCGGGTTAGATTGCCGCCCTTGCGGATGTAGTTCAGCCAGGCGCCGCCGTGCCCGACGTGCAGCGACTCGACGTCGAGGGAGCAGACCTCACCTACGCGCATGCCAGTGTCGAACATCAGGTGCAGCAACGTGAAGTCCTGCACGGCGCTCCGTCGCATGCGAAGTGTCTGCTCGTAGCGGCGACGGTCGACCGCGGTGACCGCATGCGCCAACTGTTCGGCGCGGGCATCGAGCACGGTCACGTTGTGCCGGGCCCGATTGATGATTGAGATTGCTTCAGCGAGGGTGAAGAACGGCCGTTTCTGCCGGTCGGAGTGGACCTTCGGTCGTGCGACCTTGCGGGCCGGGTTCTTCGGGATGCGATCGTCGATCTCGGCGTATTCAAGCATCGAGTAGACGGTGCCGAACCGGCGAGCGATGGTTGACTCGGCATAGCCGGCGAGCTCCATCTCGCGGATGTAGATCTCAAGATGGCCACGTTCGACGGTGAGCATTCCAAGACCGTTGCTGCGGCAGAAACGCATGTAGTGCTTGAGGTCAGTCGTGTAGTTCTGCTTCGTGTGGCCGGTGTAGCGCGCCAAGAAGGTCGCGATGGCCATTGCTTCAGGGTCGTGACCCGCCGCGAGGATCGCAGAGGCTGTCAGGGTCTCGGGGGTAGTGTCGTGCGCGCCCAAGGCGGCACCGTCCTTTCGTCGAAGGTTCGGTCGGTGCTGTCTCGGGCGTCGGATAGGTGTAGCCGCACCGCCAACGCCCGCACGTCAAGGTCGTCTAGGCGTTCACCTCCGCCTGATTCCTTCGGTCGGAAGATGACGGTTCAGGCATCGTCGGTCCCGAGGAGCCAACGTCGGGCGACGTGAAGCCGGGTATGTGCTTCACGACGAGCCTGCTGCACGTCCAACGCCCATCCCGACGCGACCGGCTCCTCGTTCGCTGTGATCGTCCACAGGACGCCGTTAGCCCGCTCCGCGTAGGAGAGCGTGATCGTTTCCGTCGGATACGCGGCCTCTGGCGAGCGGTCGCTCATGGCGTGCTCCACTTCATCGACCAGCCCTCATCTGCGCAGTCGTGGCGACCTTCGTGACCCTTCCGCTTGCCGCAGCGGTAGAGGATCGTCCAGTCGCTACCGTCGAACGGATTGCCCTTCGCGCGCCGCACGACCTCACACCGCTCGCCCTCGTCCGCAGCGAACGGATAGCGGTCGATGCCACGCTGGGCCTGCTGCTCCCGCCACTCCGCGAGCAACTGCTCATAAGCGGCCGGGGATGAGTCGCCAGGACGCGACGTCATGACGCTGTGACCAGGTCGTAGCGGCACACGGCGCAGACCCGTTTCGGGACAGCGAGATCACCGAGGGCGTGGTCGGTGCACATGACGCCACCGGCGACGTCCGCCGGCGGGTCGAGCTGCAGCCAGAGTGCCTTCCACGCCCGAGCTGACCGCGGGATCTCGCCATGATGCTGGACGCTGTCGATCGACGCACGCGCCCACTCGTCGGCGGCATCGGCATCGGTTGGCCACGCCGCCATGTGCACCCGGAGCTCGCGCACCTGCTGTGCCGTGAGGTCCCACCGAACGACGCTTAGGTGCGGGGCGAGCGAAGCGAGCCGGCGCCTAACCATGTCGATCCGGTTGTCCACAACGGTGAGGTCGACGCAACCAGGTGCAGGTCCGTTCGCAAGGTCAGCTGTTGAAGTTGGGTCCTGGGTTAGGGGACGGGGACAGTACGGGTCTGGCGCCACCTTTTCGCCACCTTTTCGCCACCCTTCTGCCACCTTTTCAGGGTCGGAAAGGGTGGCATTCCGACCCCCTTCTGCCGGGGCGGTACCCGTCGTATCCACAGGCTCAGAGTCGGTGTCGGAGCCCTGGTCCACAGGCAGGGACGGCACCCAGCCATAGCGGTCGCGCAGCTCGCCGACATGACGGTCCATGACGACGATGTAGCGGTTGTAGTGGCCTCGGCCTTGTCGCTCCGGCCGGTTGACCAGCAGGTGCCCAGAGCGCTCGAGCCGGCGGACGACGTCGGGAACGGTGCCCTTGTCGATGCGCGCCTTGGCCGCAAGGGTGCGGAAGCTCGGGTAGGCGTAGCCGTCGTCATCAGCCTCGTCGGCGACGGCCAGGAGCACGAGCAGGTCGTTCGCTCGAGCCCGTCGGTCGGTGTTCATCACCCAGTTGTGCACCAGCATGCTCATGCGGATCGCCGCCGGTGGTTGAACTGGACGATGTTGTTGTCTGCCGTCGTCACTCGCGGCGCTACGGCGTCGACGAGTTCTTGGATCGCTTCGGGGGAAGCAGGTCGCAGCAACGCTTCGCGACGAGTTCGTTCGGGGTTCGCGTGGCGGCGCTCGGCCTCGAGGGCACGGTGGAACTCCCACAGGGCGTCCCGCTCAGTCATGCCACCTCCAGGTGAGTGCACGGGTCGACGCCGGGTCGCGGCATCGGCAGTGATGGATCCGCCCACGGGTCGCACGCCCTGCACCAGGCGGCGAGCTTGCCGCTGTGAGGATCGGGCGCTGAGACGCGATGAGCGCTGTCGCCGGCGATGGTGAATCGACGCTTGCAGCAGCTGCAGCGCGAGGCCATCGGAATCGGTGCTGACTTCACGGCGGATCACGCACCGAACTCGGCTTAGGTGGGAGGTCTACGGTGTCCTCGTCGACCTGGTCCGCAGCTCGCTCCAGCGCAGCGTGCGCGCTGAGGTGACCTTGCCGACGGGCCTTGCTCGCCTCCCCGCGCAGGTACGAGGAGATGTAGCCGCGCGTCTCGTTGACGGCCTCACCGATCGTCATGGCTTGCGCGGTGCGCTGCTCCTCCATGACTCGGACGAGACGCCGGAGCAAGTCGTTCGTCGTTCTCAGCTCGCGCAGGACGCGCTCGTCGGAAGGCGCGAGGGGAATGGCGGCTGGCGTGCCGACTGGGATCTCGCGGGCGGTCATGTCGAGAGTCCGATGATCGAGAGGACGAGCGCGGCGGTGGCGACCAGGCCGACCAGCAGGAGGAGGACGGTCGTCTGCGCGGCGAACCGCTCGACCTCATGCGTGACAGCGAGCAGGTCCCGCTTCACACGCCGGACGGAGCGGCCCTGTGTAGGCATCGTCATGGCATGACCATCCGAGCGCCGACAGGCTGCGCCTGGACGACTTCCTCGCATCGACCCTCTGGCAGCCAGACGTCCTCAGGCACGCCTTCGGTGTTCGCGCGCGTGAGCCGAACGCTGGGTGCGTCGTGCAGGTACTCGGTGCGCGACGGCGCGACTCCGCTGTAGCCCGTGACGGTGTCCTCGTAGCGCTCACCGAGGCGCACCGAACCTGTCTTCTGTTCGGTCACGACACACGCACCTGATCGAACGTCGAGGTCATCTCGAGCGAGAAGCCGCTGTCGAGTGCCAGGTCGAGGGTCTTCGTGCCGTCGCCCATCACGCGCAGCGTGAAGCCGACGACGGGCAGCATCTCGCCGTCAACCTCGACCGTCGTGAGATGCGCCGCACCATCAGGCACCGTGATGTGCACCGATCGTGCCTTCCGTTCCGTCATGCGGCCTCGCCTCGCCATGTGTAGGTGCGGATGGGCTTGCCGACGTTGCGTCCGCGTCGGTCGGTGTTGGTCGTCCAGCCGGCGGGGATCAGTAGCCGTCGCGTGCGCAGCGCGTTGTAGGTCGCACTTACGACCCGGGGACCAACCCACGCCGGCACGAGCTCTCGGACGCGGTTCGGGTCGACATGACCGTCGTTCGCAGCTGCGTCACTGCGGATCGCGGCAACGACGGCCTCACGTTCGCGCTCGTGCACCGGGTCGCCGACGACCAGTGCGCAGACCTCGTCGACGGTCGGGAACTCGAGTTGCGCGGTCATCGTCCCCTGCCTGTTCTGTGACGGTTCAGGCATCAGCGCTCACCGCCCGTCTGACTACGCGGCGTAGCCGCCAGCGCCAGTAGCCGAGGGTGTCGCGGCTCCACAGGACGCCGGGGCATCGCTTCACGGGGTCGTCGTCGCCGAACGT
>DASSEQ010000114.1:0-8544 GCA_035695245.1 Mycobacteriales bacterium | reverse complement strand
TCGCAACCCGAAGCCGCCGAACAGCAGGAAGCCGATTCCGAAGACAATCGAGAGAACCCACCCTGCGGTCGTCGCCGCGGGCTGGCCCGGGAACTCCGCGTAGCCGCTGTCGGCGGGGTCGACGAGAATCTGCACCTGCATGCCGACGCCGAGGTCGGTGTCGTGCGGATCGTGCACCACGGTCACCGCGCCGGACGCCTCGTGCACCGTGATCCGCGCGGTGTACCAGGTCGAGTACCTGCCGTGATGAGCGACGTGCTGCACGAAGTCGACGACCGCAACGGTCGGCAGGCCGTGTGATTGCGTTTGGTGCGAGCGATCGGCGGCGGTGTGGGTGCTGGCGGCGAGCACGAACATGAGCACCGCGCCGCCGACCATCACCACGGACCAAAGACCCATCGACACCGGTCCGTGCCGGCGAGACCCACGACGACCCAGCGACAAGAAGGGTGGGGGCGGCATTCCCGCCAACCCGGAACCGACGGCGCGGTTGTGCCTGATCCGATGCTCGAGATGCACGATGGCGTAGATCAGTGCCGCCAACATCACGACGCTGATGACAGCAAGAGCAATGTTTCCGCCGCGACTGCCGCCGTGCGCGGTCGGATGCTCGGCCGTTGCCAGCGCGCCAATGCCCATCAGCAGGACCACGACCGCAAGCAGCACCAGGCACGTCAAGGCGGCGATCGGGCGCCACGGTCGTTGCGTCACAACTCGCAATTTTCCCGGCCGAAGCGCAACTTGTCAGCGCCTTGTGACCCCCCAGGGTCGGGTGGTGCTGACAGGTCCGGAGAATGGCAGGCATGTCGGTAACCGAGGACAGAGCCCGCACCAGCGGTGAGCAGACATTCGATTCGCTGGCACCTGCGACCGGCGACGTGGTCGCGACACTGCCCGTGCACACCGAAGCCGAGGTGCGCGAGGCGGTGCAGCGTGCCCGCAAGGCCGCACAGTGGTGGCAAGGCATCGGGTTTGACGAGCGACGCAAGCGGCTTCGTGCGTATGCCGGGGTCCTGACTCGGCGTCGAGAAGAGCTGCTCGACCTCGTCTCGCGCGAGAACGGCAAACCCAGAGTCGACGCATTCCTCGAGCACTTCCTGGCGCTCGAACACATCGCCTGGGCAGCCAAGAACGCCGAACGCATCATGAAGCCGCGCAAGGTCAAAGGCTCGGTCATGTTGGCCGGCGTGACGCCGGTGCTCGAATATCAGCCGCTCGGTGTCGTCGGGGTGATCGGCCCGTGGAACTACCCGATCTTCACGCCGATGGGATCGATCGCCTACGCACTCGCCGCCGGCAACACCGTTGTCTTCAAGCCGAGCGAGTTCACGCCCGCGGTCGGCGTCTTCCTCGCCGACGCTTTCCGTGAAGTGGTGCCGGAGCAACCGGTCTTCCAGGTCGTCACCGGCTTCGGCGAGACCGGCGCCTCGCTGTGCCGCGCCGGCGTGGACAAGATTGCCTTCACCGGCTCGGCGCCGACAGGGCGCAAGATCATGGCCGCGTGTGCCGAGACGCTCACCCCCGTGCTGCTCGAGCTCGGCGGCAAGGACGCACTCCTCGTCGACGACGACGCCGACGTGAAGTCTGCTGCGCGCGCAGCGCTCTGGGGTGCCTGCGCCAACGCCGGCCAGACGTGTATCGGCGTCGAGCGGGTCTACGTGGTCGACTCCGTCTACGACGACTTCGTGCGCGAGCTGACCGACGCCGCCAAGGACGTCAAGTCCGGTGGCGACAACCCCGTCATCGGTCCGATGACGATGCCACGGCAGCTCGACATCGTGCGCGAACACATCGACGAAGCGCTCGACCGCGGCGCGAAGGCACTCGTCGGCGGTCGCGACTCCGTGCGCGCGCCCTACATCGACCCGGTGATCCTCGTCGATGTGCCGGAAGACGCCCGCGTCATGCGCGAAGAAACCTTCGGTCCCGTACTGCCGGTAGCTCGCGTGAAGAACTTGGACGAGGCAGTGGACAAGGCGAACCGGACGTCGTACGGGCTCGGTGCCGCTGTCTTCGGCAAGAAGCGTGCGTACGACGCGGCCCGCCGGCTGCGGAGCGGGATGGCGAGCATCAATGCGGTGCTGGCCTACGCAGGTTTCCCGGCGTTGCCGTTCGGTGGAGTGGGTGAGTCAGGCTTTGGCCGCATTCATGGAGAAGACGGCTTGAAGGAGTTCACCCGGGCGAAGGCCATCACCCGTCAGCGCCGCACGCTGGGCCCGGACATGATGTCGTTCGACCGCCCTGAGTGGCTGCCCAAGGTCGCAGCGAAGCTCGGTGACATCCGCTACGGCCGCTACCGCTGACCCCTCCCGAACTTGGCGCGATGCTCGGCTAGGAGTAGGCGACGGCGAGGCGGATCACTGCGCGGACGTACCAGTCCGCGTGGTTGTAGGCGAAGATCGCGGCGTAGAGCGACTGGCCGCCCAGGCCGGCGCCCCATGCGCAGAGATAGCGCGCGGCGGAGTAGATAGCGTCCGCCGGATCCTGGATGTTGGCGACCCCATCGCCGTCACCGTCGACCGCATAAGCGACGAATGTCGACGGCAAGAACTGCATCGGTCCCATCGCGCCCTTGCTCGACGTCGATGTGTTGGCGCCGTTGCCCGTCTCGACGGTGCCGATAGCGGCGAGGACGGTCCACGGCAAGCCGCGGCACGTCGCCGCAGCAGCGCGATACAGGCGCAGGTAGCCGGCTGGGATGACCGACTGCGCGTAGACACTGATCACGGCCTGGTTGACCTGCTGCGGTCGCACGATGTGCACATGGGCACGCGGGCCGAGCACCCATTGCAGGTCCGAGCGCAGCCCGTCGATCGAGCGGTCCGGAGCTGACACGATCAGCACGCGATGCAGCGAGAGCCGCAGCGCGCCGGACATCGATGAGTCGACCAGCGCTTGAGTCGCACCGAGCCCGATCGTCGCGAACGCGCCAACCCGCACCGAGTGCAGTGAGGCACCACGCCCACTCACCGGCAACGTCGCGCCGAGCGCATTGCGCATCCGGCCGGCGAGGGAGAAGTCGACCGTCATGTCGCCGCGCAACAGCGACAGCCACAGCGGTCGCGAAACCGCCGTGAATCGCGGTGTGAAGCCTCTCGCTCCGAGCGCGAGGCCGAGCACGCGGACACGATGACCGCCGACGTTCATGTCGCCTTGGTCGGCAACGGCGACCGCGCGCACGTCGTACAGGTGCTTCACCCGAGCCAGCTGATGAGCGGTGACCGGCGCCGGCAGCGTCACCATCGCGTCCGGTGGAGTCAGCCGGCGCAACGCCGGCAGGGTGCGGACTGCGCTCCGCGCCGCGCGCACGGGCTTCGGGGTCACCTGCGTCGCTGCAGGGTGCGCACCGCGCGCGTGACCGGCGAATGCGAACGCTGACGCGACGCCCGAGGCGATCAGTACGGCGGCAACGACAGCAACGACCACCGCCTTCTGGGAGCGGGCCATCACATCCAGATTACGACGTAAATGTCCGGTCTCCTGCCCCGGCATCGGCAAGGACTAACTCCAGCGCGGCGAACAATCGTGGGTTGGCGGCGATCGTCACGTGGCGGCCCGGCGGCCGACCGCCGATGCCGTCGACGCGAGCGCCCGCCTCACGGGCGATCAGCGACCCGGCCATCCAGTCCCACGGATACATCCCCGCTTCGAAGAAGGCGTCGACCCGCCCACAGGCGACGTTGCACAAATCGACGGCGGCCGAACCGGCCCGGCGAACGTCCCGGACTCGCGGCAGCACGCCTCGAATTACTTCCGCCTGCCAGGTGCGCACCTGTGCGTCGTACGCGAAGCCGGTCGAGACAAGCGACAGTGCGGGGTCGACCTGCGTGCCGCAACGGATCGGCACACCGTTGCGGGTCGCTCCGCCCCCAGCCGTGGCAGCGAACAGCTCATCCCGCGACACGTCGATGACGACGCCCGCCACCGGCTGGTCGGCGACGACCGCAGCGATGGAGACCGAGTAGGGCGGCAACCCGTACAGGTAGTTGACCGTGCCGTCGAGCGGGTCGACGAACCAGGTCACGTCGCCCTCGTGCTCGCTGTCGCCGCTCTCCTCCGCCACGATGCGATCGTCCGGCCGCATCGCCGACAAGCCGTCGATGATCACTCGCTCGGCCGCTTTGTCCACGATCGTGACGGTGTCCGTCGGCGTCGTTTTGCTCTGCGCATGCAAGTCAGCGGGCCGGTTGCGGATGACGTCAGCAGCGGCGCGGGCGAGTTGTTCGGCGATGGCTTGCAACTCGCCCAGGTCATGCATCACGCCATACTTCCGCGCCGCTGCCTACCATCGAGACGTGGGTCTCCCCCGGTCACCGCTGCTTGACCGCATTCGCGCGTCGGTCATCGGTGACGACACGTTGATGGACGGCCCTTATGGCCCGCGCCGGGTGACCTACGCCGACTACACCGCGAGCGGTCGCGCACTGACCTTCATCGAAGAGTTCATTCGCGACGAGGTGCTGCCGCGATATGCCAACACCCACACCGAGGCGTCCGGCACCGGGCTGCAGACCACGCGGTTGCGTGAGGACGCGCGCCGGATCATCCGCGAGGCGCTCGGCGGCGACGACGACACGCTTGTCATCTTCACCGGTTCGGGCACGACAGGTGCCGTCGACAAGTTGGTGCGCATCCTCGAGCTGCGACAGACCCCGGTCGCCGGATCCGCTCGCCCGCCGGCGTCCGAGCGGCCGGTCGTCTTCGTCGGTCCGTTCGAGCATCACAGCAACGAGCTTCCATGGCGCGAGTCGATCGCGGACGTTGTGCAGATCCCGGAGGACTACGACGGGCATCTCGACCTGGCTGCATTGACACTGCGGCTGCGCGAGTTCGCCGACCGTCCGCTGCGCATCGGTTCGTTCTCGGCCGCCTCCAACGTGACCGGCATCGTGACCGACACGATCCGGGTCGCCCGGCTGCTGCACGAGCACGGCGCACTGTCGTTCTGGGACTTCGCTGCTGCCGCGCCGTACGTCGACATCTCGATGTGTCCGCCGTCGGATCCGTTGGCCTACAAGGACGCGGTCTTCCTGTCGCCGCACAAGCTCATCGGCGGGCCCGGCACTCCGGGTGTTCTCGCCGTACGCCGACAGCTCGTGCACAACGCGGTGCCGACCGTGCCCGGCGGCGGCACGGTCGCCTACGTGAACCCGTACGAGCACGTCTACGTCGACGACCCGATCGCGCGCGAGGAGGGCGGCACACCCGACATCGTCGGGTCGATCCGCGCCGGCCTCGTCTTCCAGCTCAAGCAAGCAGTCGGGGTGCCGGTCATTCGCGAGGCGGAAGAGGCGCTGCTGCGCCGCGCCGTGGAGGCTTGGTCGCGCGAACCGGCGATCGAGATCCTCGGCAACGTCGACGCCGAGCGGTTGTCGATCGTGTCTTTCGTCGTACGCCGGTCGGGTGCGCGCTACCTGCATCACAACTTCGTTGTTGCACTGCTCAACGACTTGTTCGGCATCCAGTCGCGCGGCGGATGTTCCTGTGCGGGACCGTACGGGCATCGGCTGCTCGGAATCGACCTCGAGCGATCGCACGCCTTCGAACGCGAGATCACGCATGGCTGCGAGGGCATCAAGCCCGGCTGGGTGCGGGTGAACTTCACCTACTTCCTCGACGAGCAGGTCGCCGACTACATCATCGACGCGGTGTCGTTCGTCGCGCGGCACGGCGGGAAGTTCCTGCCCGACTACCGTTTCGACACCGTGACCGGCTTGTGGCACCACAGAGCCGGTCCGGTCGAGCCGCCACTGCGCCTGGACGACGTGACGTATGACTCAGCAACCGGAACCATGGTCTATCCGCAGCATCACCGCACCGCTGACGTATCAGTGCTCGCCGAGCACCTGCGGGACGCGCAGCGCCTGGCGGCCGGTCGCGGCGAACCGGATTACGCGGCGCCCGCAGGCCTCGGCGACGACTTCGAATCGCTCCGCTGGTTCGACCTACCAGCCGTCTGCCTCACCTAGCCGCCTCCAATCGCGCGATACGGCCCATAGAGCGTGGATAACCCGCGATTGGTTCGCGGTCCACAGATCGCGTTGACGTACGTCGCATCAGCGCCTTCGGCCGCAACCCTTGTCATATGCCCCGCACCCTCAAGCCGAGCGCCGAACTTCTGACGTTGCTCCGCCGCCAGGACCTAGTCGCGACCACCGTTCAGCTTATGGCCGGCGGTTACAGCCGACGAGCGATCGATAATCGCGTGCAGCGAGGCCAATGGCGTCGCCTGCTGCCCGGCATCGTCCTCACATCCGCGAGCTTGCCAAGCCGCAGCCAGCTCCTCGTTGCCGCGTGGTTGTGGACTGACAAGAAAGGAGCGATCGACGGCCTCGATGCTTGCGCTGGGCACGGACTGCATTTCGACGGGCGGCCCAGCGACCGCGTGCACGCGGTTGCGCCGACCGACTCGACGGCGCGCTCGCGCGGCTTCGTCGTCGTACGGCGGGCATCCGCAGAGATCCAAGTCGGGGCATGGGGGCTTGTGCCGTTCGTCGATCTCGCCACCGGAGTGCTCGTTGCTGCCCGTGGCGCGGACTCCGTGCGATCGGCGATTGCCATTCTGTCGCGGGCGTTGCAGAGCAATCGCGTGACCATCGCCTCGTTGACGGAGGCGCGGCAGCGGCTTGGGGACAAGTGGTGCCGCCGCCTCGACACCGCCCTGGTCGCGGTCGGCGTCGGCGTACGTTCTCCGCTGGAGAACGACAATCGCAAGCTCCTGCTCACCAGCCGCGTGCTGCCGGAGCCGATCTGGAACCAGTGGCTCGACCTCGGCGACGGTCTTCCTTACGTCTGCCCAGACGCGCTGTGGCCGGACGCCGGGATGGTGGAGGAGGTGCTCGGTCGCAAGTACCACGCCTGGGGCGAGCAGTTCGAGGACACCGAAGCGCGCCGCGCTCGAATGATTGCCGCCGGTCTGGTCGCGCAAGGCGCGACGAGGAGTCAGATCCGCGAGGGCGGTCCGTTGCTGTCGAGGCTCGAACGGACTTACCAGATCCACGCGGGACGCGGGATGCCCCCCGGTGTTCGGCTGGTGGACCCGCCGGCAATCGCGAGATAGCTACGTTCTATGGGCCGTATCCGGCGATTGCCGCAGCTACTTGCGGCGGCGGCGCAGCGCCCAGAGCAGCAGACCGACACCGCCGGCGGCAACGGCGTACGGCGCGGCCATCTTCGCCTGCTCCGCGGCTGCCGGAATGGCCGGACCGAGGCCGGTCGGCTCGGTTGCGGCCGGTCGGGTCAGCGCCGGAGCCAACGTCGCGGTGCGCGCCGCGACGTCGGTCGTCGCCGGCGACGGACTCGCCGGCGCGCCGGGCCGTTTGATCGGCGACGGGCCGAAACCGCCGGCCGGGCCGACCGGACGGCGACCGCGCCTGCGGCCGAGGAACGGGATCAGGACCGGGTCGTACTTCGTGTCCACCACCCGCTCCTTGAGCGGGATGATGCCGTTGTCGGTGATGTGGATGCCCTCGGGGCAGACCTCGGTGCAGCACTTGGTGATGTTGCAGTAGCCGAGGCCCTCGTCCTCCTGCGCCATGCGCCGGCGGTCCAAGGTGTCCAGCGGGTGCATGTCGAGCTCGGCATAGCGGATGAAGAAACGCGGCCCGGCAAACGCTTGCTTGTTGTCGTCATGGTCGCGGATGACGTGACAGGTGTTCTGGCAGAGGAAGCACTCGATGCACTTGCGGAACTCCTGCCCGCGCTCGACATCGACTTGCGCCATCCGGAACTTGCCGCCCGCGTTGTCGTGCGGCGGCGCGAACGCCGGCACCTCGCGCGCCTTCTCGTAGTTGAACGTCACGTCGGTGACGAGGTCGCGGATGATCGGGAAGGTGCGCATCGGCGTGACGGTGATGGTCTCGGTCGGGTCGAAAGTCGACAGCCGGGTCATGCACATCAGTCGCGGCTTGCCGTTGACCTCCGCCGAGCACGACCCGCACTTGCCCGCCTTGCAGTTCCATCGCACGGCCAGATCCGGCACCTGCTCGGCCTGCAGTCGGTGAATCGCGTCGAGGACGACCTCACCCTCTTCCACGGGCACGACGTACGACGCGAACCCCCCGCCGGTGGCGTCACCGCGCCACACTCGCATGTTCAGGTCATAACCCACGGCTAATGCGTCTCCTCGAAGAGCTCTTTGAGCTCGTCCGGCATCTCCGGAAGAGGCTTTCGATCCAGCTGGATCTTGCCGTTCTTCTCAGTGAGGACGAGGTTGATCTTGCCCCAGTAGTCGTAGTCGGTGGCCGGATAGTCGTCGCGGGTGTGACCGCCGCGGGACTCGGTGCGTTCGAGTGCCGCCTTCGCGACGCACTCGGACACCGTCAGCATCGAGCGCAGGTCGAGCGCTGTGTTCCAGCCGGGGTTGTACTCACGGCCCAGACCGCGCACCGACACGTGCTTGGCCCGCTCCTTGAGCTTGTCGATCTCGGCCAGGGCCTGCTCGAGCTCCTCCGCGCGACGGATGATGCCGACGAGCGCCTGCATGCGTTCCTGCAGATCCTTCATGACCCCGAACGGGTTTTCCTTGCCCGGGTTGGCAAACGG
>DASSEQ010000113.1:0-21762 GCA_035695245.1 Mycobacteriales bacterium | reverse complement strand
TGTCGTTCGACAGAGGCTTGGACTTTCGCAAGCAGCAGGCACAGTTTGCGCTGCTCGGTCTCGGTCAGCGCGTCGCAGATGATGGTGCGCTCCCGACTGTGAAGTGAAGGCAGCATGTCATCGACGATCGCTCTTCCCTTGGGGGTGATTGCGATCAGCAGCTTGCGCCGGTCGGCTGGGTGCGGCGTACGGCGGATGAGGCCACGGCTTTCGAGCGTGTTGAGCATCGAGGTCATGCTGCCGGTCGTGATGATGAGCCGTTCGGCGATGACGCTCGGTTCGAGCGGTGTGTCGGCACCGTCGAGGACGGCGAGCGCTTGTTTGCCTGTTCCGGACAGTCGGTAGTCGTCCCAAGCCTGCTTGTCGTGAAGAGCGATCAACCTGTCACCGGTGCGCACGACGTTCGCATAGCACTCAGTGGCCAGCCGGTCGGCTCCTGGGTATTCGTCCTCGAAGCCGTCGTCGACGACGATCCAAGGCGTTGCATTGCCCGGCGGGGAGGGACGACGCCGGTCACCCCTCCCCTTCCTCGGTTCCTGCGACCGGCTCAGGATCTGGTCTCTTCGTAGATCTCGATGCGCGGCTCACTGGTGACACCGGCCTGCTGCATGGCCTCGGGCAAACGTGGATCGGTGACGAATGCTTGCGCGTCAGCGGCTGACGGCCAGAACGTGAGCACGAGGATCTCGTTGGGGTCGTTCGCGTCGCGGAGCAGCATGTCGCCGGTGCAGCCGTTCTGCTTGCGGACGGCCCCGTGCTCGTCGTAGCCGGTCTTCCACGTGTCGTAGTCGGCGACGTGGTGTCGCACTGCCACAGTGGTCATGGGCCCTCCCTGGCGCCTGGTCGCTGCCGGTGCAGACGACTTGAATTCAAGTTATTAGAATTCAAGCGAGTGTCAACCCCGCTCTCGTGGAACCATCCGAACTGACTACGTCCCGCCGTGCCGAGACGTCTGGACGGTCGCGTCACTGCCGCGACGCAGATCTTCGCTATCGCGGTGGGATTCAGCGAGGGAGCTGTCGCGCAGCGGGCAGCTACACGACGTACGGACAATGGCGGCACCCACGCTCACAGCACGTCCCTCGGTCAGCCAGGAACTGCGCCGTCAGGACGAACAGCCCCGAGTCAGGATCGCCGTAGCCCGCATCGCCGCGCTCCAGAGCAGCGGCATGCGCCGACAGAATCACGTCACGGTTCGGAGCGTGCAGCGGTAAGCGGCTCGCCGCGGGCTCTGTCACTGGCCTTGGCGCCAAGGGTTTCTCCCGCATGCGACCAACCTACGGTCGGGATACGTGGAAGCGTCGGTGCACTAGCCCAGCGACTTCTCGAGCCAATGATCCGCGAACGGTTCGTCGTTGAAAGCGGGGACCTCAACCCAGCCGGTGGACCGGTAGAGGGCGAGGGCCTCGATGAGGTCTGCATTCGTTTCGATGTGCGCGATGCGTGCGCCGCCGGACAGCGCGCACGCCTCGAGTTTCGCCAACAGCCGGCGGCCGAGCCCTAGCCCGCGCGCTTCCGGCGAGATCCACATGCGCTTGATCTCCGCGGGCGAATCGGCGTGATGCTTGACCGCGCCACAGCCGACGGGCTCACCCCGCAGGTAGACGACAAAGAACTGGCCGGCGGGTGGGCGGACCTCCTCCGGAAGGGCGGTAGCCCCTACAGACGGATCGAAGCCGCGCGTCGAGCGGCGGTTGAGTTCAGCGACGTACGCCGCCAAGCAGCGCCGCGCGTCCGGATGCTCCGGGTCGACCGGCTTGATCTTCACCCTCGCCCCGTGGCCGTGAATTTTGGATGCGGAACCCGACATGGCATGCGGCGCCTTTCCGATTTCAGAGCCAAAGTTCGGCCTGCGGTTCTTTTGCGAGGTATTGCTGGTGGCGGCGCGCTGCAGTCAGCGAAACACGTCACGCCGATGCCCGACGCACACAACCTGAACGACCAGACGATCGTCGTGCACCTCGTAGACGATTCGATAATCACCCGATCGCACTCGAAAAGCGCGGTCCTCGCCGGCCACCGCGCGACAACCTGGCGGCCGCGGATTGTCGGCAAGCAGATCGATGACGGCTCTTACTCGCTGCTGCTCCTTGCGCGGCAACGCTTGTAGGGATTTCGCTGCGCGCCGGCTGACTTCGACGCGGTAGCTCACGCGAGACCGAGATCGGCCTTGACCTCATCCCACGGCACGTAGTCGTCTTCGTCACGCGCTGCCGCAAGCTCGACGCGATCGACCGCATCCTCGGCCGCCTCGACCAACCGCTCGAACGCCTCGGAATCCATGAGCACGGCGACACGCTTGCCGCGCCGTGTCACATAAACGGGCTCGCCCGAGCGCCGCGCCTCATCAATGGCATCGGCCAGGTGATCGCGCGCGGCGCTAACCGCCAGCTCCGTCATGTACGAATCGTACAAGTCGGTCAGGCCGCCCGGCAAGTGCTACTCCCCCGGAACCTCGGCCACGCCTTTGCGAGGTACTGCTGGTGTCAGTCGTCGGCGTCGAACTCCGGCCGACCGCTCCGTGCCAATCGCGCACTAGAGACGGCTACCGACTGTTCATCACCCGTCCGCTTTGCGAACATATTTTGGATTACTCGACGCTCTGGCTTGCCGCCGCGTCGCGGATGCTGGTGATCGGCACCTCCCGACAGCTCACGAACGTGATCAACTTCGAGGCTTTGCGGCCGCAACTGAGCGGGGCGATGCCGCCAGAGGCGCGAGGTTGATCACGTTCGTGAGTGAGAGAAGGCGCCGGGTGGCCGGCCTCGGTGGCACAACCGGTACGTGCTGGATAACCGCACTTCCGTCGACGGGCCTGCCGGCTTCACGGGTGTCCGGCGCCGGCACCGATCACCCACCGTTACTGGCCCCGCGGTCACCCTGGGTGACTTGGCTCGCGGACAGGATCTGCGGCTCTCGTGGTCTCAATTTTGGTCTCAATTGGTGGCCGAGTTCGTCGAAATTCGCAGGAGTGCGTCGCTGACCGCCGACGACAGAAACCGGGGTCTGACCTGCACTGATGCCGGCAGCAGCGATCAGCGACGAACAGCCGCGAACACCCCCACGACCAATTGAAAAGCGGAAGGTCGGCGGTTCGACCCCGCCCCTGCCCACTTCGCATTACCGAATTGGCCCTTCAGATGGGCCAGGCTTCTTGGCGGTAGCCCATGTCCCAGAACATCCACTCGTAGCGGGCCGTCGTGCCGAAGCTCTGGAACATCTGGTCCCGCTCGAGTGCGCCGGTAGCGCCGGCGAGACGATCGGTCGCGTCCAGCACCTCCTGCACGACCGCGCCGAACTCGTCCCCGCCGTAGGTGTCGATCCATCGCTGGTAGCGCGGGTCGGGCGAGCCGCGCTTCACGAGCTCCTTGCCGACTTCCCAGTAGATCCAGTAGCAGGGCAACACAGCAGCGACGCCCTCCGCGTAGGAACCTCCGTGGACCGTGGCGAGCAGGTAGCTCGTGTAGGCGAGGTTGGTCGGCGCCGGCGCGGTGTGAGCTATGGAAGCGGCGTCGATCCCGAGCGCCGGCAGCAACGACTCGTGCAACGTGCGCTCGACGTCGAGCGCTCCCGCAGCATGGCGCGCGAACATCGCCGTGTCCTCGCTTGATGCGGCCCTACCAGCCAGGACCGCCAACGCCTGCGCGTACCTCGCGAGATACAGCGCGTCCTGGCGGAGGTAGAAGCCAAAGGCCGAGGGATCCAGAGAACCGTCCGTGAGACCGGTGATGAAGGGATGGTCCAAGATCGCGTCGTACGTCGACTTGGTCGAATTCCACAGGTCTTCGGTCAGGCTCACGGTGAGAGCCTCACACGGGCGGGCTGACCACCTCGGCGGCCGGGGCCGGCTCGAACGTGCGCACCGGGTGCGGCACACCGCGGAGCTGAAGCTCGGTCGAGACCACCCATGCGGCCGCTTCGCGACCGGCACGTTCGACCGTTTCCTCGCTGGCGAGCACCCGTCCGAGCCGTTGCTTGGCGGCCTCGGTGAGTCGCGCCGCTTCGTGCACAGGACGGCCGAGCACGGTGTATTCGTAGCGATCGGCGCTGCCCATGGTGCCGGCGACGACGTCGCCGGAGGAGACGCCCACTGCTGCGTCGAAGCCGGTCGACTCCACGGACAGGGCCAACAGCTCACGCCGCAGCGTGCGCGACGCCCGAAGGGCCCGGGCAGCATGGTCGTCATAGTTGGCCGGCGGACCGAAGACGCACATCGCCCCGTCACCCTGGAACTTGTTGACCCATCCGCCTTCGGCGTGGACCGCGCGTACGACGACGTCGAACAACCGTGACAGCAGTCGCGCGACCTCTTCCGGCGGCAGCGAGTTGACCAGGGCCGAGGAGCTGATCACGTCGACGAACAACACGCTGCACTCGGTGCGCTCCACTCCCAGGTGAGCTCCGCGCTCGATCGCGAGCTGGGCGACTTCGCGACCGACCTGCATGCCGAACAGCTGCTCGATGCGCCGGCGATCACGCAGTCCCTCCAGCGCCGCGTTGAAGCCGCTCTGCACGGTGCCGATGTCGCCGCCGTCATTGACCTCGAGAACGACGTCGAGGTCGCCGGCCTCGACCTGGGCCAACGCCTCCTTCAACGCTCCCAACGGCTCAGTGACGGATCGCGCTGAGCGCTCGGCCAGGAGCCAGCCGACGAGCAGACCGAGACAGCCGAGCACGACGAAGGTCGGCACAAGGTCGACATGGGTTCCCGGCCCGAGACTGAAGGGGGTCAGCACGATGGCCAGCAGAGGCACTCCGGAACCCAGCACCCACGACAAGCGCAGTCGATGACGCACGCTGATCGTCGATGGTCGCTGCGGCGCTCGGCCGCGGAGCACCTTGCCGAAACTGGGCCGCAGAATCCATTCCGCACCGAGGTACTCCGAGGCGGCGGTGATGCAGCCGGCAAGAGCGACAGCGTCGAAGTTTCGCAGGCTGCGGTAGGCGTCGTGGTCCAACCCGAACTGAAGTGCCGTGAACACCACCGCGGCGATGAGCCAGATCCAGAGCGTCATCCGCGCAACGGTCAACGGCAGCCGCAGGAACTTGTCGACGTCGCCGGCTTCGACCGCCTCGGTGGCACGGGTGACGGACCGCACGCAGTAGCGGTGACCGAACGGGATGGCCACCGCGAGATAGACGAGGAACGCCAGGCCAGACACGGTGAGGTCGCGCACAGCGGCGGCATGGGTGATCGGCCGGCCCGGCACGAAAGCGGAGTAGCAACCAACGAGCAGAGCACCGACGATGCTGGTCAGGATGCCCGAGGATGCGAGCCGTTCCTTCTGGGTGGGCGACACGATCTCCATGGCTGAATGTTCCTCGCTCAGGCGCTCGTTCCTCCGGTGAGTTGCGTCACACCGGTCGTCGCGATCGCCGCGGGGCCTTCTTGGCCCCGCCACCCAGCCCGACGGTGAGATCGCCGGACAGCAGGCGGCCGACGCCGAGGTAGGTCGCCAACCGGTCCTGGTCCAGCTCTTTTGTGTCGCCGGAATAGACGATGCGCCCCTTCTGCAGCAAGCAGCCGGAGTCGGCAAGTCGTAGTCCGAACCGGATGTTCTGCTCCACGAGCAGCATCGTCAGCCCGAGCGTCCGCACTTGGAGCAACACCTCGAGGAGGTCCTCGACGACAGACGGTGCGAGGCCGGCCGAGGGTTCGTCGATCAGCACGATTTTCGGGTCATTTATCAGAGCACGGCTGACCGCGAGCATCGCCTGCTCGCCGCCGGACAACGTGCCGGCCGCCTGCCCGCGCCGCTCACGCAACCGCGGGAATGTGTCGTAGACCTGCGCCAGGCGGTCGTCGTACGACGACTTGTCCCGACGGCGCAGTGTGTAAGCACCGACCCGGAGGTTCTGCTCGACCGACAGCGATGGGAACACCTGTCGTCCTTGCGGGACGTGCGCCATCCCTTGTGCCACGCGCTTTTCCGGCAGCAGTTTTGTGATGTCGTCGTCACCCAGGTGGATGGTGCCCGACCATGTCGGCACGACGCCGGCGATCACTTTGAGAAGGACGCTCTTCCCGGCCCCGTTGAGACCGAAGATGCCGGTGACCGCGCCCTGTGGCACATCGAGGTCGACGCCGTGAATGACGGTCATCGCGCCGAACCCCGCGCGCACGCCCCGCAGCCGAAGTGCAGTTGTTGTCTCGACCCCGGTCGTCATGCGGGCACCGCCGCACCGAAGTAGGCATCGATGACCTGCGGGTTGGACGCGATCTCGTGTGGCTCGCCTTCGGCGATGAGGCGACCCGCGTCGAGAACATAGACGTAGTCGCAGGTGTCGAGAACGAGCGGCACGTTGTGCTCGATCAGCAGCACTGTCCGACCCAACACGTCGCGAAGGTCGCGCAGCCGAGCAGCCAAGTTCTCCGCCGCTGCCGGAGCCATGCCGGCAGACGGCTCGTCGAGCATGACCAGGTCAGGGGCAGTGACGAGGAGGCAAGCGATCTCGACGATCCGCTGTTGGCCGCCGGAGAGGTTGCGCACCGGCATGTTCGCGAGCTCGTCGAAGCCCAGCGCCGCAATCGCCTTGTCGGCACGCGTGCGGAATGTCTCCTCGTCGCGCGAAGCGCGCGGAAGCATCAGCAACGCCTCGCCGTCGGAGTAGCCGGCCAGCTGGTGTTGAGCGAGCAGGAAGTTGTCGCGGATCGAGAGGTCCTTCGCGAGGCCGACCTGTTGGAAGCTCCGGGCAATGCCGAGCCGCGCGCGCTGATCGCAGCGAAGTCCTTGAATCTCCCGGCCACGGAACCGGATGCGTCCGGACTCGGTGCGGACCAGACCCGAGATCGCGTTGAACAGCGTGCTCTTCCCGGCGCCGTTGGGTCCGATGAGGCCCACGATGGTGCCTGTCGGCACCGTCAGCTGCACACCGTCGACCGCCTGCAGCCCGCCGAACCGCACCGACACCCCGTCGACCTCGAGCAGCGGCGAGCCCGGCGGCAACGACTCCGCCTGCACAGCCCGGACCGGCGCCGGCAGCTGTGGAAGCGCCGGCAGCTCTCCGTCGTCGTCGTCATCGTCGGCCGGTTTCGGACGGCGCCGGCGCTCCCACACGCCGGCCAGCCCCTCCGGGTGCCGCGAGACGACATCCATCAGCGCCAGCGCTCCGATGATGTAGGCCCACTGATGAAGGCCACTGATGAACGACGGAAACACCCAGTAGACAAGGCCGGCCAGGATGGCCGCGAGCCGGTGTCCGAGGCCTGCCACCACGACGATGATGATGAGCTGCAACGACTGGTTGAAGTTGAAGGGCGACTCGTTGTTGACGAACCCGATCGCGTGGCCATACATCGCCCCGGCAAGCCCCGCCATCGCGCCGGAGAGCACGAACGCCAGCAACTTGTATCGCGTCACCGGGATGCCGAAGGCTTGCGCCACTGACTCGTTCTCCCGGATCGTGCGGAAGGCACGTCCGATGCGCGTGCGCACGACGTTGACATCGAGGAACCACACCACCAGCAACAGCAGCAGGCTGATGACGAGATAGACGGCGTTGTCGGTGAAGAATCGGTTGCCCCACACCCGCCGGGGAAGTGCGATGCCTGCAGAGCCACCGGAGAAGACCGTGCTGCGAAGCACGCTGTATTGCATGACGAGACCGAACTCGAGCGTCACGATCGCGAGGTAGAGGCCGCGCAACCGGAGCGCTGGCAAGCCCACGATCAACGACAGCGCCGCGGTGGTCACGACGGCGAAAAGCAGCCCCAGCACCATCGACCCGTGCCAACGGGACGTGACGATTCCGCTGGCGAAGGCACCCGCCGCGAGCAGCGCCGCATGCCCGAGCG
This sequence comes from Mycobacteriales bacterium, assembly GCA_035695245.1. Classification (GTDB taxonomy): domain Bacteria; phylum Actinomycetota; class Actinomycetes; order JAFAQI01; family JAFAQI01; genus DASSEQ01. Next base: position 13,967 of record DASSEQ010000113.1, on the reverse strand, counting down.
AGATCTGCCCGGCATAGCCGAGCAGCAGGTTCAGGCTTACCGCGGCAATGGCGATGGCGATGCCGACGTCCAGGTTGAGGTAGTGGTGTTGTTCGAGCAGCTTGGGCATTGCGTGCTCGGTGGCAAGCGGCAGCGCGATGAACAACGCCGCGGCCGTGAGCATGTTCCACCAGCGCTCGCGTGAGCGGGTCGAGCGACTTGGTCCTGCCAACGCCGAACCGCTCATGTCAGCCGACGTCACGATCGGGATCCGAGCAGTCCTTGCGGCCGGAGCAGCAAGACCAACAGAACGATGATGAGCATCGCGGTCACCTGGAAGCTCGGGATGCTCTGGATGACCAGATGTGCTTTGACCTCAGCCTCGGCGATCCCGACCACCAGACCGCCGACGAAGGCACCGGGAAGCGACGAGAGTCCGCCGACAAGCGCGGCGGTGAGACCGCCGAGAAATAGTCCGTTGAACGCCCCTGGTGCAAGCACGCCAACGGTCGGCTCGATCAGGAGAACGGCGATTGCGGAGAGCGCGCCGGCCGTCGCCCACGTGAACGCACTGATCCGGCCCCGCGGTGCGCCCATGAGCTGAGCCGCGACCGGATCGTCTGCCGATGCGAGCACCGCAAGCCCGAAGTCGGTGTAGCGCAGGAACGCCGCAAGCGCCGCAGCAACGACAGCGACGACCCCCAGCGCCAGCCACTGGTTGGCGTTGACGTAGACACCTGCGATCGACACGCCCCCGTGCGAGATCGGCGGCGGCAGGATGTAGATGGTGCCGGCGAACAACGCCAGCTCGACAGCGATCATCAATGAGAACAATCCGATCGTGGCGACGGCCACCGTGACGCGTGGCGCGGTCAGCATGCGCCGAATCACGAGTCGCTCGAAAACCAACCCGATGGCGATCGCAGCAGCGATAGATGCGATTGCGCCGACCCACCACGACTGATGCTGTCGCTGCGTCACCCACCAGGTCGCATAGAGCGTGAGCGTTCCGACCTCGGCCTGCGCGAAGTTGAGAACGCGCGAGGCCTTGTAGACCAGCGTGATGCCGAGCGCGATGAGGGCGTAGATGCTGCCGGCGATGACGCCGAGAACGATGGGCTGCACAACGTCCGCCTCAGAAACTGCTCACGCAGCGCGCCACCGGCACGAAGTTGGCGCGGCCGTTGGGGTCACGAATGGCATGAAGGACGTTGAACAGGTAGCCCGCGTGATGGTGGTCATAGACCGCGCCGAAGCGCGCCGGGCAGTTCGGCGGCGTGACGGTGTGATAGCCGGCGAGCATCAGCCCAGCGAGCTTGTTGCGCGTGCAGTCCTTGCCGCAGGTCAGCAGAAGCTGGTAGAGCCACTTCTGCGACTCCCAGTTCAGGAACAGCAGGTCGCCGCCGTCGCCGGAGAGGTCGGCATTGGGGTCGTACTTCTTGTACTCGGCCTCGAACTCGTGGATCTGTGACGCGTACGACGCGAAACCGCCGCCGTAGTACCCGGGGTCATAGGCGTCCCAGTCGCCGGCGCTCCACATGTCCTGGTCCAGAGCGGTCGAACCAAGCGTGTTGGTGATGATGTTGAAGCCGTTGACCAACCACGCCGGATGCCAGTTCTGTGCCTGGGCCTGTTTGATCATCTCGATCTCGGACAGCGAGTTCTCCCACGACAGCACGACCTGGGCACCCGCACTGCGTGCCTCTGTCAGCTCCTGCGTGTAGTTGCCCTGGTTGATCTGGACGCCGTACTCGCCGACGATCTGCGAGCCCGTCGCCTCGACCAGCCGTTTGAACGGCGCCAGCGCCGGCGTCCAGTTGGAACTCTGCCGGTAGATGATGGCGATCTTCCGATGCGGTAGCTCACGCGCGGCGATCTGGCCCAGTTGCGTGCCCATCTGCTCGACGGTGGGAAGCGCAGAGAAGCTGTAGCGAAGTCCCTGCGATCCCTCGATCGTCGCGATGTGGTGCAGGTAGAGCTCGTGGTTTTGCTCAGCCCACTGACGCACGGCCGGGATCTGGTCGAAACCGATGCCGCCGAGCAAGATGAACGTGCCCCAGTCCTTGCACGTCTGCGCCGCCTGCACTGCTGTGCCGGGGTCGTAGTTGTCGTTCTGGTAGTTCGTCATGACCTTGCGGCCGTAGATCCCGTTGTCTTCCTTGTTGACCTTGCTCCAGAAGACGTCGAGGTCGCTCGCACTGATGTGGAACGCCGAGCCATACGTCAGTGCAGCGTGGGCGCAGATCTTGAGGCTGTTGGACGTGAGGCCGACGACGTCGTCGGCGCCGCTGTAGAGCTGCGCGACCGGCACGCCGCCCCCAGAGGGGAAGAACACCCGAACCCCGTCGATCGTCTTGTAGGTGCCTGGGCCTTGGAACTCGGTCTGCGCAGCACGGAGGCTGGGGTTGCCTTGGTTGGCAACTGTCGCGGCGCCGCCCGCCTGCGCGGCTGTGGTGCTGACGCCAGGCGCCGTTGTCGCTCCTGCGACGGCAGGCGCGGAAGAAGCGCCCCCGCTCGTCTGGCCGGCGGACGTCCCGGCCGACGTTCCTGACGTCGAGCTGGCCAGCTCCGGCGCGTGGTGCGCGGGTTCTGTGATGACGGAGTAGCCGGAGAAGACCAAGCCCCAAGACAGCGCAGCGGCAGCAACGGCGTAGGCGCGGGGGTGTGTGCGGAAGATGGCCACGCCGCGCGGCAGTGCCGCAACGATCGCTGCCCGGTGGGCCCATGCGACCGACCCGCCCGCGAGCGCGATCGACCCGACGAGCACCCACGGCCACACCGGCGCGGATGAACCGTTTCGCTGTTGCGGCTGCGGTGCCGGTGACGGCACTGATGCCGCAGGTGCGCCCGCGACGGCCGGCGCTGCTGCTGCCGGGGGCGACGAGACACCCGCTCCGGACGGTGGCGCCGGCGGAACGACGGCCGACGCCGGCCGCGCTCCACCACCCGCTGCCGGTGCAGCGCCGGCAGAGGTGGTGCCGGTCGTGGCGACGGACGTGGCCGGCGGGGTGAAGGTCACGGTGCTCGTCGACCGGCTGCGGTAGAACGCCACCTGCCACGTCTGGCTGTTGTCACCCGAGCCGATGCCGACCAGCGCTGCGCCGGTGTCGCCGTGGGTGTGCCAGTAGCCGAGCAGCTGCTTGAGGTCGAACGTCCAGATCTGCCCGTCCTTGCTCTGCCGGCCAACAGCCGAACCGTGCTGGCAGTCGTAGGCGGGCGGGTTCTTCGCGTCGAAGTTGGATGGAAGCTCGGTGACCAGAGCGCAAGCCTCGATGATGGCTTGGGAGTTGTTGACGTTGTAGATCGGATAGACGCCGGTGTTGGAGGCGTCCGACTGACCAGTGAGATGCAGCGTCATGACGGCGTCTGTCGGCGACGCACCCGGTGGCAGGTAGTCCAGCGCGAGATGCACGTAGGAGGTCGCGGACGGTTGCCCGCCGGTGATCGCAACGTGGATCGACGACGGGTCGCCGTCATAGGGATCCACTGTGGATCCATCGTTCGGGTTCGTCGTGGTGACGGGCGTCGTGTAGTCCTGCCGGTCGACCGGCACGACCATCGAGGACGTCGTAGCGGTCTTCGGTTCGGGCGCGGCGGCACCAGCGCTCGCCAGGACTCCGGTCGTCACGAAGCCGGCCGCGGCCAGCACCGTGACCGCACTTCGCGCGAAGCGGCTCACCGCTCGCACCTCCCGCCGATCGATTGGTGGCTGAAGAAGTCGTACGACGCCGCGGAGACGTCGGGGCCGAGCGGATCCGTGTAGGGCCCGTCGCCCGGAGCATCCGGGTGCGCGTGCTCCATGAAGTGGATGACCCACGCCTCGAGCACATCGCAGCCATGCGAGTCGTCGTAGGTCATCACGGTGTAGGGGTAGCTGTGCTGAAAACCGATCACCCCACCGGGACAGGTCAGCGAGTCGTTGTGCACGCAGGCATCACCGCTGCCCGGAGTGGGTGTCTGGTCGAAATCGTTGTTGGTGACGTTGGTGGGGGTCCGCGAGATACTGCCGTTCAGCGCGCCGTCGTCGGCGAGGTCGTCCGCGCCGAGCCACGAGCTCAGCAGTCCGCCGGCCATGCCCATGTTGTTCAACGTGTCCGCGGTGCCGTTCTCGATGAACATCGGCACGACGCGGGCTCTCGGCCCCATCGCCTGGTAGGTGAGCTCGCCGGTTGCATCTGCGCACGTCGCGTACGCGCAGCCGGCGACGGCACCGACAGCGGCGTACAGATCCGGGTAGGTCGCGCCGAGGATGACGGCCATGTCGGCACCGGCCGAGACCCCCTCGACGTAGATGCGACGGGTATCGACGTGCTGCGCAGCGGCCACGGTCCGCGTCAGCCCGGCCAGGAGACCAGGCTCGCCCGCGTCGCGGCTTTGGTCCTGCGGCAAGAACCAGTTCCAGCAGCCGATGCCGTTGCCGTCGACCAGAGGTGCGCTCGAGCCGGTCGTGACATTTTGCTGCGGGTAGACGACGACGAAGCCGCGCTCGGCGGCGATCTGATTGAAGTGGCTTGCGGCGGCAGTTTGCGGCGCCGTCTCGTTGCAACCGTGCAGGTAGACAACCATCGGCCGGAGACCATGTGCCGGGCCGGGCGGGAGATAGAGCCAGTAGGCGCGCGAGCCAAGCGCCGACGTATACGTGTGCTGCGTGAACGACCCGCCTGTAGCCTGCGTCGGCGCCGCCGTGGCGACGACGGCAGATGCCAGTGCAGCGAACGCAGCACCGGCGGCAGCCATTCGCACGCGCATCATCGGCCGCAGCGCTCCGACCATTCGACGACGGCGTCGGCGACCGTGCCTGCGCCGTGCGGACCCAGGGCGATCGTGTAGTGCGTCGTGCCCTCGATCAGCCGATCGGTGAGGTCATCGATCCGTCGGCCTTCGCGAGCAACGAGCTCGTCGGGAAGGAGCGGCGGTGACCCTGGGTTGAAGCCCTCACTCGCCCGCAACAGAAGCGTCGGCACGACGACGTTGGTCAGGCGCTCACGCAACCGATCGCCGGCCAACGTGTCGAGGAAGTCACCGCGCACTGCCGTCTCCGACGCTTTCGGGCGCAACTGCGGAGCCTGTCCACCGAGGTCGTAGCGCAGGTAGCGCTCGACCCAGGCGTTCCACCGCTCACCCTCGAACGGCGGCAGGTCACGCCAGAAGGCGAGGTAGTCCTCGACGGAGGCGAACGTCGCCCGCAGCCGAGCCATCTGTGGAGCGAGCGCGACATCGAGCATCTGCTCCGGCTCGATGCCCGGCGGCGGCTCCAATGGCAACCCACCGTCCACGAGCACCAGTCCCCGCACCAGAGCCGGGTGCTCCGCCGCCAAGGCGGCGGCGACGAAAGCACCCATGGAGTGGCCGACGACGACGGCGTCGTCGATGCCGGCCGCGGTCATCGCCGCCGCGACATCGCGAGCATGCTGCGACATCCCGAACGGGCCGCTCTCCGGCTTGTCCGTGTCGCCACGGCCACGCAAGTCCAGCGCCCACAACGGCCGCCGACCGGCCAATCGGTCGGCCACACCGACGAAGTTGACGTAGGACGCAGTCACCCCGTGCAGAGCCACCACCGTCGGTCCGGATCCGGGCCAGAAGCCCCAGGCCATCTCGATGCCGTCGCCCGGGACGCGACCACGAGCTTCGCGCGTCGTGGACAGACCTGGCGGTGCTCCGGTCACGGTAAGACTCATTCGGCTCCTCGAAACGAACGCTCGTTCATCCCTTGCGGTGATCCGAAAGTCTGTGTTCTCCTGATATGCCAGTCAAGGACGGTTTGGCGAAGAACGCCCGTTCAGAGGAGACCGATGATCTCGGAGTCGGCCACAGTGGCGCCGCCAGGGCTGGACCACGCCCGCCTCGCCCGGGTCACCGAGCAAGCCAGCGCCCACGCGGCCGACATCGGCGCGAAGCTGCCGGCGCGCGCGCAGGCCGAGGGCACGTTGCGCCGCCTGCACGAGATCGCGCTGCTGCAGTTCGGCGAACGCGGCTTCCATGCGGTGTCAGTGCGTGACCTGACCGGCGCCCTCGGCCTCCAGCCGAGCGCGCTCTACGCGCACCTACCGAGCAAGCAGCATCTCCTCGCCGACCTGATCCGGCTCGGTCACGAGGAACACCGGGACCAGCTTCGGTTGGCACTACTCGAGTCCGGCAACGACCCCTTCGACCAAGTCGATGCGTTGACGCGGGCACATGTGCGTGTGCACGCCACCTATCCGTTGCTCACCCGACTGTGCAACCGCGAGCTAGGTGCTCTACGCGACGAACACAAGACCGAGGTGCTGGCAATCCGCTTCGAGGCCAACCGGTTGTTCCTCGACGTCATCGAGCGCGGTCAACGGCTCGGATCGTTTGCTCAGCACGACCCGATGCTCGTCGTTGCAGCCATCGGCGCGATGGGGATCCGCGTCGCGGAATGGTGGCGGTCGGACATCGGCATCGACGTCGACGACGTCGCCGAGACCTACGCCGACTTCGCGCGCAAGCTCGTGGCCTAGCGGCGCACGGCAGGAACCAGGCTCGCTACGTCGAAGCGGGCCACATGAACGCGCGCCGACTCCGGACAGTGCTCGCCGCGGCCGCGGTAGGGCTGGCGACGCTGGCAGCAGTGCCGGCGACGGCGAGCAGCAATGCACACCTTTCGTTCCGCAAGCCCATCTTCGTCGACGACCAGCTCGCCGGAAGTGAGGGCTTCATCCTCTACGCCGCGAAGTCACATCGACTCATCTACGCGACGCACGAGGGCACGACGCTTATGCTCCGGGGCGGGCTGACAGGTGCACCGACCGGTGACTCGGACTACCTGTCGAACTATCGCAACCAGGTCAACATGTGGTCGTCGGCGGACGACGGCCGCACCTGGCAACGCGTCAACTGGAACGGCACCGGTTTCTTCACCGGACCAGACCACAATCTTGGCTTCTCCGATCCCGATCTGACTGAGGACGGAGCGGGAAACGTCTACGTCGCCGGCATCGACCTCGCCAACGATGCCCTCGTTTCGAGTGCAGACGGCGGCCGCACGTGGCCAACCGGGACAGTGCAGTGCCATGAAGGGGACCGGCCGTGGCTCGCGGGCGGTCGCGGCCACGAGGTGTTCCTCGGCACCGACAGCGAAGAACTCGGGCACATCGTCGTACGCAGCACCGACGGCGGAGCGACGTGTTCGTCGGCGTACGCGAACGGGCAGGTCAACAACTGGATGGGCTACGGGAAGCTCATCTACGACCCGCGGACGGACACGGTCTACGAAGCAGCAGTCAACGGAAACAGCCTCGGGCTGATGGCCCTTCCAAACGCCACCAAGCGCTTCGACACCGGATCGCCCGGCGCCTTCACGGTGCATCCCGCAGTGACCGGCACGTCGTTCAACACGTTCTGGAAGGCGCAAGTCGCCGAGGATTCGCACGGCGCGCTCTACATGGTGTGGACGACGGATGACCGAAAAGCCGGCTCGAGCGGTGGTTGTAGCGGAGCGGAAACACCAACAGCGAACTCCGTGCTGCTCACCCGCTCGACCAACGGCGGCCGCACCTGGTCGCGACCCATCGTGGTCGCCCACCCCGGCGTCACAGTCAACTGGCCGTGGATCGTCGCGGGCTCATCCGGCCGCATCGCCGTCGCCTGGTATCAGTACGACCGCATCGTGGACCTGGACTGCGCACCGGCCGCAGCGCGCATGGGGGTGCGACTCGCGATGTCGACCAACGCGACGGCCAACCGCCCGACGTTCCTGACCACCGATCCGATCGGACGACCGATCCACTACGGCGAGGTGTGCACGAGCGGCACCGCATGTGTCGCGACCGGCCACGACCGACGACTGGGTGAGTTCTTCACTCTCGCACCGGATGTCAACGGTTGTGTGATCGTCGCGACCGGCGACACAACGCATGTCGACCCGGTCACCGGCGCTCAACTGCCCACCGCGCGACCGCTGTTCACGGTGGAAACATCCGGGCCGAGTCTTTTCGGCGGAAACTGTCGAACCCACCGCTGACAACGGTGGGTTCGACAGTTACGGCGAAGCAGCTACCAGCGGTACCAGCGCGCGCTGCCGCCACTGCGGGCGGCGAACCCGATCAGCCAGATAACCAGCACCACCAAAGCAATCCACCAGAGCACGTGGACGGCGAAACCAAGACCGCCCAACACCAGCGCTAGCAACAGCACCAAGAGCACGGCACCCATTGGTGTGTCACCTCCTTCTATGTCGAAGAGGGTGTTCCCCGATTTCCGCCGTCGTCACCTGCTGTCACGCCGGATAACGTCACGCGCATGGCAAACGTCACCGTTACGCGACATGACCACGTGACCGAGATCGAGCTCAACCGACCCGATGCGCTCAACGCGATCTCGTCTCAACTCGCACGTGAGCTGGTCGACGTGACGAACGACCTTGCGTCCGATCCACAGACGCGCGCAGTGATCCTGACCGCGGCCGGGGACCGTGCCTTCTGCGTCGGAGCAGACCTGAAGGAACGCAACGGAATGAGCGACGAGGAGTTCATGGCCCAGCGGATCCTGTTCCGTGCAACGTTCGGCGGTGTGCTCTCGCTGCCGCAGCCCACGGTCGCCGGCGTGCACGGCTTCGCCCTTGGTGGTGGTTGCGAACTTGCGCTTTCCTGCGACCTCGTCGTCGCCGACGAGACCGCTGTCGTAGGCCTGCCGGAAGTCACGATCGGTCTCGTGCCCGGCGGCGGGGGCACTCAGCTTGCACTCCGCCGACTCGGGCCGGGACGCGCGGCGGATGTCGTGTTGACCGGTCGGCGGATCCCGGTCGGGGAAGCCGAACGACTCGGTCTCGTCGACCGCGTTGTGCCTGCCGGCAGCGCACGCGATGCTGCTCTCGAACTCGCCGCCGCGATCGCGGCCAACTCACCGGTCGCGACCCGAGCGGCCAAGCGCGCGCTTCGTTCCGGTTGGGGTCTCGACTACGCAGCGGCGATGGACGTCGAGGACGCAGCGTGGCGCACCGCGACGTTCTCGGCCGACCGCAAGGAAGGCATCGCGGCGTTCAACGAGAAGCGCAAGCCGGACTGGCCCGGCCACTGATGGATCAGCGACTGATCGGCGAGCGGGCGATCAGCTGGCGCGCGATGACGTTCTTCTGGATCTCGTTGGTGCCTTCGCCGAGCACCATCAGCGGGGCATCGCGGTAATAGCGCTCGACGTCGAACTCAGGTGAGTAGCCGTAGCCGCCGTGCACGCGCATCGCGTCGGCCGTCACCTCGAGGCATACCTCCGAGGCGAACAACTTCGCCATGCCTGCTTCCATGTCACTGCGCTCGCCGGCCTCGTAGCGCTCGGCGGCGTAAAGCATCAGCTGCCGGGCTGCTTCGGTTTTGGTCGCCATCGTGGCGAGGAGATGGCCTACCGCTTGGTGTTGCCAGATCGGTACGCCGAACGACTCGCGCTGCTGGGAGTAGACGAGCGCATCATTGACTGCAGCCTGGGCGACGCCGATGGCGCGCGCCGCCACCTGGATCCGGCCGAGCTCGAGCCCGCGCATCATCTGCGCGAAGCCTTCACCTTCAACACCGCCGAGCAAAGCCTCGTTGGGTGCGTGGTAGTCGTCGAACGAAAGCTCACAAGACTCGACACCCTTGTAACCGAGCTTGGGCAAGTCGCGGGAGACTGTGAAGCCCTGGCCGGGTTCGACGAGGATCAGCGACACCCCGCGATGCGCCGGTGACGCCTGCGGATCGGTTTTGCACAACAAGGCGATGACGCCGGCCCGGCGCGCGTTGGTGATCCAGGTTTTCGAGCCGTTCACGACGTAGGTGCCGTCGGACTGACGGCGGGCGTTCGTGCGCATCGCCTGCAAGTCCGAACCGCCGCCGGGCTCGGTCAGCGCCATGGCGGCCCTGATTTCGCCGGTCGCCATGCGGGGCAGCCACTTCTGGCGCTGCTCATCCGTGCCGAAGGTCTTGATCAAAGTGGCGACGACCGAGTGCGGACCCATCGCGCCTGCGAGGCTCATCCAGCCGCGGGAGAGTTCCGCTGCGACCAAGGCATAGCAAGCGGTCGAGACGGCGCCGCCGCCGTAGCCTTCCGGGATGCACAGGCCGAAGATGCCCAGCGCTCGCATGCGCTCGATGAGCTCGGCCGGAAACGTGTTGGTGTGCTCGAGATCGCGCGCCACCGGGCGCACATCCGCATCGACGAAGCGGGCGACGGTCTCGACGTAGGTCTGTTCTTCGGCCGGCAGTTTCACGGCGGTCACGGTGTCACATATGCGGCAGGCCGCGTCACCCGTGGGCGGGGTACGCGGCCTGTCGCGTCCGAAAGGCTCGCCGGCACTGGGCGGCGGCGAGCTTTCGGAGAGCTGTGGCTGGGGTCAGACCTCGGCGCGCTGGTTCGGGATGCCGGCGAGCAGCGCCCGGACCTCGCTCTCGCGGTAACGACGGTGACCGCCGAGCGTCCGGATCGACGTGAGCTTGCCGGCCTTGGCCCAGCGGGTGACGGTCTTCGGGTCGACGCGGAACATCGTCGCGACCTCAGCGGGCGTGAGCAGCGGCTCCGCGTCGGGCGTGCGAGCGCTCATGGCAAGTACTCCTTCATAGTGGTCGCAACCCCTGTGGCGACCTTGGTGCCATGGTGCACTTTTCGGTGGCTTGTCCGATATGGCTAGGTCGGGCCATCTTTTCCCGGCGGAGGACTAGTCCGGCTCGTCCCTTAATGGGCGTAGGCGCCCGGCCCTCAGTTGGCGTGCTCGAGGGCTCCCATCGACCGCCACCGACCGGCGACCTGCTCGTAAAGGTCGGTCGCCGACTCCGCGTCGCCACGGGCGAGTGCCTCGATGGCGCCGGCGACCTCGGACACCGAGGCGTCCGCTTCCAAGGCCTCGTCGTCGACGAGGTGGACGAGCCCGCCGTAGTCGAGTTCGACGAGAGAGTGCGGGTGGAACTGCTCGAGCCAACGACCGGTCTCCTCGAGCGCCTCGAGCGCAAACCCTTCACCCAGGGTGCGGCGTACGACGCCGCGGGCCTTGGCCGAACGACGTCGTGCGCGGGACATCGCGGTGAGATAGACCAGCGCCCGGTCGAGGCCGGTCTTCTGCGCGGCGCCGGCGGTCGTTCGCTCGCCCAGCACCAACCGGCGTTCCTCCGGCTCGAAGAGGAGGAACCAGGGGATGGGCACCTGCCAGGTCGAGGTCATGATCGGCGAGGGGTCATCCGGGTGGGCCGCGACCCAGTCGTCGTAGAGCCGCTCCGCCGCCACCGCTGACGATGCGGGCACGAAGGCGTCGGCGAGCTCGTCGGGCACGCGAGAGCGGAACTCGAGCAACGCCTCCCAAGCTCGCACCTGCAGACGCCAGGGGCAGACGTAGGTCAAACCGTCGACGTGCCGCACGTAGGCCTGCTCCGCGACGTCGAAGTCGATGCGCGGCGGCATCGAGATTGCGGCCGCGAGCGCGATCTCGTGCTCACGTGCCATGAGGACCGGTCGGCTGGGCGCGTCCTCGGCCTCGGCATAAGCGCCCCAGCGCGCGCGATCGGCGTCGCTGAACGCTGCCAGCGGCTGGTAGACGCGCAGGTGCGCGGCGAAGCCGATCACGGTATCCATCCAACCACCAAGAACGCGCTGCCGAGGCGTCTACCCTCGGCGACATGGGCGTCTTCGATCGTGCAACGGCGCACGAGCAGGTGACCTACTTCAACGACCCGCACTCCGGTCTTCGCGCGATCATCGCGATCTACTCGACGGCCCTGGGCCCGGCGCTGGGCGGCACCAGGTTTTATCCGTATGCGACCGAGGACGACGCGCTTGCCGACGTACTGAACCTGTCGAAGGCCATGGCTTACAAGGCAGCCTGCGCCGGGCTCGACCTCGGCGGCGGCAAGGCGGTCATCATCGGCGACCCGGCCACGGACAAGACCGAGGCCTTGTTGCGCGCGTATGGGCGGGCGGTGCAGTCGCTCGGCGGGCGCTACTACACGGCCTGCGACGTCGGTACGTACGTCGAGGACATGGATGTCGTCGCGCGAGAGTCGTCGTTCGTCACCGGCCGGTCGCCCGCGCATGGCGGGGCAGGCGACTCGTCGATCTTGACCGCCTTCGGGGTCTTCCAAGGGATGCGCGCGGCAGCGGAGGTGGCCTGGGGATCACCCACCTTGCGCGGGCGGCGCGTGGGCGTCGCCGGTGTCGGCAAAGTGGGCCACCACCTGGTCGAGCATTTGCTCGACGACGGCGCCTCGGTGGTCATGGCCGACGTCAACCGCGACGCGCTCGACCGCGTCCGGGTATTGCACCCGGAGGTCGACGTCGTCGACGTCGACGCGCTCGTTGCGCAGCCGATGGACGTCTACGCCCCGTGCGCGCTCGGTGGCGCGCTCTCCGATGAAACGGTCGCGGTGCTGTCGGCGAAGATCGTCTGCGGTGCGGCGAACAACCAGCTCGGCCACCCCGGCATCGAGAAGCAGCTACAGGACCGGGGCGTGCTCTACGCACCTGACTACGTCGTCAACTCGGGCGGGCTGATCCAGGTCGCGGACGAGATCGAGGGCTACTCGGAGGCGCGGGCCCGAGCCAAGGCCGCAGAGATCTTCGACACGACCCGCCGGATCTTCCGGCTCGCCGCGGACGAAGGCGTGCCCCCGGCCGTTGCGGCCGACCGGCTGGCCGAACGACGCATGAACGAAATCGGCCGGCTGCGAAGGTTCTGGCTGCCGGGACGCTGAGCACCCACCCCTGCAGGCGGCGCGCACGTTATCCTGTAGGGCACCGGCGCGAGTCGGTCTGAGAATGTTGTTCGCCGTCACTGATCCGCCGGGGCACCGGCGCATGAGGGGGTCGAGCCATGGGGCGCGGCCGGGCCAAGGCCAAGCAGACGAAGGTCGCCCGCCAGCTGAAATACAGCTCGGGCGGGACCGATCTCGAACGTCTACAGGCCGAACTTGCTGCGGAGCGGGGCGGCGGCACTGCCGCGACCCACGCCAACGACGAGGTCGACGAAACTGACGAGTTCGACGACTACGACGAATACGGCTACGACGAGGACGACGACGAAGACGAGTGACCCCGTCCTTCCCGGACGGTCCCTTCCCGGACGGTCAGTTGGCGGCTTTGACGACCTCGCCGGCGACCCACGCCTCGACACCGCGATCTTTCAGTAGCGCCAGCGAGCGGTCCGCCGCATCACGGGACACGACGGCGACCATGCCGACACCGAGGTTGAGGGTGCGCTCAAGTTCCTCCGCGGCCACCCCGCCGCGGGCGGCGATCAGCTCGAAGATCGGCGCCGGCGTCCACGACGCGCGGTCGACAGCCACGTCGAGGCCAAGTGGAAGAACTCTGCGCAGGTTCGCCGTCAGCCCACCGCCGGTGACGTGCGCGAACGCGTGGACGTCACCGGTTTCGGCGAGGGCCAGACAGTCCTTGGCGTAGATCCGGGTTGGCGTCAGCAGCACCTCGCCAAGCGGGCGACCGAGTTCGGCATCGGAGTCGAGCGGGATCCGGGCCACGTCGAGGAGCACGTGCCGGACGAGCGAGTAGCCGTTGGAGTGCAGGCCGCTCGAAGCCATCGCCAGCAAGACGTCGCCGGCCCGCACGCGCTCCGGTCCGAGCACCGCATCCGCGCGGACAATTCCCGTCGCCGCGCCCGCGACGTCGTAGTCGTCAGGCCCGAGCAGCCCAGGATGTTCGGCCGTTTCTCCGCCGATCAGCGCGCAGCCGGCAATAGCACAGCCGCGGTCGATGCCGGTGACGATGTCGGCGATGCGTTCGGGCACGACGCGCCCGCAGGCGATGTAGTCGGTCATGAAGAGCGGCTCGGCGCCGCACACGACGATGTCGTCGACGACCATCGCCACGAGGTCGATGCCGATCGTGTCGTGAACCTCCATCGCTTGCGCGACGGCGACCTTGGTGCCCACACCATCGGTCGAGGTCGCGAGCAGCCGCTCGTCGTCGATGCGAAACAGCCCGGCGAAGCCACCAAGCCCCCCGACCACCTCGGGCCGCGTCGACGTGAGCCGCGCCTTGATGAGATCGACAGC
>DASSEQ010000112.1:0-3187 GCA_035695245.1 Mycobacteriales bacterium | reverse complement strand
GCATTGACCCGCAACGGCGCGCTCCACGTGCGGCCGTCGTTGAGCGAACGCTGGTAGTAGGTGTCGATGTACGGCGACAACCCCGTCTGCGAGCGCGTTGTCGGGGCGCCTTTCTGCTCCAAGCGCTGCATGTAACCGATGTGAATGACGCCGCGGGCGATGTCGACCATCGCGTTCCAGTGGTCGACGTGGTCGCCTTCAGGATCGCTGTTGACCCGCTTCACCGGTGACCACAACACGCCATCGGTCGACGTCGAGTAGACGATGTCGTTGAGGCCATCGGTGCGGAACCGGCCGTCTTCCCAGGCGACGACGATCTCGCCGGTCTTCGGGTCGACCGCGGCCGCTGGCAAGGTGCCGGCGCGCTGTTCGGCCACGGCGTTGCCTTCGTTGGCGGCGATGCCGGGCGCGACCATCGTGAACGACAGCGGGGCCGGCCAGGGCGTGCTGCCCGCACCGTGCGCGACGGCGTACTGAAGCTGCGAGCCGCCGATCGCCATCTCCGGCTGGTCGGTCGGCGGGTTCTTGATCGCCGGCAGCCCGCCGAAGTCGCCCTGGAAGACGATGCCGAGGTCACCGTTGGGCTCGACCAGCGGGATCGAGCCGATGCCGGGCTCCGGGTCATAGACGTAGAACGAGTTGTTGCCGCTCGTGGCGTCGGCCCAGTTGGAGAGCTTGTCGCAACCCTTGTCGCAGTAGGTGTAGACCATCGGCGTGATGCGGTCCCACACGACGTAGACGCGGCCGGTGGTGTGGCCGGCGCCGGTGCCGTTGTCGGCGACGATCCAGTTCTTGTCGTTGAGGCCGCCGAGGCCGTCCGACTCGAGGATCACGGCCTTGCTCCACGTGCGGCCGTCGTCGCGGGAGACGTTGACGGCCATGCCGCTCATGTTGGCGTCGCCGCTCGGCCCTGAGCCGTCGTTGAAGACAAGGCTGTTCGCGTAGGCGATGTAGTGCCCGCGCTGCACCGGGTCGGCGCCGAAGGTCACCACAGCGTCGGACGCGCGGTCGAACGTGCCGCCGGTGGCCCGGGTCAGCCCGGGCAGGTAGCCGTGGATCCAGTGCTTGCCCCCGTCGCGCGTGGTCGCGAAGCCGTTGCCGGCGTCGCCGCCCGCGTCGACCCGGTCCTCCTGGAAGACCGTGATCGCGTTCAGCGGGTTGGCCGGGTTGACCGCGACCGACGGCTCGATCTGCGTGTCCGGCTGCGGCACTGCCGCGCCGACCGGGTAGTGCACCTTGCCGAGCGGCACGTCGGCGACCGACGCGCGGACATCGCGCAGCAACGCGGGGTGGGGCTTGGCACCGGATGCGGCGGGTGCAACGGCCGCACCGGCGGCTACGGCGACAGCGACTGTGGCGAAGGCAACCTTGCGCATGCCGCCTGCTTCGACACGGGTGTCCGTTTTCCCTCCCGCATTCGGGCGCCGAGCAGGACTGCGCCGCGCCGACGGCGAACGACATCTCTTATGCGTCGTCCCGTCGTCCTGCTGTCCATTGCCGCCCTGGCGGTCGGCGTCGTGCCTGCCGCGGTCGCCGACCACGGCAACGGCAACCGCCCGGCCATCTACCTGGTCGGCGGGGGAGCCGAGTCGATCAACCCGACCCCGGCGATGCTCGCCAACGACGACTTCTATCTCGGCGGCTACGGCTTCGGCTCCGGTCATCCGGGCAACGTCACCGCCGCGCCGTCGGTCACCGGCGGGCGCTTCGCCACCGGCATCCTCGGCGACGGCGTGCACAGCCGCGCCTTCGCGGTCAGCGACTTCAAGACCACGATCGTGCTCGCCCAGATCGAGACGCAGGGCGTCTTCGACGCCTACAAGCAAGGCCCGTTCGGCGAGAACGAGATCCGCCAGGACGCCGCGGCCGCGATCGCCAAGCTCGCCAAGAGCACACCCCAGGGACACGGGAAGTACGCCGGACCCGCGCCGGTGCCTACCTCGTCGGAGATCCTCGTCGACTCCGACCACTCGCACGGCGGACCCGACACGGCCGGCGTCTGGGGCGGCGTGCCCACGTCGTACCTCAAGCTCATGCACGACCAGACGGTCAAGGCGATCGTCGATGCATGGCAGGCGATGCGGCCGGCGACGTTGAGCTACGGCATCGCGCATGCCGGCGTCAACGGCGAGGCGCAATACCCGCCGCAGGAGTGCCTCGACAACAACGACCCCGGCTGCACTCACACGCCGAAGGCCGACTGGATCCTCAACAACCAGTTCTCCTACGACAACGGCACCGAGGCCGGCGTCGCGATTCCCGGCGGCGGCAACCAGGACATGGACGACGAGATCCGCGTGCTGCAGGCCCGCGACCCGGACACGGGTCAGGTGCTCGACACCTACAGCAACTACGCCTCGCACCCGACGGTGCTCGGCTCGTCCAACACCGAGGTCACCGGCGACTACGTCGGCCGCCTCGACGACCAGATGCAGGCGGCGTTCGGCGGCTTCGCCATGGACCAGGTCGGCACGCTCGGCCGCGAGCAACCGGCACGCCAAGGCTGCCCGGGCATCTCCGGCGGTGACGCCAACCCGACCGAGGCTCTCTGCGAACTCGATGCCTACGCCGGTCGCGTCGTCACGAAGATCCAGGAAGCACTTGCACTCGCCAAGCCGCTGACCGGCGACCCGATCGTGGCGATGAACAGCTACCTGCTCAACGACGTCACGACGTCAGGCGTGCTGGCCGGAGTCACTTACGCCGGCACCGTCATCGGTGTGCCGGCCGGTCGCGCGGCGAACCCGCCGTGGTACACCGGCACGGTTCTCGGTACGTCGTACTTCGTCGGCCGCATCGGCAACATCCTGCTCACCGGCGGCCCGGGCGAGATGTATGCGCAGATCTGGCAGAAGGTGAAGGACACCGTCACCGGCGACAAGTCCTCCGGCATCACGAGTGTCTTGAACATCGGCACGGCCGGCGACTTCCTCGGCTACATCATCGCGCCGGTCGAGGCCTATCCGGAGCCGGCGTATGCGTCGGTCGCCAACCACGACACGTCCTGCAACGGGGTGCCGGACCCGGTCGGCGAAGGATGTCCGGACCCGGTCGGCAACGACAACTACTTCTTCAACATCTCGCACACCTTCGGCGAGCGCTTGACCTGTGACTTCCTTCGCGGCGCGGGCGACATCCTTGCCGGCGACGCGCAGAAATACTGGTCGACCTACGACCGCTGCCCGGC
>DASSEQ010000111.1:0-4045 GCA_035695245.1 Mycobacteriales bacterium | reverse complement strand
CGTGACTCCTCCGCGCTGACCATGCGCGCGACGGCGAATGCCAGCTCGCTGCCGGCACCGATCGCTTCGACCGCCGGCAGGAACGCGGCCGGCGGCAGCAGTCCTCGGGTCGGGTGCTGCCATCGCACCAGGGCCTCTGAGCCGAGGAGCTCACCGTTGGTGAGGTCCACCTGCGGTTGGTAGTGCACGACGAACTCGCCTTGCTGCAACGCGCGGGAGACGTCGGCGGTGAGCTCGGGTTCGATGCGCTCGCCGAGCCGCGGCAGCGCAACCGCCACGCCTTGCTGCGGCGGCACGACGCCTTTCGCCTGCGCGAGCAGATCGGCGGCGGAAAGCGTCAGGTCGCCGTCCGTGCTCGCCGCACCGATGGAGACCTGCGGCAGGATCGACATCTCGTCAAGGATCAGAGCGCGCGCGAGCACGCGTTGCAGCAGTTCGACCTCATGCGTCGACCACTCGCCCCGAGCGACGACGATCAGGGAACCAAGCCCCGACACGCCCACGGCGACGATCCCGGCCAGCTGACGGATGCGCTCGGCCATCGTCGACAGCGTGCGGTCGCGCAGGTGCTTCTCGTTGCGCACGGCGGCAGGTCCACGCAGCGCCACCACCACGATGCTGACCGGATCACCGGAGGCAACGGTCGTGTCGACCACGTCGAGCAACGCCAGCTCGTTCGGAAGCCCGGTGCGTGAGTCGGTGCGCAGGCGCTGCCGCTCCTCGCGGTTGGCGCGGCGCCGGTTGTGCGTGAGGATCGCGATCGCGGCCACACCGGCAACGTCGCTGAGGGTCTGCCAGTCCTCGTCCGTCGGCTCGCTCGGTCGCGAGTGATACAGACCCAAGGTCCCGATGACGTGGCCCTCCGGGTCGCGCAGCGGTTGTGACCACGAAGCCGCGATGCCGAACTCCGCGAGCATCGCCCGCAACGAGACGGTGCGCGGGTCGGTGAACATGTTGGCCATCGCGACCGGCTCGTTGCTCCACGCCGCGACACCGCACGACGGGCCGGTCGGCGCGATGGGGATCTCACCGAAGGCTTCGTAGAGCCCGGTCGGCATGAGCCGGTGCTGCACCGGTGTGAGCACCCGTCGAGCCGGATCGGCGAGCGTCAGGGTGACGCCGACCTCCATCCAACGCGCCATCGCGAGCTCGGCGAGCCGCCCTGCGGTCTCCTCGATCGGGTCACCTGCGGCGATCCCGGTGCCGATCTCGATCAGCGTGCGCGCCTGTTGCTGGGCGTACTTCTCGCTGGTGATGTCCTGGACGATGCCGACCATGTACGACGTGCCGTCGCCGGCCGGCCCGTCGACGAGCGCAGCGTGCCCTCGGATCCACACCAGGCGGCCGTCTGCGCGCACGAAGCGGGCCTCGTTGCGGATCACCTCCTCGCCGCCGTGCCGCAAGCGGGAGACGGCCGCTTGGATCGACGCCCGGTCGTCCTCGTGGACGTACTGGAACATCGGCCGGCCGGCGAGCTCGGCTTCGTGCAGTCCGAGCAGCTGCGCGAACTGCTCGTTGGCGCCGAGGAGCGTGCCCTGCAGATCGGTGAGCGCGGTCGGCATCGGCGACTCGATCAGCGCGCGGCGGAAGACCGAGCGGAGCTCATGTCGCTGCGACTCGGTCAGCAGCGGCAGGGTTTCGAGCCACTCAGCTCGATCCGGCACACCATGATCATGCGATATGCCCGTTTAGTGCGCTACAGAGGTAGCGAGCAAACCTCGATTCCGGGTTGGCGCGGGTTATTCGGCTGCTTTGGCCTCCGCGAGGACCTTCTGGGCGACGTTGGTCGGCATCGGTTCGTGTCGGAGATAGCTGCGCGTGAACGACCCGGTCCCGTGGGAGAGCGAGCGGAGGTCGATCGCGTAGCGGGTGATCTCGATCTCCGGGATCTCGGCCCGCACCAGCGTGCGGCCGTTGGAGCCGACCGGCTCGGTGCCGGTCACTCGCCCGCGCCGCGTCGACAGGTCGGACATGACGGCGCCGACGTAGTCGTCGGCGACAAGCACCGACACGTCGAGCACGGGTTCGAGCATCAGCACCTGCGTCTTGTCCGCCGCATCCTTCAACGCGAGTCCGCCGGCGATCTGGAAGGCCATGTCGGAGGAGTCGACCGAGTGCGCCTTGCCGTCGGTGAGGGTCGCGCGTACGTCGACGACGGGGTAGCCGGCCGCGACACCGTGCTCCATCTGCGCCCGGATGCCCTTCTCCACCGACGGGATGAACTGACTCGGCACCGACCCGCCGTAGATTTTCACGACGAACTCGAAGCCGGACCCGGACGGCGTCGGCTCGAACGTCACGTCGCAGACGGCGAACTGACCGTGCCCGCCGGACTGCTTCACGTGCCGGCCGTGTCCTTGCGTCTGCGCGGCAAAGGTTTCCCGCAGCGGCACGCGAAGCGGCACTTGTTCGACGTCGACGCCGTACTTCGAGTGCAGTCGGTCGATCAAGACATCCGCATGCGCCTCGCCCATGCACCACAGAACGAGCTGGTGTGTCTCGATGTTGCGCTCCAGGCGCACTGTCGGTTCCTCGGCGACGATGCGCTGCAGACCAGTGGAGAGCTTGTCTTCGTCGGCCTTGCTCTTGGCTTGGATGGCAACGGGCAGCAGCGGTTCGGGCATCTCCCACGCATGCACGAGCAACGGATCGTCCTTTGACGACAACGTGTCGCCGGTCTCCGCGCGAGCGAGCTTCGCGATCGCTACGAGGTCGCCCGCAATCGCATGCGGCACAGGTCGCTGGTTCTTGCCCAGTGGGCATGACAGCGAGCCGACCTTCTCGTCGACGTCGTGGTCGTCGTGGCCGCGCTCGGCAAGGCCGTGACCGGAGACATGCAGGACGGTGTCGGGCTGAAGCGTGCCGGAGAAGACACGCACGAGGGAGATGCGTCCGACGTACGGGTCGGTCGTCGTCTTCACGACCTCCGCGCAAAGGCGGCCCTTCGGGTCGCAGGTGAGCGGTTCGACAGCGGAGCCGTCCGGTCTCGTGACCGGCAGGAGCGGATGCTCGAGCGGCGACGGGAACGCTGACGTCAGCACCTCGAGCAGCTCAGCCATGCCGAGTCCGTTGCCCGAGCACGCGGCAAGCACCGGGTAGAACGATCCGCGCGCGACCGCGGTTTCCAGGTCGTCGATGAGCACCTTGATGTCGATGTCCTCGCCGCCGAGGTAGCGGTCCATCAAGGTCTCGTCCTCGGACTCGGCGATGATGCCTTCGATCAACGCGTTGCGATGTTCGGCGATGAGCGGAAGGTGCTGGCTGTCCGGGTCACGTTGCGCGCGCGAGCCGCTCGAGTAGTCGAAGACCTGCTGGCTGAGCAATCCGATGAGGCCCTCGACGGATTCGCCGTCGTCTCCGTGCAGCGGCAGGTAGAGGGGGAGCACCCCGTCACCGAACGCCGCGTGGCACGCGGCCAGTGCTTCTTCGAAGTTTGCCCGTGGCGAGTCGAGCCGGGTGATGACGACGGCGCGCGGCATGCCGACCGCGGCGCACTCTTCCCAGATCATCTGCGTCGTGCCATCGATGCCGTCGGCGGCGCTGACGACGAAGAGCGCCGCATCGGCGGCGCGCAGACCTGCGCGCAGGTCGCCGGTGAAGTCAGCGTAACCAGGCGTGTCGATCAGGTTGACCTTGATGCCGTTGGACTCGAACGGCGCGAGTGACAGCGAGATCGAACGCTGCTGGCGCACCTCTGCCTCGTCGAAGTCGCTGACGGTGCTGCCGTCCTCGACCCGACCGGCTCGTGGGATCGTCCCGGTCGCGACGAGGAGGGCCTCGACGAGCGTCGTCTTGCCCGCTCCCGAGTGGCCGACGAGGACGACATTGCGGATGTGGCTGGGCTCGTCGGCCGTCGGTGCTCTGCCGACGGCGGCTCCGGCGGTGCTGGACTTGTCGGCCATTGCTGCCTCCCGGCGCTCGCGTCACGATTCGTGACTTGACTCTCCACCCGCAACCGCGTCACTCGCAAGGGTCGCGCGAAGATCATTCGTGCCGATCAGTGGCTCGTGGACGCGACCAGCCCGCCGATCACGCTCATGCTCGC
>DASSEQ010000110.1:0-4716 GCA_035695245.1 Mycobacteriales bacterium | reverse complement strand
GGCCCGCGAGCGTCACGCTCACCGGGCCGGCGCGCCGGCGATGGCCACCGCCAAGGCCGAGGTTCTCGTGCCCGCGCCGAAGGCGGCGAAGCAAGCAACACCGAAGGTCGCAGCCCTACCGGTCGCAGGTCTTCGCCGGGTCATGTCCTGGCGGCACTCCGGCCGGCCGATCTGGAAGCCGGTCATGCCAGCCATCGGCTCGTCCGGCCGAGCAGGCCCGAAACGGCTGTGAGCTAAACCAACGCACCACCAGTTGCGCCCTGTCGTCGCCCAAGCGCCGGCAGGGCGCAACTGCGTTCAAGCCTCGGCGGAGGCGGGCGCCCCGGCGTGATCATGGCGTTTCACGGCAGGCAACGCCATGATCACCGCGTCAGGCGGTCGACAACGCCATGATCACCCCGGCGGGCAGGGCGGGGCGGGGCGTCAAGGGGGCTTGCCGGGGGCGTTGGCTCAGCAGGGTGGGAGGCGGTCGAGCATCCAGCGCTCGACCGCGTCGAGGCCGATCCGCTCCTGCGTCATCGTGTCGCGCTGGCGGATCGTCACCGCCTGGTCGTCCAAAGTGTCGAAGTCGACGGTGATGCAGAACGGCGTACCGATCTCGTCCTGGCGGCGGTAGCGGCGGCCGATGGCACCGGCGTCGTCGAACTCGACGTTCCAGCGGCGGCGCAGCAGCGCCGCCAGGTCCCGGGCCTTGGGCGACAGGTCCTCGTTGCGGGAAAGCGGCAGCACGGCCGCCTTCACCGGCGACAGGCGCGGGTCGAGGCGCATCACCGTGCGCTTCTCCATGACGCCCTTGGCGTTGGGCGCCTCGTCCTCGGTCAGGGCGTCGAGCAGGAAGGCGAGCACGCACCGGGTCAGCCCGGCTGCGGGCTCGATGACGTACGGCGTCCAGCGCTCGTTCTTGTCCTGGTCGAAGTAGGTCAGGTCGGCGCCGCTGTGCTTGGCATGGGTGGTCAGGTCGAAGTCGGTCCGGTTGGCGATGCCCTCGAGCTCGGCCCACTCGGACCCGCCGAAGCGGAAGCGGTACTCGATGTCGACCGTGCGCTTGGAGTAGTGCGAGAGCTTCTCCTGCGGATGCTCGTAGTTGCGCAAGTTGTCCGGGTTGATGCCGAGGTCGACGTACCAGTTCCACCGCTCGGTGAGCCAGTAGTCGTGCCACTGCTCATCGGTGCCCGGCTCGACGAAGAACTCCATCTCCATCTGCTCGAACTCGCGGGTGCGGAAGATGAAGTTGCCGGGGGTGATCTCGTTACGGAACGACTTGCCGGTCTGGGCGATGCCGAACGGCGGCTTCTTGCGCGCCGCGGTCATGACGTTGAGGAAGTTGACGAAGATGCCTTGCGCCGTCTCCGGTCGCAGGTAGTGCAGTCCGGACTCGTCCTCCACCGGCCCCAGGTAGGTCTTCAGCAGGCCGTTGAACATCCTCGGCTCGGTCCAGGCGCCCTTGGTGCCGCAGTTGGGGCAGGGCACGTCGGCGAGCTTCACCGCGTCGGCGCCGGCGGCGACCTTCTTGCGCTCGGCGTACTCCTCGCGCAGCGTGTCGTCGCGGAACCGCTTGTGGCACGACTGGCACTCGATCAGCGGGTCGACGAACGCGTCCAAGTGGCCGGAAGCCGCCCACACCTCAGGCGCGAGGACCACTGCGGAGTCGAGCCCGACGATGTCGTCGCGCATCTGCACCATCGCGCGCCACCACTGGCGCCGGATGTTCTCCTTGAGCTCGACACCGAGCGGGCCGTAGTCCCAGGCCGAGCGGGTGCCGCCGTAGATCTCCGACGAGGGAAAGACCAGGCCTCGCCGTTTCGAAAGGCTGACCAGGTTGTCGATGCGGGCAGTGGCGTCTTTCGAGGCGGCCATGGTGGCGAGGCTCCATCCGGCTGGGTGTCGGCGAGTGAAGACACCACCCTAGCCAAGGGGGGCAGGTGCCAGCCAGGTGAAAATCGAAAGAAGAGAATGACCCAGGAGGACACATGGCCAACAGCCCCGCCGTCGGCGATCTTGCGCCCGACTTCACCCTGCCCGGCACGTCACCCGCGGCCGGTGACCAAGACTTCACGCTGACCGCGGCGCGCGGTCGCCCGCTGGTGCTGGCGTTCTATCCCGGCGACGAGACGCCGGTCTGCACCCGGCAGCTCTGCTCCTACCAGACCGACCTCGACGTCCTGAACGGGCTCAACGCCGAGCTCTGGGGCATCTCCAGCCAGGACATCGAGAGCCACCACAAGTTCCAGGCGCACCGCGGGCTCACGTTCCCGCTCCTCGCCGACACGCGCAACGAGGTGTTCAAGGCCTACGGTCTCGGCTCGGTGCTCAACCGGCGGGCGATCTTCGTGCTCGACGCCGAGGGCCGGATTGCCTGGAAGCACGTCTCCACGACCGGTCTCACCTTCCAGAAGATGGACCAGATCGCCGCGATCCTGCGGGGCTTGCCCGCCCCGACCTACCCCGCGGAGTCGCCAAAGCCCAAAGCAAAGGCGAAGCCGCGCGCGCCGCGTAAATAACCTTGTCGGGTGCGCCCCACCCGCCGCAACCTGATCCTGATCGCGGCAGCCGTCGGCATCGTTTTCATCGTCGGCCTCGCTGTGCACGGGCCGGTGGGGGGCGTGCTCCTGCTGTTGGTGGCGGCGACGCTCGTGTTGTTCACCGCCAAAGCGTGGGGAGCGGTACGACGAGAAGGGCGGCCGCTGCGCGTCGCGGTCCTCATAGTGGTCGTCGTGCTCGCGGTCCTGAAGCTCTCCGGGCGGCTCTAGCCGGAGCCGACGGCCGCCTCGACCAAGGGGCCGAGGCTGAGGAGCATCTCCTCGCCGTAGGCCGGTGCGACCAGCTGCAGTGACACCGGCGCGCCCTCGATCTCACCGACGGGCAGCGCGAGCGCGGGCAGCCCGGCGACGTTGATCGGCAGTGTCAGCCGGTTGAGCCCCACCGGCATGGTGTCGACGCCGGGCGGGAGATCGGCGAGCGTGGGCAGCGCGAGCACGTGCACCTCGGTCAGGCGGGCCTCGAGCTCACGCTGCCAGGCCAGCTGTGCACGGCGCGCCGCGGCCTCGTCCGCAGTCGTGACCGACTCGCCCGCCGCGATCCGCTGCGCCGTCAGCTCGGCGATGCCGTCGGGATGCTCGGCCAGGAGCTTCCCGTCCGCCCGCCAGGCCTCCGCCGACAAGATCACGTCGCCCGCCTTCCAGGCGTCGGTCCAACCGTCGAGACGTGCATCCGCCACTGCCAGCGGCAGCGCGGCGAGCACGCGGTCGATCAGGGCGTCGACCGCCGGATTGACGTCGTCGAAGCGGAGCCGGCCGATCTCGAGGCCGGAGACGTCCCCGGTGGAGAAGGCGGGCTCGAACAGCCGCATCGCGGTGACCAGACCGGCCACGTCGCGGGCAAGTGGGCCGATGGTGTCGAGGCTGGGCGCGAGCGGCCAGACGCCGGCGGTCGGGATCCGACCCCAGGTCGTCTTGAGGCCCGCGATCCCGCAGCACGCGGCCGGGATCCGCACCGAGCCGCCGGTGTCGGAGCCGAGCGCGACGTCGGCCTCCCCGCCGGCCACAGCAGTGGCCGAGCCGCTCGACGACCCGCCGGGCAACAAGGCCGGGTAACGCGGGTTGATCGGGGTCCCGAACCACCGGTTGATGCCGCTGGTGCCATAGGCCAGCTCGTGCAGGTTGGTCTTCCCGACCAGCCAGACCTCGCCGGCGGCTTCGCGGCGGCGGATCTCACGCAGACACGTCGCGTCGGATTCAGCCGGAACAGCAGTGTCGGCCAGCGCCTTGCAGCCGGCGGTCGTGACGCTGCCGGCGACATCGACGAGATCCTTGATAGCGACCGCCAGCCCGGAGCCGCTGTCGGCGAAACGGGATATCCATGTGCTCATCTGCTCGGCCTCAGGCCAGCTCCCCCGCCCGCTCCAGGATCTCCACCCGGTTGCCCTCCGGGTCGCGGGTGAAGCCACGCCGCCCGCCGAAGATGTCGGCCTGGTCCTCCCATGGCGCGCCGACCTTGGCGAGCCGACGCATCATCTCGTCGAAGTCGTCGACCACCAGCCCGAAGTGCACCTGCGGATGCCGGTCGCCGTCTCGCTCGGAGATGTGCACCTGGGTGTGGTCGTCGATGTCGAACCAGGCGCCGGTCTGAGCAACGCCTTCGGTCGGCTTGATGACCTGCCTCAGTCCGAGGACGTCGCCGTAGAACCCGACGACGCCGTCGGTCCGGCCGGGCGGCACGACGACGTTCACGTGATGCAGCCTCATGGCTGGTTCTGCGTCATTGGGCGCCTCCATAACGGCGGTCGCGAGCGGCGTACTCCTCGATCGCCGCCCACAGATGCCGCCGGTCGTAGTCCGGCCACAGTGTGTCCTGGAACACCATCTCGGCGTACGCCGACTGCCAGAGCAGGAAGTTGGAGAAGCGCTGCTCGCCGCTGGAGCGCACGAACAGATCGACGTCGGGCATCTCCGGCTCGTCGAGGTAACGAGCGAGCGTGCGCTCGTCGATCTTGGCGGCGTCGACCCGACCGGCGGCGACGTCACGGGACAGGGCGGCGGCAGCATCGGCGATCTCGGCGCGCCCGCCGTAGTTGACGCACATGGTCAACGTCAGCACCTTGTTGTGGCGGGTCATCTCCTCGGCGATCTCGAGCTCGCGGATCACCGACTTCCACAGTCGCGGGCGACGCCCGGCCCAGCGGACCCGCACGCCCATCGCGTGCATCTCGTCGCGACG
>DASSEQ010000109.1:0-12051 GCA_035695245.1 Mycobacteriales bacterium | reverse complement strand
TCTCCGCGAATGCTGCGGACAGCGACGCCAGCTTGATCAGCTCTCGCTCTCGCAGTTCCGCGTTGGCGTCGATGACGGCCTGCCGCTGTCGGGAGCGGCCACGATCGGTGAAGAACTGGCCAGCTGCCTCGACGGCCGTGGCCACCTGCTCGATCGGCGCGGCCGAGACGGGCGTGTCGGCCAACGCCGCGACGAGCGCGTCCTGCAGCTGATTCGAGCCGGCGAAGAGCACCTCACGCTTGTCCGCGAAGTATCGGAAGAAGGTGCGCTCGGTGAGGCCGGCCCGTTCCGCGATTTCGGCTACCGAGGTCTGGTCGTATCCCTTCGCACGGTAGAGGTCGAGCGCGGCCTGCCGCAGCCGTCCGGCGGCATCCGGCTCCCATCGGCCCACGCGGCGCCTCCCCACCTGTTGACAGTCACTGACATCACCCTGCTAGACTGATGTCAGTCGCTGACATTACCAGTCGCACTGGAGGGTCACATGCACATCTTCGTCACTGGCGCGTCCGGATGGATCGGCTCGGCCACCGTCGGCCGCCTTGTCGAGGCCGGGCACCACGTCGTGGGCCTCGCCCGGTCCGAGGATGCGGCCGCGACCGTGGCAGCGTGCGGCGCCGAACCGGTGCGCGGCAGCCTGGACGATCTGGACATCCTGCGGACCCAGGCTGCTCGATCCGACGGCGTCATCCACCTGGCGTTCCGGCATGACATCGCCTTCACCGGCGACTTCCAGGGCGCCGCCGACACCGACCGGCAGGCCATCGACACCTTCGGCGACACGCTGGAGGGCTCCGGCCGGCCACTCGTCGTCGCCTCGGGCACCCTCGGCCTCGCCCCCGGCCGCGTCGGCACCGAGCGCGACCGGCCCGATCCGTCCAGCCACCCGCGCATCGCCAACGCGTACGCCGCGATTGCCCTGGCCGATCGAGGCGTGCGGGCCACCGTGGTGCGCTTCGCACCCACCGTGCACGGCGACGGCGACCACGGCTTCATCGCCACGCTGGTCGACATCGCCCGCCAGTCGCGGCTGTCCGCCTACCTCGGTAACGGCGCCAACCGTTGGCCCGCGGTGCACCGGCTGGACGCAGCAGACCTGGTCTGCCGCGCTGTCGAACATGCCCCGGCCAGATCCATACTTCACGCCACCGACGAAGAAGGCATCCCCATCCGCGACATCGCCGACGCGATCGGCCGACAGCTCGGCGTGGCGGTCGCATCGCTCCCAGCGGCTGACGCGGCCCAACACTTCGGGTTCCTCAGCGGATTCATCGGCGTCGACGCACCAGCCTCGAGCACCCTCACTCGTGAACTGCTCGGCTGGCGACCCAGCCAGCCCGGCCTACTCGCCGATCTCGATGCCGGCCTCTACACACCGGCGTCCGCCGCATAGCCACCCCGCCGGACTGGCCACAGCCGCCGGCCACATTGACCCTGGCCGCCTCCGCAGAGAGGCGCGACTCGCCTAACGCTTTGCTTCGAAGAGCTCGACGCAGTTGCCGGAGGGGTCGTCGACGAGGACTTGCTTGCCTCCCATGCCGTTGACGATGTCGTTGCGGAAGGAGGCGCCGGCCGCGCGCAGGTAATCGACCGTGGACTCGATGTCCTCGATGGGGAGCTGGATGCGGTTCCATCCACCCGGTTCCGGCAACGGCGTTCAGCGCCAGACGTAGGTCGCCACGGGCGAGCATGGCAAAGCCGGGTCCCGGATGCATCTCGACCTTGAAATCCAGACGATTTTCGTAGAAGGAAATTGCCGCCTCGACGTCATCCACGATGTAGCGGACAGTTACGGTCGGCACCGCGCACCTCCAAGGGCTTTGACACGCATACGCAGGGTGCCCTACCCGGCCTTCAGGGCGCTATGGCGCTACAAGCATTGGGGACCTCGGGCTGTCACACTTTGTCTAATGTGCCGCGCTGTTTGGGGGTGGGCCGCTTTGCCCGTCAAGGTCGTGCGCGGTTGATGTCGGATCCAAGTGCCGGCGCACTGTCGGTCTCGCACCTGTCGAAACGGTTCGGGGATCGGTTCGCGTTCGAGGATGTCTCGTTCGAGGTTGGCTACGGCGAGGTGTTCGGCTTCCTGGGACCGAACGGTGCCGGCAAGACGACGACGGTTCGCACACTAGGCACGCTGATCGCGCCGACGTCCGGGACCGCGACGGTCACAGGCTTGCCGTTGACCCCGGAGAACGGGGTGGAGATACGGCGCAGGATCTCGGTGATGCCGGAGGCTCCGGGCCTGTATTTGAAGCTGAGCGTGATGGAAAACCTGCGGTGTTTCGCTGATCTGTACGAAGTGCCTCACGCCAGGGAGCGCATCGATGACGCATTGCGGGCCGTGAACCTCACTGATCGGACCAACGATGCGTGTGGCGGGTTGTCCAAGGGCCTGCGTCAGCGGGTCGCGTTGGCTCGGGCATTGTTGCCCGATCCGCAGGTGTTGTTTCTGGACGAACCGACCTCGGGGTTGGACCCGGCCGCCGCCCGTGATGTGCACGAGTTGATCGACGGGCTGCGGCAGCGCGGTGTCACCGTGTTCTTGACGACTCACCGGCTGGAGGAAGCCGAACGGCTCTGCGACAGGGTCGCCATCTTGAATACGACCTTGCGCACGATCGGACGACCCGACGAGCTGCGCGACCGCCTGTTCCACCAGACGCTTACCGTTCGCACCGTCGCCCCGATCGCAACGCCGGAGCGGGTGTTCGGCGCCATCCCGGGCCTGGACAGTTGGCGAGCCGATGGCAGTGCGACGTACATCTTGTCCGTCTCAGATGCGGTGGCGGCAGCTCCGGCAGTCACGCGAGCGTTGGTCGCGGCTGACGCAGATGTGTTGTCGATCGCTGAGACGCGTCACTCCCTCGAGGACGTCTACCTGCAACTGGTCAACGACGACGAATCGGTGAAGACGCCGTGAAGCTGAGCTGGCGGCGGGTGCGGGCCGTTCTGGTCAAAGAACTCCGCGAGTACCGGCGCAATGGAGCGATCATTGCTGCGATGACGATCATCCCCGTCGTCTTCGTCATCCAGCCTACGATCGCCATCCTGACCGCCACGTCCGCAGCGTCCGGCATCTTGGTGCATGCGAACCTTCTGCTCTACATGCTGGCCGTGCCCGCGCTGGTTCCCGCCACTTTGGCGTCCTACTCGGTTGTGGGCGAGCGCCAACAAGGGACTCTCGAACCCGTTCTGACGACGCCCACCCGACGAGAGGAGTTTCTCCTCGGCAAGGCACTCGCTGCTTTCTTGCCCGCGGTCGCGATTTCCTACATCGTCTTCGTGTTGTTCGTCGCCGTCGTCGAGGTGTTCGCCCATCCCGGTATCGCCGCCGCGGTCATCCGCGGACCCGAGCTCGCCGCGCAGTTGGTGTTCACGCCTCTGCTGACGGCTTGGGCGATCTGGGTCGGCATCGCGGTGTCGACCCGGACCAATGACGTGCGCACCGCGCAGCAACTTGCCACGCTCGCCAGCCTGCCCACCGTCGCGATCACCTCACTGATCGCCTACAAGGTGATCCCCGCCAACACCGCCGTCGCAGTCGGACTGGGCGCCGGTTTGCTCGTCCTCGACCGGCTTGGATGGCGGATCACGTCCGCGGCTTTCGACCGCGAACGCCTCGTCATCGGAACCAAGCAATGACGGTCGCTCCTCGACACCTGAGTAGACAGGCGCCGACGCAGCGGTCCCGGCGTTGCTCCTTCGGCGCTGATCTTCGCGCCCACGACCACTCTCAGGCGCGACACGCCGTTCATGTGGTCACGACGGCGAAGATCTGTGGGTCGTTGATGTCTGCGGCAGGCGGGGCAGGGTTCGTACAGTTGCCCGAGTGACGGTTGCGCCGGTGTGGCTTTCGGCTTGGTGCGAGGTGCATCTCGGTTCATCCATCGCTGCGACGCTTTTCAGCTCGTCGCACATGTCTTCCGTGTTCGGAGTGCGGCTGGGCGATGGCCGCGAGGTCGTTGTGAAGGTCCGCCCAGAGCGGCGAGAGCGGATCGATTCGTGTCTCGTGGCGCAGGCTCACCTTGCCGAGGTCGGATTTCCATGTCCACGACCGCTCACACCTGCAGTTACGGTCGATGGGCTCACGGCGCATGCGGAGGCTCTTCTTGATGGTGGCGACCTGCTTCGTGGCGCCTCGCCGACGATTGCTGCGCGGTACGCCGCGGCGTACGCGTGGTTGATGTCGCTACTGGAAGCGGTTGAGGTCCCGCCACCGTTACCGAATCCGTACTGGCTCGGGTGGCAGCACACGGGCGCCGGGTTGTGGCCGGAGGCGGAGTGGCTCGACCAGCGCGATCAGCGACTCGTCCCCGACTTCGTCGTCGACACAGCCGAAAGAACGAGCCGGCGGCTGCGGGACTCGTCATTACCGAACGTCCTCGGGCACGGCGACTTCGAAGCGCAGAACCTGCGATGGAGTGAGGACCGGTTGTGGGCCGTGCACGACTGGGACAGCCTCGCGTGGTTCCCTGAGGCGGCGCTCGTGGGCGCCGCAGCTGGTTCGTTTGCGAGTGCAGAAACCCCGACGCTGGCACCACTGGAAAGCTCCGAGGCATTCCTCTCGACATACCAGGATTGCCGCCAACGACAGTTCTCCCGCGAGGAGGAGGAGGTGGCGTGGGCGGCAAGCCTCTGGCCGGCGGTGCACAACGCGCGGGGCGAGGCCCTGTTTCACCAACCGCCGGTCACGACCGAACCGCTCGCGGAACAGGCATCCGAGCGACTGCGACGCGCCGACGCCTGACTCGATGCGCCCTTTGCATTCGTCCCGATTGAGCTGGTTCGCATCGCATACGCCCACGCCTGCTCTAGATTGCAAGCGTGGTTCGCGGTCCCCGCCACACGGTGCCTCAACCTTGCGAGAGTCCACCGTCAGAGCCTGACGATGCCCCCGACCTGGGACTGGTCGCCGACAGCGTCGATGAGGACCGCGCGGTCGTTCGGGGTCGCAGTCGACGGGCCCAAGACACCGCCCGCGCGATCAAGCTGAAGGCTCAGGCCGCCCAGGACGAGGCTCAGCGCGCGTACGAACTCGCCGTCTCAGCGTTGGCAGAGGCAGACGGTTTGCGCCGAGCCATGGAATCGCGGTCGGACATTGACATGGCTAAAGGCATCCTCATGGAACGCCATCGAGTCGACCCGCAACGCGCGTTCGCGATGCTCGCGGAGCTCTCGCAGGAGCACCACGTGAAGTTGGTGGAGATTGCTCGGGCCATTGTGAAGGCGGCCGGCGCGACTCGCGAGTGAGTGCCGCGTCCAAACAGGAGATACCGGGTGGACATCCAGGTCGTACGAGCGGAACACGGCGACAGCAGCGTCGTACGGCGCCTGCTGCAGCTGTATCAGCACGACTTCTCGGAGTTCGACGGGCGCGACGTCGACGCGCACGGTGAGTACGCCTACCGATACCTCGATCATTACTGGACGGATGCAGATCGGCACCCGTTCCTGTTTCGCGTGGACGGGCATTGGGCCGGACTAGCTCTGGTGCGATCGGGTCCTCCAGCCGATATGGCGGAGTTCTTCGTCCTGCGGAAGTACCGACGCCACGGGGTGGGACTGCGCGCAGCCGAGGAGATCTTCCGGATGTTTCCGGGTCCGTGGACCGTCCGTCAGCACCGCCGAAACACGTCGGCCACGAAGTTCTGGCGCGCTGCCATTCGCTACGCGTACGTCGAGCGGGAGAGCCCGGACGAGGTCACCCAGGAGTTCGTCGCCGGCAGCGAGTGACGACCAGGACCATGTAGACGTCGCCAAGCCGGAGGCCGGCGTGTGCTTCAGGCCCTCACGCCCATGAATTGCAGGGGCCCGAGGCGACCGTGCTTCAACTGCGTCGCGGTGGTGGTGATCTGTATGTACGGCTGGGTCGCAGAAGGCGTCGGGCAGGTGTGTCCGGGCCCGTCAGACAAGATGACGATTACCGATGCTTCGGCGCCGGTCGGCTCAACGACGGTGTGGTCGAGGGTGAAGCAACGTTTCGGGGTGTAGCGAAGCAGAACGCGGTTGCCGTCGCGCGCGACTTCCCGCCAGGGAACGCTGAGGTAGCTCGTCGCGGTGGGCGCCGGGTTGTCGGGACTGGCGCCGATCCCGCCGAGCCCTTGGGTCGACTTCCCCGTGAGGTACCAGCCGGTGAACAGCTCCGTCGTGGGGCTGTCCGCGATGTAGACGACCAGCAGCCCGCCATCGGGTGGCAGCGGTGGCTCACCATGATGCGGAAGTTGGGGCCGGTGGTACGTCGCGACGATGCTCGGGCGAGGCGAGTCACAGGCCGAGATCACCCATGCGCGGGTCCGTCGAAACAGCGGAACGGCGTCCAGGTCGTTGGCGCTGGCTGAACCCGAGACACCGTCGGTAAGTACGCCGTAGCGGATCTGCATCTGTGGTGCTTCTTGCCGGGTGGGATGCCCGAACAGTTGGAGGTATTTGGCGTAGGCCTGCTGCTGCGTGAGGTGAGGAGGCGCCGAGGCCGGCTCGACGCGGATCAGGTCTTGGTCGGCCGTCGTCGTGGTCGTGAACGTCGGCCCGTCGGTGGGCGTGCAGAGCGAAGCCGGCCACGCCTTGGTCACAGCCCGCGCCGACCCAGATCCAGAACCGCCACACGACGCCGCCATGGCAATAGCCGACAGCAGCGCCACGCTTGTCGACAGCCTGCGCCCCCGCACCAACGAAGCGTGACACGCCATAGCTGGTTAGTGCCGGACCAAATCCGAATCAACCGCGGCGGCGCAACCATCCCTGTCCCTGCCGGTGTGCTTGGACGACGTCAGTGGCGCACCGTTGTCGCCAGATGGTCAGATCATTTCGTGACCGTTGTCCCTAACGACTATGACAGTGATCCGGGTCGGGCCGGCGCTGCGTCCGGCGGTGCGCTCGCCCGGGAGTATCCGCGCGGCGATGTGCACCCGGGTGTCGCCGAGCGGCTTGCGGATGCTGGCTGCCGGCTCGTGCTTGATGTCGGCGGCGGTACCGGGACTTTGGCTCGACTGCTCGCCGAGCGGGACGTGGAAGCCGTGGTCGTGGATCAGTCGCCGGCGCAGCTGAGCAAGGCGCCGTCACCCAAGGTGCGAGCCGATGGCTCCGCCTTGCCGTTTGTCGATCGCTGTGTGGACGGCGTCGCGATGTTGTGGACGCTGTATCACTTCGCCGATCCGGTCGCGGCGATCGGCGAGGCGCGCCGCGTGCTTCGTGAGGACGGATGGTTCGTGGCCTGCGCGCCGAGCCGATGGAACGACCCGGAGCTGGCGAACTACCTTCCCGGGTTTGGAGTCCGAACGCCCTTCGATGCCGAGCAGGCGCCCGAGCTGGTCCGGTCAGTCTTCGCCAATGCCGAGGTCGATGCCTGGGACGGCCTCTTGTTGACACTGGGAGACCGGGACGACCTTGCCACGTTCCTGCGGATGCAGATGTGTCCGCCAGAGCGCATCCCCGACGCGGTGGAGACACTGACCGTGCCTTTGCCGTTGACGAAGCGCGGCTGCCTTGTCTGGGCGCGCTGCTGATTTGCTGATCTAGATTGCCGTCTCAGCCGCGTCCTCAAGCTCGGCTTTGCGCACCAGGTCGACGCGAAGAGCGTCACGCATGCCGTGCGTCACAGCCAGTCGGACCACCCAGTACGTCAACCAGGCACCCAAAAGGAAAAGGACGATCGCAGTGATCACCCAACCGCGTGCCACGTCCGGTTGCTCATCCAAAGTTCACGGGCAGAAAGCCGGTGATCGTCGCGGAGTGGTGATCTTGTCCTCATCAGGCTGATCGATTGATGAGGCTGCCCCGGCTCGGGGGTGCGCACATTCGATTGTGCGATCGCGGGATGATCGGTCCTGTGGATCTGGGTTTCGATTTCGGCGCGGTGAGCGACCTGGGAGTGGGCCGGGGCAACAACGAAGACTCCGCCTATTGCAGTGGGGCCGTGCTGGCGGTTGCCGACGGGGTGGGTGGTGGCCCTGCGGGCGAAGTGGCGTCGACCATCGCCGTGGAGGCCTTGCGTGGTCTCGAGGCCGATGTCGGAAGGTCAGACGACCC
Source organism: Mycobacteriales bacterium (assembly GCA_035695245.1). Taxonomy (GTDB): domain Bacteria; phylum Actinomycetota; class Actinomycetes; order JAFAQI01; family JAFAQI01; genus DASSEQ01. The sequence continues at coordinate 4,029 of DASSEQ010000109.1, read as the reverse complement.
TCGCCCAGTGCTGCGTGAGCGAGCGTCGATCGCGAGCGCACGGCTCGACGCAGCGGCTCGCGAGGATCCGGCGGTGGCGGGAATGGCGACGACGTTGACCGCTGTGTTGATGGGTCGCTGCGGGAAGCGTTATCGCCGTCACGGCGCCGAAGTCGGGCTGCTCCATGTCGGGGACTCACGGCTGTACGTCTCGCTCGCGGGTCAGCTGTTCCAGCTGACCCGCGATCATTCTCTTCCCCAACTGCTGGTCGATCGCGGACAGCTCAGCGCGGCCGATGCCGAGCATCATCCGCAACGGTCGATGATCGTCCGCTCGTTGCAGTCCGGCGTACAACCCGAGGTCGACCTGGTGTTGCTGTTGCTCCTCGAGGGCCAGCGCCTGCTGTTGTGCAGCGACGGACTGTCGGACTACGTCCCCGCACCGCGTATCAGCGAGTTGCTCACGAAGGGACCGCCGCAGGCAGCAGCAGAAGGCTTGCTCGAGGAGGCACTGGGGTGCGGTTCCCGCGACAACATCACGGTCGTCGTCGCTGATGTCCTGCGTCGCGATGGTCTGCCCGAAACGAGCAGGACGCTCGGCGCTGCAGAAGCGGCTGACTCGATTCACGGTACGACGGCTCCGCACCGGCGCGGGCCGGACGTCCGGCTCGCGTCGTGACCGGGTTACCGGACGAAAGGCGGCCGCGATGCCCGTAGTTGAGGTGGCTCCCGGGGTGTTTCGCGCCGGCAGCCGATTCGTCAACTGGTACCTCGTTGACGGTGATGACCAGGGCGTGACCCTCGTCGACGCAGGTCTGCCCGGCTACCGGGCGCAGCTGGATCCTGCTCTGCGGACCATCGGCAAGTCGCGAGCGGACGTTCGGGCGTTGGTTCTCACCCACGGGCACATCGACCACGTCGGATTTTCTGACGTCCTCGCCGCCGAGGGCGCGAGCGTGCACTTGCATCCAGCTGATGTGCAGCTCGCGGCCGACTGGCGGTCCAACCAGACACAGCGCCCGCTGACGCGCTACATGCACCTGCCCGGCACGTGGGTGTTCCTCGCCCACTGCCTGGCAAATGGAGTTACCAAGCCGAGGTCCATGCCGACAACTGTCTCGTTGCAAGACAGTGAGACGGCGGACGTGCCCGGCCGACCGCGCGTCATCCACGCGCCCGGCCACACCGACGGCAGTGTCGTTCTCGACTTCCAAGACCACGGCGTCGTGTTCGTCGGCGATTTGCTGTGCACACTCTCGATGGGCAGCGGTAGGCGGGCGACCCCGCGACTGCAATCGCGCGGTTCCAACAAGAACAGTGACCAAGCACTGGACTCGCTCCGGCGCCTCGACGGCATCACCTCGCGGGTCGTCCTCCCCGGGCATGGCAACCCGTGGACCAACGGCGTCGAGGCGGCCGCCGACAGCGCTCGGGCGGTCGGCTGCTACTAGTGCCGCTCAGAACCGGAAGCGGGTCAACCCGCCCGGTTCCTCGTTCCAGCAGACGAGGACGGATCGCGCCTTCACCCGATAGACGTTCCACGGCGGTGGTCCCTGCGCCGGTGCGTTGAAGGCTGCCGTGATGCCGGATCCGGTGTCGTCGACCTCGGCCGGCCACCCCTGATCGGCCCAGGCTTGGGCGGCGCGGGCGAGAGCACCTTTCTCGGTGATCCGCTCCGCATCGCCTTCGACCACGACGTCCGCGTCGCGGATTGACACTGCGACCGAGCAGCGCGGGTCACGTGCGACATTGCGGGCCTTCTTCGTTGTCGGTCCCGTCTGGAACCAGAACGCCCCGTCCAGCCAGAGGGCGCCGACCGGCGTCACATGCGCGCCGCCATCGTCGTTGATCGTGGTCAACCACGTCGTGCGCGCATTGTGCGCGTCCGGCGCGGGCGGGCTTCCAGCTTCGAGCTTGGCCAGGACAGCGCTCCACTCGACTGTCGGCAGCTCGTCCGCTGCACCGAGATTGATGCTCTCCATAGCGCCGTTCCTTTCCTGATTCACATCTGTCGATGACGACTTCGTACGTCGATGAGACGTGCAGCGGCAGCGAGAATCATCGGCTACGTGCCTTGAGCGTTGAGCCGGTCGGCTTCGGCCAGCAGCAGATCACCGAACGGCTGAAGTCCGATGCGTCGACTGAAGAGTCCAGCCATGACGCGGTGAATGGTGCCCCACTCCCAGATGGCGGTGACGTCCACGCCGGTGCGGGCCGCGAGCCGTTCGGCTCGCCGTTTCAGATCGTCGCCTGCGTCGGGGTTGCTGCGGATGATGGTGGCGAGGTCGCAGGCCGGCTCGGCGCGAAGGCCAACGGGGTCGATGAGTTTGAAGGTGCCGTCAGCGGCTTGCAGCGCGTTGGCGTCGTGGATGTCGCCGTGCACGAGCACGGCGTGTCTGTTGTCGTGGGCACGGCGGCGACTGTCGAGGCAGGCGAGTGCGTCATCGACGGTTGCTGGTGAGCACGGACGGCCGGTCGCTTCCCACAGCCGAGGCAGGAGCTCGGCGTACTCGCTGGCTTTGTCGGCGCCGGTGGGCAGGTCGACGTCGGCTGCGACCGGACGCCACATACGTGCTGCGATGTCGCAGAGCAGGTCATGCCGCACGTGGGGGTCGGGTACGACGGCATACATGGGGGGACCGAGCCGTTCGATGAGCAGCGCGTCCCGGTCGAGATCCTGATGGAGCAGCCGGGCGCAACCGGCGCCGTCGGCGAGGCTCAGCGCGGTCGCCTCGAAAACAAGTTCGCGACGCATGCCGGGGACCGACACCTTGAGCACGGCGGCCATGCCGTCGAGGCGGGTCGCCTCGAGGACGAGGGCATTGACGCCGCCGCGTAACGAGCTGCCAAGAGTCAGCCCCCAGTCGAGCGCCAATGACGCGACGATCGCTGGAAGCTCGTCAAGCCACGCGCCGTCGCCGTCGGCGACAACCCTGCGCCGTACGTCATCAGGCACGTCGAGCAGCACATGACTGTTGTAGCCGAAGGTCGTGCGCGGACCGCATCGCGCCCCGCACGACTCGCGTGCGCCATCATCGGGGTGCTGTGCACGCGACGGACGAGATGACAACCGGGGTGAGTGTGGTGGCCCGCACCAGTGAAGATCTGCTCGCAGCGCTGAATGAGGCGCTAGCTGATGCCGATCGGGTGATCCGAGAGGCGCACAGCGCGACGCGCGACTTGCGCGCGACGTTGAAGACCGAGCGCGCACGGATGGAGGAGATCGTCAGGGAGGAGACCCGCGCGACGATCCTCTCGATTGCCGAAGACATCCGGTCGGTAACGCAGGCTCAGGTGGACGCGATCCTGGCCGAGCTGCGCGCCCGGCTACTCGGTGAGGCATAGCCCGACCGCCTACGTCGCAGGCGGTCGCTCGTCGTCGAGGAATTTGCGCACTGAGCGGGCATGCCACCTGGTGCCGCCCGGCGCCCGGTAGCCGCTGCGGTTGAGGGCTGCGGCAATGCTCGCGGGTGAGGCGCCCTGCTGGTAGAGCTCGGTCAGCCGGCGGCGTGCTGCTTCGCCGAGCGTTGTTGTCGCTTGTCGTGCTCGCGCGGCCCGATCGTGAAGCCTGAGAGCCTCGGTGGTGAAGGCCTCGATGGGCTGAGGGCGTCCCAGCAAATACCCCTGGCCGATGCGACAGCCCAGATCACGGACCGTACGAGCCTGCTGGTCTGTCTCGAGCCCTTCGGCGACCACCGTGATGGCGAGCTGTTCGCACAGAGCGCTGATCGCGGCGATGAGGGCTTCGGCTGAGGCGTCGTGAGGGAGCCGCGAGACGAAGCTCTGGTCGATCTTGACGACCGACACAGGGAGGGTGTGGATCGATGACAGGGCGGAGTAGCCCGTGCCGAAGTCGTCGAGCGCGATCACGTATCCGAGGGCGGCGAGCTCCTCGAGCGCTGTCACCGCGGATGGGCGGACGAACTGCGCCTCGGTGAGCTCCAGTGTCACCTGTCGCCACAGCCTCTGATCCGGATCACGCAGCACTTGCAGGAAGGACTCGTTGAGCAAGTCGTCAGCCGTGATGTTGACGGCGACATTGCCGGTCAG
>DASSEQ010000108.1:0-15678 GCA_035695245.1 Mycobacteriales bacterium | reverse complement strand
ACCGACGATGAAGGTCGCGCGCTGCTGCGCGCACTCGGCTTTCCGTTCAGAGAGGCATGACATGGCAACCAAGGCGATGATCGCCAAGGCGTCGCGGAAGCCGAAGTTCAAGGTCCGCGGCTACACTCGTTGCTCGCGCTGCGGCCGCCCCCGCGCCGTCTACCGCGTATTCGGCCTGTGCCGCATCTGCGTTCGTCAGATGGCGCATGCCGGCGAGCTCCCCGGCGTCACAAAGAGCAGCTGGTAAGAGCCAGATGTTCTCCCTCGAACCAGCTCGAACGGGTTTCGCCTCGTTGCGACGTTTCGAGCGAAGCGAGAAAGGTTGCAACGAAATTGATGACTGATCCGATCGCAGACATGCTCACGCGTCTGCGCAACGCCAACTCGGCGTACCACGACACCGTGGCGATGCCGTACTCGAAGATCAAGACGCACATCGCGGAGATCCTCCAGCAGGAGGGCTACATCTCCGGTTGGAACGTCGAGGACAACACCGACGCGCCCGGCAAGACGCTGACGCTGACGTTGAAGTACGGCCCGAACCGGGAGCGGTCGATCGCGGGCGTGCGCCGCGTGAGCAAGCCAGGTCTTCGCGTCTACGCCAAGGCGACCAACCTGCCGCGAGTTCTCGGGGGCCTGGGCGTCGCGATCATCTCCACGTCCGGTGGCCTGCGCACCGACAAGCAGTGCCAGAAGCAAGGGGTAGGCGGGGAAGTCCTCGCCTACGTCTGGTGACGGGGGAGAGCTGACATGTCTCGTATCGGCAAGCTGCCCATTCCGATCCCGTCGGGCGTCGAGGTGACCATCAGCGGTCGCGACGTCACGGTCAAAGGGCCGAAGGGCACCCTCTCGCACACCGTCGTCGAACCGATCACTGTCGAGCAGGCCGAAGGTGCCCTGCTCGTCAAGCGGCCGGATGACGAGCGCGACTCCAAGGCCCGGCACGGGCTGACCCGCACCCTCGTCGCCAACATGGTGACCGGGGTCACCGACGGCTACTCGAAGACCCTCGAGATCGTCGGCACCGGCTACCGCGTGCAGGCCAAGGGCAGCGATCTCGAGTTCGCGTTGGGCTTCAGCCACCCGGTGACCGTCCGGCCACCGGATGGGATCTCGTTCACCGTCGAGGCGCCGACGCGGTTCGTCGTGTCCGGGATCGACAAGCAGAAGGTCGGCGAGACGGCCGCCAACATTCGCAAGATCCGCAAGCCGGAGCCTTACAAGGGCAAAGGCGTTCGCTACCAAGGCGAAGTCGTGCGGCGCAAGGCCGGAAAGGCTGGCAAGTAACCGATGAGCGCACCGAAGACCGCAGCCCTGCGTCGCACCGCGCGTGCCCGCCGGCACCTGCGGGTCCGCAAGAAGGTTGCCGGCAGCGGCGCCCGGCCGCGCCTGGTCGTGACGCGCTCGACGCGCCACATCGGTGTCCAGGTCGTCGACGACACGCAGAGCCGCACGCTTGTGTCCGCGTCGACCCTCGACGAGAACGTCCGCGGCACGACCGGCGACAAGAAAGCCCGCGCTGCTGCGGTCGGCCGCCTGATCGCCGAGCGCGCCAAGGCGGCAGGCATCGACCAGGTGGTGTTCGACCGGTCCGGCTACCGCTATCACGGCCGGATCGCCGCGCTGGCCGACGCCGCCCGCCAAGCCGGCCTCGAGTTCTAGCCAACCAGACGCACCGACGTACGACGAGATAGAGGAGTAAGGACATGCCAGGAGCTCAGCGCCGCACCGGCGCTGGCAGCGGCCCCGGTGGTGAAGGCGGCCGGCGTGAGCGTCGCGGCGAAGGCCGCGGGGCTGCGACCGGAGCGCCCGCAACCGCCTACCTCGAGCGCGTCGTTGCGATCAACCGCGTCGCCAAGGTCGTGAAGGGTGGTCGCCGGTTCAGCTTCACCGCGCTGGTTGTCGTCGGAGACGGCGAAGGCCAGGTCGGTGTCGGTTACGGCAAGGCCAAGGAGGTGCCGGCGGCGATCGCCAAGGGCGTCGAAGAGGCGAAGAAGCACTTCTTCCGCGTCCCGCGCATCCAGGGGACGATCCCGCATCCGGTGCAGGGCGAGGCCGCGGCTGGCGTCGTACTCCTGAAGCCGGCCAGCCCCGGTACCGGTGTCATCGCCGGTGGTCCGGTGCGCGCCGTGCTCGAGTGCGCCGGCATCCACGACGTCCTGTCGAAGTCGCTCGGGTCGTCGAACCCGATCAACATCGTCCATGCGACCGTCGCGGCCCTTCGCGAGCTGCACCGCCCCGAGGAGATCGCCGCCCGCCGCGGGTTGCCGATCGAAGATGTCGCGCCCGCCGCCATGTTGCGGGCCCGGACGGAGGGCGCCCGCGAGGCAGCCCGCGCCGGGACAGGGGCCTGATCATGCCGCGGCTGAAGATCACCCAGACGCGTTCGCCCATCGGCGGCACGCACAGTCAGCGCGAGACCCTGCGCACGCTCGGCCTCAAGCGACTGCGTGACGTCGTCGTCAAGGAAGACCGACCGGAGATCCGCGGGATGGTCCGCACCGTCTCCCACCTCGTGTCGGTCGAGGAGGTCGAGTAACCGTGACCCTCAAGGTCCATCACCTGCGCCCGGCGCCCGGTGCGCACAAGGCCAAGACCCGGGTCGGGCGTGGCGAAGGCGGCAAGGGCAAGACCGCCGGTCGCGGCACCAAGGGCACGAAGGCGCGTTACCAGGTGCCGGACGCCTTCGAGGGCGGCCAGATGCCGCTGCACATGCGGGTGCCGAAGCTGAAGGGCTTCAAGAACCCGTTCCGGACCGAGTACCAAGTGGTCAACCTCGACCGACTCTCGACGCTGTTCCCGGACGGCGGCGAGGTGGATCCGGACGTTCTCGCCAGCCGGGGCGCTGTTCGACGTGGGCAACTGGTCAAGGTGCTGGGTAGCGGCGAGGTGACGGTGGCCTTGCAGGTCAAGGCGCACGCCTTCTCCGGCACCGCCGCGCAGAAGATCGCCGCTGCCGGCGGCACTGTGACCAAGCTGTAAGTGGCTCAACCGCTGTTAGTGTCAGTTCTCCCGGCACGATGAAGGCGAGGAGGAGCGAGCGTGCTCACGGCGTTCGGTAGGGCGTTTCGCACTCCCGACCTGCGCAAGAAGATCTTGTTCACGCTCGCGATCATGGGCCTGTTCCGGCTCGGGTCGGTCGTGCCCGCGCCTGGTGTCAACTACCAGAACATCCACTCCTGCATCGACCAGGCGCAGAACTCCTCGATCTACGGCCTGGTCAACCTGTTCAGTGGCGGCGCGCTTCTGCAGCTGTCCGTTTTCGCGCTCGGGATCATGCCCTACATCACGAGCAGCATCATCATCCAGCTGCTCATCGTGGTCATCCCGCGCCTCGAGCGGCTGAAGGAGCAGGGGCAGGGCGGCCAGGCCAAGCTCACCCAGTACACCCGCTACCTGACGATTGCGCTCGCCATCCTGCAGTCGACCGGCATCGTGGCGCTCGCCCGCAGCTCCAACGGTTCGGCCAGCCGCCTGTTCCCCAACTGCAACAAGTCGCTGCTCTACTCGACCTCGATCTTCCGCATCGGCGTCCTGGTGATCGTGATGACCGCCGGCACCGCGGTGATCATGTGGCTCGGCGAGCTGATCACGGACCGCGGCATCGGCAACGGCATGTCGCTGTTGATCTTCACCTCGATCGCATCCCGGTTCCCGAGCCAGGGTTCGCAGATCCTGCAGACCAAGGGCCCGACGACGTTCACGATCGTGCTCATCCTGGGCCTGCTGATCATGACGGCAATCGTGTTCATGGAGCAGGGCCAGCGCCGCATCCCGGTGCAGTACGCCAAGCGGATGATCGGCCGGCGGATGTACGGCGGGACCGCGACCTACATCCCGCTGAAGGTCAACCAGGCCGGCGTCATCCCGGTCATCTTCTCCTCGTCACTGCTCTACCTGCCGCAGCTGGTCGCCCAGGTCTGGAGCAGCAACACCGGCCTGAACCAGTTCGTGTCCAACTACTTCGTCCGCGGCGACTCGGCCACCTACGTGCTGACCTACGCCGTGTTGACGATCTTCTTCACCTACTTCTACGTCGCGATCACCTTCAACCCGGTTGAGGTCAGCGACAACATGCGAAAGTACGGCGGTTTCATCCCCGGCATCCGCCCGGGTCGGCCGACCGCCGAGTACCTCGAGTACGTGCTCTCGCGCATCACCCTGCCCGGCGCTCTCTACCTCACGATCGTCGCCGTGCTCCCGATCATTGCGTTGGCCTTCCTGCCGGGCAACAGCTCGGGGGTGAACCAGACCTTCCCGTTCGGCGGCACCTCGGTGCTGATCCTCGTCGGTGTCGGTCTCGATACGTCGAAGCAGATCGAGAGCCAGCTCATGCTGCGCAACTACGAGGGCTTCCTCCGGTAGCGGCATGAGGCTGGTCCTCGTAGGCCCCCCAGGAGCCGGAAAGGGGACGCAGGCCGAGTTCATTGCGGCACACCTGACGGTGCCCAAAATCTCGACCGGCGACATCTTCCGTGCCAACGTGAGCCAAGGCACTCCCCTTGGCAAAGAGGCACGAAAGTTCATGGATGCCGGCGACCTCGTTCCTGACGAGATCACCGTGGGCATGGTCCGTGACCGGCTGGCCGAGGACGACGCCACGAAGGGATTCCTGCTCGACGGGTTTCCGCGCAACGTCCCGCAAGCGCAGACGCTGGACGACCTGTTGCTTGCCGCGGGCACCCCGCTCGACGTGGTCCTCGAGCTGGTCGTCGACGACGACGAGGTCGTACGCCGGCTCTCCGGGCGGCGCACCTGCCGCAACTGCGGACACATCTGGCACGTCGACTTCGACCCGCCGACCGTTGACGGTGTCTGCGACATCTGCGCCGGCGACCTGTTCCAGCGTGACGACGACAAGCCGGAGACCATCCGGCACCGGCTCGAGGTCTACTACGAGCAGACGGCGCCGCTGGTGAGCTACTACGCCGAGAAGGGGCTTCTCGTCGGCATCGACGCGATGGGCCCGGTCGACGACGTCACCGAGCGGGCTATTTCCTCCCTGCGGCCGTTCAGAGATGATCGGAAGAGACCATGATCCAGTACAAGAGTGACCGCGAGATCGCGCTCATGCGCGAGGCCGGGCTTGTCGTCGGGCGGACGTTGGAGACGCTCCGGGCTGCGGTCACGCCCGGGATGACGACGGCCGACCTGGATGCGATCGCGGAAGACGCGATCCGGGGCGAAGGCGCCGTCCCGTCCTTCAAGGGATACCGCGGCTTTCCGGCCTGCATTTGCACGTCGATCAACTCTGAGATCGTCCACGGCATCCCGTCGAAGACGGCAGTGATCTCCGCCGGTGACGTGATCTCCATCGACTGCGGGGCAATCGTCGAGGGCTACCACGGTGACGCTGCGGTGACGGTGCCGGTGGGTGAGGTGACGCCGGACAAGCTGGAGCTGCTCCGGGTCACGGAGGAGTCGCTGTGGCGAGGGATCGCCGCGGCCCGCCTTGGTGGGCGGCTCACCGACATCTCGCACGCGATCGAAGCGTTCATCCGGTCCCAGCCGCATCCGGGGAGCGGATCCTGGGGGATCGTCGAGGAATACGTCGGCCACGGCATCGGGACCGAGATGCACCAGGATCCGCAGGTCTACAACTTCGCGCCGAAGGGCCCGGGCCGCGGGCCGAAGCTGGAGAAGGGGCTCGCCCTCGCGGTCGAGCCCATGGTCAACCTCGGCGGCCGGCAGACCCGCGTGCTCTCCGACGGGTGGACCGTCGTCACCCAGGACGGCTCCGCCTCGGCCCACTTCGAACACACGTTCACGCTGACCGAGGAAGGCCCCTGGGTGCTGACCGCGCTCGACGGCGGCAAGGAGCGCCTCGCCGGCCTGGGGGCCCTGACAGCCGCGAGCTGAGCGCTTCGCCGCCGAATGCGGCGATTTTGAGCGTGGGCGAAGGTCGCGTAGACTGCTTCGTTGGCCCGATCGGGCCAACGTCAGTTTGCCTCGAACCTGGCCCAAGAACACGAACAGAGTCGGAGGACATGCCGAAGAAGGAAGGCGCCATCGAGATCGAAGGGCGCGTTGTCGAGCCGCTGCCGAACGCTATGTTCCGGGTCGAGCTCGCCAACGGTCACAAGGTCTTGGCGCACATCAGCGGCAAGATGCGGCAGCACTACATCCGCATCCTCCCGGAGGACCGTGTCGTCGTCGAGCTGTCCCCGTACGACCTGTCCCGCGGTCGAATCGTCTACCGGTACAAGTAGGCCAGAGATGAGTAACGGAGCGAGAAGGCCGTGAAGGTCAAGCCGAGCGTCAAGAAGATCTGCGACAAGTGCAAGGTGATCCGTCGGCACGGACGGGTCATGGTGATCTGCGAGAACCTGCGCCACAAGCAGCGGCAGGGATAGGTCACCGCAAGCGCGCACCAACTTCGCCGTACGACGGCAAAGACCCCCGGCACGGAGGCCGGGGCCCATCTGGGCAGATGGGGCGGTGACGCGGAGGACCTCCGTTGAAATAGAAGGAGCACGAAGCCCACATGGCACGCCTTGTCGGCGTCGACCTCCCGCGCGAGAAGCGGCTAGAGGTGGCGCTCACCTACATCTATGGGCTCGGTCGCAGCCGGGCCAAGGAAACGCTGGCGCAGACCGGCGTGAGCCCCGACCTCCGGGTCCGCGACCTGACTGACGACGACCTGGTCAAGCTGCGTGACTGGATCGAGGCCAACTACCGCGTCGAGGGTGACCTCCGCCGCGAGGTGCAGGCCGACATCCGCCGCAAGATCGAGATCGGCTGCTACCAGGGCATCCGGCACCGCCGCGGCCTTCCGGTCCGCGGCCAGCGCACCCACACCAACGCCCGGACCCGAAAGGGTCCGAAGAAGACCGTGGCCGGCAAGAAGAAGGCAGGGAAGAAGTAGTGCCTCCCGCGAAGAAGGCCGCGGCCAAGAAGGTCCGGCGCAAGGAGAAGAAGAACGTCGCTCACGGGCACGCCCACATCAAGAGCACGTTCAACAACACGATCGTCTCGATCACCGATCCCATGGGCAACGTGATCTCCTGGGCCAGCGCCGGTCAGGTGGGCTTCAAGGGCTCCCGCAAGTCGACGCCGTTCGCCGCGCAGATGGCGGCCGAGGCGGCGGCCAGGCGGGCGCAGGAGCACGGCATGCGCAAGGTCGACGTGTTCGTGAAGGGCCCCGGCTCGGGCCGCGAGACCGCGATCCGGTCGCTGCAGGCAGTCGGCCTCGAGGTCGGCACGATCTCCGACGTAACTCCAGTTCCTCACAACGGGTGCCGCCCGCCAAAGCGGCGGAGGGTTTGATGGCCAGGTACACCGGCGCGGACTGCAAGCGCTGCCGTCGCGAGAAGATGAAGCTGTTCCTCAAGGGCAGCAAGTGCGAGTCCCCGAAGTGCCCGATCGAGATCCGGCCCTACCCGCCGGGTGAGCACGGTCGCGGTCGCACAAAGGACAGCGAGTACCTCCTGCAGAAGCGGGAGAAGCAGAAGTGCGCTCGCATCTACGGCGTGCTCGAAAAGCAGTTCCGCGGCTACTACGAGGAGGCCAACCGGCGCCCCGGCAAGACCGGCGAGAACCTGCTGCAGATCCTCGAGCGGCGCCTGGACAACGTCGTCTACCGAGCCGGTTTCGCGCACAGCCGCGACATGGCCCGCCAACTGGTCAAGCACGGCCACTTCATCGTCAACGGCCGCAAGGTCGACATACCCAGCTTCCAGGTCAGCGAGAGCGACATCATCGAGGTGCGCCCGAGCAGCTTCGAAATGACGCCGTTCGTCATCGCGCGGGCCGAGGCCGGCAGCCGACCGGTGCCCGCGTGGCTGGAGGTGATCGCCAACCGGATGCGCATCCTGGTCCACAACCTGCCGGCGCGGCAGGTCATCGACACTCCCGTTCAGGAACAGCTGATCGTGGAGCTCTACAGCAAGTAGCAGTAACCGTTGAGTGTGACGAAGTTGGTCTTCTCAGCCGCTGACAAGACCAACAACGTCGCACTCAACACACAGGGAGCCGTCATATAGCGGTCGGCTCGTGACAGGAAGGCAAGACCTTGCTCATTGCACAGCGCCCCACCCTGACCGAGGAACAGGTCGACGAGACCCGCTCACGGTTCATCATCGAGCCGCTCGAGCCGGGGTTCGGCTACACCCTCGGCAACTCTGTGCGTCGCACGCTGCTCTCCAGCATCCCCGGCGCCGCCGTCACGTCCATCCGCATCGCCGACGTGCTGCACGAGTTCTCCACGGTCGCCGGAGTGAAGGAAGACGTCACCGACCTGATCCTCAACATCAAGAATCTCGTGGTGTCGAGTGAGCACGACGAGCCGGTCGTGATGTACCTACGCAAGCAGGGCCCGGGCGACGTCACCGCCGCTGACATCGCGCCACCGGCCGGTGTCGAGATCCACAACCCCGACCTCAAGCTGGCCACGCTGAACGCCAAGGGCAAGCTCGAGATCGAGTTCACCGTGGAGCGCGGCCGGGGCTACGTCTCCGCCGTACAGAACAAGCAGCCCGGCCAACCGATCGGCGTCATCCCGATCGACTCGATCTACTCGCCGGTGCTCAAGGTCACCTACAAGGTCGAGGCGACCCGTGTCGAGCAGCGCACCGACTTCGACCGTCTCGTCGTCGACGTCGAGACCAAGCCGTCGATCACCCCGCGGGTGGCGCTGGCGAGTGCCGGCCACACCTTGGTCGAGCTGTTCGGTCTCGCCCGCGAGCTGGACGAGAGCGCCGAGGGCATCGAGATCGGCCCGTCGCCGACCGACGCGCAGCTCCTCGCCGACCTGGCCTTGCCGATCGAGGAGCTCGACCTCACCGTCCGTTCCTACAACTGCCTGAAGCGCGAAGGCATCCACAGCGTCGGCGAGCTCGTGTCCCGCAGCGAGGCCGACCTCATGGACATCCGCAACTTCGGCGCGAAGTCCATCGACGAGGTCAAGGGCAAGCTGCACGGGATGGGTCTGGCGTTGAAGGACAGCCCGCCCGGGTTCGACCCGTCGACGGTCATCGGCAACTACGACGACTCCTACGACGACGGCGACGCCGGCTTCGCCGAGACCGAACAATACTGATCACCAGCTGCTACTAGGAGCCACCAATGCCTGCGCCGACAAAGGGTCCCCGCCTCGGCAGCGGTCCCGCGCATCAGCGTCTGATGCTCGCCAACCTGGCGACCGCGTTGTTCGAGCACGGCCGGATCACCACGACGGAGGCCAAGGCGAAGCGACTGCGCCCGCTCGCGGAACGGCTGATCACGTTTGCCAAGCGCGGTGACCTCGCGGCCCGGCGGCAGGTGCTCACCGTCGTCCGGGACAAAGAGGTCGTGCACACGCTGTTCGCCGAGATCGCCCCTCAGTACGGCGAACGTGCGGGCGGTTACACCCGCATCACCAAGCTCGGTCCGCGCAAGGGGGACAACGCTCCCATGGCGGTCATCGAGCTGGTCGAGGGTCTGACCGTCGCGCAGGAAGCGGTGCAGGAGGCCGACCGCGCCCGGAGCACGCGCTTCGCTCGTCGCCGCCGGCCTACGGGTGCCACCGTGGAGGCCGCTGAAGAGCTGGCCGGCGAAAGCGACACCGCGGCCGCGGTCGCGGCTGAGGCCGCGGCAGCCGATGCCGAAGCCGAGGCAGCCGAAGCCGGCTCGGCCGAGGACGAGTCGCCCACCAGCGATGTCGCTGCCCTTGCCGACGAGGCCGAAGAGGCTGCGCCGGCTGAAGAGGCGGCGCCGGCCGAAGAGGCGGCGCCGGTCGAGGAGTCCGAGGACGGCACCACCGCGGAATAAAGGGTGCAGTGACGAACGACGTCGACGAGCCCGGCGCCCCGACTGCGGGTGCCGGGCTCGTTCGCGTCCGGCTGGACCTTTCCTATGACGGCAGCGACTTCTCCGGCTGGGCTCGCCAGCCGGGACGCCGCACCGTCGAGGAGACACTGGCCGCCGCCCTGGCCCAGGTGCTTCGTCTGGCGGAGCCCGCGGCGCTCGTCGTGGCCGGGCGCACCGATGCAGGTGTGCACGCGACCGGCCAGGTCGTTCATGCCGACCTGCCGGAGACGGACCTCGCGGCGCTCCCGCGAAGACTGCGGGGGGTGTTGCCGAGCGACGTCGTCGTACGCCGAGCCGCGCTCGCACCGCCGGAGTTCGACGCGAGATTCTCCGCGACGGGGCGCACCTACCGCTACCGGCTCAGCGACCAAGCACCCGACCCGCTGCGCCGACACGACACCGTCGCCTGGCCGCGTTCGCTCGACGTCGCTCGCATAAACGCCGCGGCGCAACTGCTCGTCGGCGAACACGACTTCGCGGCGTATTGCCGACCTCGCGAGGGTGCGACGACCGTCCGCACCTTGCGCCGACTCGAGGCGACCCGTGACGACGGCGTCGTCGTCACCGCCGCGGCGGACGCTTTCTGCCACAACCAGGTGCGGTCGATGGTCGGCGCGCTGCTGGCAGTGGGGGACGGGAGGCGCCCGGTGCCCTGGCCGGCGCAGGTGCTGGCGGCAGGAGTGCGCGACAGTGCCGTCACCGTCGCGCCGGCCCACGGCCTGACCCTCGTCGCGGTCGACTACCCGCCGGACGACGAAGTCGGTCGCCGGGCACGACAAGCCCGACAGCGGCGCACGCCGCTCAGCCATCCGGCCGCCGCCAGATGAGGCTGTAGCGCCAGAGCAACCGGCGGCGGAAGGTTGCACCTGGCAGCAGTTGGCGGGCGATCCGGCGCATGGCGGAGTAGCTCAGCGGCGGCGGCCATACGGTGGGTGCGAGGACCTCGGCGTAACCGCGGCGGGTGACGTGCCACCGGTGGGCCACGACGGCAACCAGGTCGAGCAGCAGGTCGCCCGCTCGGCGCGAGCGGGCGAGGCCGATGACGCCGACGACGCCGCCGGGACGGACCAGGTCGCGCATCCGCAGCAGCGCGACCTCGGCGTCCATGTGGTGGAGCACCGCGATCGAGAGCACGGCATCGAACTCGCGGTCACCGAAGTCGTGGCGCAGGAAGTCGCCCTGCACGAACTCGATCCCGTCGCCGCCCTGCGCCCGGGCTCGCTGCAGCGCGGGTCCGTCGAGGTCCAATGCGGTCACTGCCAAGCCGCGGGCGGCCAGGTCGCGCGCGAGCGCGCCGTCGCCGCAGCCGACATCGAGCACGTCGCGGGCGCCCGGCGGCACCCCATCGAGGAGGACCCGGTGGTAGTGCGTGTTGTGGTTCCAGGTCGGAGCCGGCGGTGTCACCACCGGCGCACGCTAGTCGACCAGACAGCGTCAAGACTTCCTGACGACAGGCAGACTGCGTCAAGGTCCTTTGTCGGCACCACTCGTGCGTCCCTTGATCACCCGAAAGAGTGAACTTCTCAGGACGAAAACAGGACATTTCTGGCAACCAATGTTTGCAGTGCGTTGTTTCGCCGGTACTGTGCGTGTCGGTGGCCATATAGCCACCCGGGAGGCAGGGATCCGAACGGCGCCCGGTAATTCACGGGGATCGGTCGCCAGAGTCCGTTCGGGGAGCTAAGGGCGAGACCGGCCCGTTTCACGTGCGCTGCGCTTCGCGCGAGGGAGACGGAGACCAGACCATGACCAGCGGTGTCGTCGCGCATTCCCGCCTCGGGATGCCGACCTTCCAGGCTTGGCGCCACGCCACGTGGCGCAAGCGCCTCATCTACTCGAGCATATGTCTCGGCGGCGTCGTCGCCTTCGTGATCGGACTGGCCGGCTCGGCGTTCGCCAACGCCGCCAACCCGACCTTCACCAGCGCGAAGGTCTACGACTGCTCCAACCTCGCGGGTTCCGGAGTGAGTTCCTGCCCGAACACCGGTGGCTCGGACCCCGTGCTGGTGAAGGTCAGCGGCACCTGGTCGTGGGGCGAGCTGGCCGGCACCCAGAGCAGCCCGCAGACCGACTGTGCGGGCCGCTATGGCGTCGGCTGGTCGGTCGACTGGTGGGGCATCGGCGGCAATGTGACGTCGATTCCGGGTCTGCAGGGATCCGTGGTCAACCCTGCCACCAACTCCAGCGGGCCGTCGCCGTCAGCCTCGGGGAAGAACCCGGATCCGGTTCCCGGCGTCCAGTTCCAGTCGCTGTCGGTCGACGGCACGTGGCAGGCCAAGAACACCTCCGTCTTCCACACCAGCGCGCTGTACAACGGCTTCGTCAATAACCTCTGCCAAGCCGACATCGACAAGACCGGCGCACCGAGCGGGCCGTTCGAGGCCTTCGCTGCCTACCCCGACATCAAAGACGTGCCGGCGAAGCTCTGCGTCAACTTCTACGACCCGCACGGTTCGGCTTCGAAGCCGTCGACGTCGCAGAACGACAACTTCGCGACCAAGGACGACGACAACTCCATCAAGACCAACTCCTTCGACCCGGCGAACGTCAGCGGCAACTGTGCAGTTGCCGTGCCTGCTGGCTCGCCGAAGCTCTCCGTCGGCAAGACCGGACCCGCCACCGGCAACGCGGGCGGCACCGGCACCTACCGGGTCACGCTGTCGAACACCGGCACGGCGACCGCCACTGGTCCGACAAGCTTTGTTGACAAGCTGCCGGTTGGCGAGACGTTCGACTCGGTCGACGCCACCCGGAGCTCGAGCGGCATGAGCTGCCAGCCGGACTCGACGGGCAGCCAGATCGTCGACTGCACGTACGCCGACAACCTGGACCAAGGCACCAGCGCGCATGTGGCCATCACGGTCAAGTACGGCGACAACACGGGCGGCCAAACGCTGACCGACTGCGCCGGTCTGACGACCTCCGACGCCAACGCCTGCGTGCCCACCCACATCCCGCAACCGGACCTCTCGATCGCCAAGAGCGGCCCGGCGACCGGAGTGGCCGGTGGCCAGGGTGTCTACCCGATCACGGTGACGAACAACGGCGATGCCGATGCCACGAGCGTCTCGTTCGTCGACGTCCTGCCGGTGGGTGAGACCTTCGTCAGCGACGACCAGAACGCGTGCTCGGCGACGACGACGCAGCGCATCACCTGCAACATCCCGGGCACGATCACCGCCCACGGTGGTTCGGCCACCATCACAGTGACCGTCTCCTACGGCGCCAACACGGGCGGGAGCACGCTGACCGACTGTGCCGAGCTGTCGCCGACGCTGAAGTCCTGCGTCCCGACGATCATCCCGTCGCCGTCGCTCGACCTCGCCATCGTCAAGAAGGTGTCGGCCACGCGGGTGGTGGCCCCGGGCACACTGACCTACACGCTCACCGTCACCAATGTGAGCAACGAGGACACGACGGGCCTCGTGACCGTCACGGACACTGTGCCGGCGGGCGAGACCATCACCTCGGTGGACGGTGGCAGCGACTGGACCTGCTCCTTCGCCGGGGCGAGTCTGACCTGCA
Source organism: Mycobacteriales bacterium (assembly GCA_035695245.1). Lineage (GTDB taxonomy): Bacteria > Actinomycetota > Actinomycetes > JAFAQI01 > JAFAQI01 > DASSEQ01. The sequence continues at coordinate 2,367 of DASSEQ010000108.1, read as the reverse complement.
CCTACAACGGCCAGCACCTCGCCGCGCTGCAGACTGCAGGCCCGATCAAGGTCGTCACCGATGTTGCCGCCGGCGCGCCGGACCTCCTGGTCAACACGGGCGTGGTTGACACTCCGGGCGACACCAACCCGGCGAACAACCAGAGCACTGTCAGGACCCGGGTCACCCACGTGCTCGGCGTCAAGATCGTGAAGACGCCGACGCCGACGAAGCCAGCGGTGCTGCCCTTCACCGGCTGGAGCTCCAAGACGGCGCTCACCCTCGGCCTGGCGCTGCTGGTGGCCGGCCTGCGGTTGATGAACTTCGCCGCTCGACGGCGCCGCCGCACCACCTGAGCAAGGGTTGTGGCCGGGCCGCAAGGCCCGGCCACGACCATGCCGCCACATCCATGCCGGCATGCGCCTTCGCGCGCTTTGACCGGCCGGAAGGCCGCTAGGTATCCTCGATCGGCTGGTCGTGCGGGGATTCCGCCGTACGACGCATCACCACGATCACCGAAGCCGATCCGAAGAGGCAGCATTTCCGTGCGCACGTATCAACCGAAGCCGGGCAGCGTCACGCGTCAGTGGCACGTCATCGACGCGAGCGACGTCGTCCTGGGCCGGCTCGCCAGCCAGGCCGCCCGCCTGCTGCGCGGCAAGCACAAGGCGATCTACGCGCCGCACGTCGACACCGGTGACTTCGTGATCATCGTCAACGCGGCCAAGGTGGCGCTGACGGGAGCAAAGCGGGAGCAGAAGATCGCCTACCGCCATTCCGGCTATCCCGGCGGCCTGAAGCAGGTGCCCTACACCAAGCTGCTCGAGCAGCGTCCCGAGCGCGCCATCGAGAAGGCGATCAAGGGCATGCTTCCGCACACCACGCTCGGCCGGCAGATGGCCAGCAAGCTGAAGGTCTACGCCGGGCCGGAGCACCCCCACAAGGCGCAGAAGCCCGTTCCGTACGAGATCACGCAGGTGAGCCAGTAGTGACCGAGACCACCCCCGAAGCCTCGACCGAGGTCATCGACACCGAGGTCATCGACACCGAGGTCATCGACACAGTCGAGGCCGAGGAGACCGAAGCGCCGGAGACCGACGTGTCGGCGGACGCGACCGAGTCGGCGCCCCCGGTCGAGAAGCCGGCACCCCGGGTGCCGCGCACCGTCATCGGCGGTCCGGTCGGCGCGACCGGTCGGCGCAAGGAGGCGATCGCCCGGGTCCGGCTCGTCCCCGGCACCGGCCAGTGGACCATCAACGGCCGCACCCTCGACGACTACTTTCCCAACAAGGTGCACCAGCAGATCGTCAACGAGCCGCTGGCCACTCTCGACGTCGCCGATCGCTACGACATCCTCGTCCGCGTGCAGGGCGGCGGCGTGTCCGGCCAGGCCGGCGCAGTGCGCCTCGGCATCGCGCGTGCGCTCACCGAAACCGATGACGACGCTCGTCCGCCGCTCAAGAAGGCCGGCTTCCTCACCCGCGACGCGCGGGTCAAGGAGCGCAAGAAGTACGGCCTCAAGAAGGCCCGCAAGGCCCCCCAATACTCCAAGCGCTGATTTTCCCGCTGGCCGCGTTCTCGTCGCCTTGCGTGCTCCAGCACGCGGCGGCTCCTGCAGCCTTGCCAGCGAAAAAATCGGCTTAGGTCCTTCGTATGGCGCGGCTGTTCGGGACCGATGGGGTTCGTGGCGTCGCCAACGTCGACCTGACGCCTGATCTCGCGCTGCGGTTGGCCAGGTCGGCCGCGGCGGTGCTCGTGCCGAGCGGTGGACGCGGTGTGGCGCTGGTCGGGCGCGACCCCCGGCCATCCGGCCCGATGCTCGAGGCCGCCGTGTGCGCAGGACTGGCGGCCGCCGGAGTCGACGTGCGGCGCCTTGGCGTGGTCCCGACGGCAGCCGTCGCACACCTCGTGCGGGCCACCGGGGCTTCGCTCGGCGTCATGATCACCGCGAGCCACAACCCGATGCCGGACAACGGCGTCAAGTTCTTCGACGCCGACGGCTTCAAGCCCGAAGACGCCGCTGAGGACGCGATCGAGACGCGCCTGGATGATCCACCGGCCGCGGTGACCGGCGCGGACGTGGGGCGCGTCACTGACGAGCCGGAGCTCGTGACGACGTACGTCGGCCACCTGCTCGAAAGCGTCCCCGACCGGCTCGACGGGTTGCACGTCGTCGTCGACGCCGCCAACGGGGCGGCGACAAGGGTGGTGCCGGAGGTCTACCAGCGCGCCGGCGCGCGGGTGACCGCGATGAACCTGCGCACCGACGGAGTCGCCATCAACGTCGACTGCGGGGCGACGCACCTGGACGCTCTGCAAGCCGCCGTCGTCGAGCACGGCGCCGATGTCGGCATCGCGCACGACGGCGACGCCGACCGCTGCCTTGCC
>DASSEQ010000107.1:0-7072 GCA_035695245.1 Mycobacteriales bacterium | reverse complement strand
CGGTTCGAGCACTGGACCAGCGCCGTCGATCAGGCAGCCGTCGTCGCGCACAACCTGCTGGCCGAGCCGCAGTCGCGCCGCGAGCACACGGCCGTGCCGTATTTCTGGAGCGACCAGCACAAGGTCAAGATCCAGTCGCTCGGCGTGCCAACAGCGACCGCCGACGTCACCGTCGTCGAGCTCACCGAGACCAAGCGGGTCGCGCTCTACGCCGAAGCCGGTGTGCTCACGGCTGCTGTCGGTTTCGCCAGCCCGGGCGCCGTGATGGGCCTGCGCGCTTCGTTGGAGACACCGACGCCGGTCAACGAGGCTGTGCAGCAGGTGGAAGCGCGGCGTACGGTGCCGTCGTGACGACGGTTGCTGCTGACCAGACCCTGTTGAGCCGCGTGCTTGCCGATCTCGACCGCGACGGATATGCGGTCGTCGAGTCGTTGCTCTCGGCCGACGAGGCCGCAGCGGTGCGCAAGGGTCTGCGGGATGTGCTCGACGGCACACCGACCGGACGCAACGACTTCGAGGGCTACAAGACCCGGCGCATCTACGCGCTCTTCGCGAAGACGCGTGCCTTCGACGCGCTGGCGATCCACCCGCTTCTCCTCGGCGTGCTCGACGGAGTGCTCGGACCGTCGTACCAACTGAGTGCCCCGACCGGCATCGAGATCGGCCCGGGCGAGAAGGCGCAGGTCCTGCACACCGACGACGGCATCTATCCGTTGCCGCGGCCGCATCCGGAGGTCGTGCTCAACACGATGTGGGCCCTGGACGACTTCACCGAGGCCAACGGCGCGACTCGCGTCGTGCCGGGCAGCCACAAGTGGACCGACCGTCGTCCCACCGAGGACGAGACCGTGAAGGTCACGATGCCGGCAGGGTCGGTGCTCTTCATCGCGGGCAACCTGTGGCACGGAGGCGGAGCGAACATGACCGAGCGCACGCGGCTCGGAGTGCTGCTCGAGTACGCCGCCGGCTGGTTGCGACCGCAGGAGAATCACGTCATCGCAGTGCCGCCGCAGGTCGTGCGCACCTTGGAGCCGCGGCTGCAGGAGCTGCTCGGCTACGGCATCCACCCGCCGTTCGTCGGCTATGTCGACGGACGGCATCCGCGCCGCGCCCTCGAAGAGACGCCCTGACCTTCGCCGATCATGCACATATGCGTCGTATGAAGGGCTCTTAACGACGTAAACCTGCATGATCGGCGGAGAGGTTCCAGCGGCGGAGCACCGGCTGGTCTCGCTCCCAGCCCAGGATGCTTACCGACGCGGTGTCGAGGCCGAGCAACGCCCCGTCGGCCGGATCAAGACCGATCCATCGCGCCGCGAGCACGCGCAGCAGGTGCCCGTGGGCAAACGCGACGACGTCGCCGTCCGCCGCGCACGCCTTGGCGATCACGCGATCAGCGCGCCGGCCGACGTCGTCGGCGGCCTCCCCGCCGGGACAGCCGTCGCGCCACAGCGACCAGTCCGGTCGCGTCTGTTTGATCTGGCCGGTGGTGAGGCCTTCGTAGTCGCCGTAGTCCCACTCCCGCAGATCGACATCCGTCTCGGCGCGCGCGCCGAAGCCGGCCAGGTCGCAGGTCTGCCGCGCTCGTTGCAGCGGGCTGCTGAGCACCATCGCGAAGTCGTGGTCGGCCAGGACGTCGCGCAGGTCGGCCGCCTTGGCGCGGCCGTCTTCGGTGAGCGTCAGATCGGTGCGGCCGGTGTGCCGACCGATCGCGCTCCACTCGGTCTCGCCGTGCCGCACCAGCCAGAGCTGCGGGCCGGCCACGCGTTTCACCGTACGCCGGACCCCACCCTGCGGCAGACTCGCCTGGGCGACAGGAGGATGCGATGTCACACACGTCGATCACCGTCTATGGCACGGCCTGGTGCAGTGACTGCAAGCGGGCAAAGCAGTTCTTCGGCGAGCAGCGCGTGCACTACGACTTCGTCGACGTCGATGCCGATCCGCAAGCGATGGCCTATGTCGAAAACGTCAACGACGGCAAGCAGATCATCCCGGTGATCCTGTTCGAGGACGGGTCGACACTCGTGGAGCCGAGCAACGCCGAGCTCGCGCAGAAGCTCGGCCTACAGACGGTCGCCAAGCGCCGCTACTACGACCTCATCGTGGTCGGCTCGGGACCGTCAGGGCTCACCGCTGCGCTCTATGCCGCTCGCGAAGGGCTCGAAACCCTCGTGATCGAGCGTGGTGGTGTCGGCGGCCAGGCCGGTGTGACCGAGCGGCTCGACAACTTCCCCGGCTTCCCCGAAGGCGTCACCGGCGCCGAGTTCGCCGAGCGGCTGCGGGCGCAGGCGGAGCGGTTCGGAGTCGAGATCCTGTCGGCGCAAGAAGTCGTCGGTGTCAGCGTCGAGGGCCGTTACAAGTCGGTGCGCACGGGTGATGGCGAGGAATACCTCGCCGGCGCCGTGCTGCTTGCGCTCGGCTCCACCTACCGGCGTCTTGGCGTGCCCGGTGAGGAGGACTACATCGGCGCCGGTGTGCACTTCTGTGCGACCTGCGACGGCGCGTTCTATCGAGGCAAGGACGTGTTGGTCGTCGGCGGCGGCAACAGCGCCGGCGAGGAGAGCATCTTCCTCACACGCTTCGCGTCGAAGGTGACGATCGTGACGCGTGACGACCAGCTGTCAGCGAGCACAGTCGTGCGCGAGAAGGTCGCCGAGAACCCGCAGATAGACGTGGTGACGGGAGCGTCGCCCAGTGCCTTCAGTGGTGACAGCCGGCTGCGCAGCGTCACTCTTAAGGACGCCAAGACCGGCGATGAGCGCGACGTCACCCCCGACGGCGTCTTCGTCTTCATCGGACTGAAGCCCAACACCGATCTCGTCAAAGGCGTCGTCGCACTCGACGACTTCGGTTTCATCCAGACCGACATCGGTTTGCAGACCTCGTTGCCTGGTGTCTTCGCAGCCGGTGACGTGCGCGCCGGCTCGACCAAGCAAGCCGCCTCGGCCGCGGGCGAAGGCGCCGCCGTTGCGTTGTCGATCCGTCGCTATCTGGAGGCGGCGATGCTCGACGAGCCGGACGAGTTGGTGCCGGTGCAGGTCGGCGGCCGGGAAACGGTCGCCGACTAGGGTCGATTGCGTGCCCCGACTCGACGCCGTCGTTCGCGAGATCGAGTCGCGTTACCCGCCCTCATGGGCTGAGTCGTGGGACGCCGTCGGGCTCGTCTGCGGCGATCCAACGACGGATGTACGACGCGTGCTTCTCGCCGTCGATCCCGTCGAGACGGTCGTCGACGAGGCGATCGCCTCGGGTGCGCAGCTGCTGGTCACTCATCACCCGTTATTTCTCGGCGGCACGACGTCGGTCGCCGCGACGACGGCGAAAGGCCGCGTCGCGCACCGCCTGATCGCTGCCGGGATCGGGCTCTACGTCGCACATACCAACGCCGATGTCGCCAACCCTGGCGTCAGCGACGCGCTCGCCGACGCGCTCGACTTGCAGGACGTCGCGCCACTGCGCGAGCAGCCCGCCGACCCGCACGACAAGTTGGTGACGTTCGTTCCGCCTGACGCCGTAGATGCGTTGCTCGATGCACTGTCCGCGGCGGGGGCCGGTGTCATCGGCGACTACACCCGGTGCGCTTTTCTCGGCGAAGGTGTCGGCACCTTCCGGCCCGGTGATGCGTCACATCCAGCGATCGGCGTGCCGGGACGCGTGGAGCGGACGCCCGAGGTGCGACTGGAGATGGTGCTGCCGCGCAGCCGGCGAGGGTCTGTCGTGCGGGCTTTGCTCGAGGCGCACCCTTACGAGGAGCCGGCATTCGACGTGTTCGAGTTGGCGACGCCGTCGGCAGATCGTGGGCTCGGACGCATCGGTTCGTTGCCCGCTCCGATGGCGCTACGTGACTTCACCGCGCACGTGGCCGCCCGGCTGCCGAAGACGGCGTGGGGCGTCCGGGCGGCGGGGGAGCCGGATCGCGTCGTACGACGAGTGGCGGTCTGTGGCGGGTCCGGCGGAGAGCTCGCGGCGGCGGCGGCGGCACTCGGGGCTGACGCTCTGGTCACCTCGGATCTCAAGCACCACTCGACGTCGGAGGCAGTCGCGGACACTGGCCTCGCGCTCGTCGACGCGGCGCACTGGGCGACGGAGTGGCCATGGGTCCGACAGGCGGCGGCCGCGTTGGCGACTACGGTGGAGACCTCGGTGTCGACCATCGTCACCGATCCGTGGACCGTGCACGCGCCGAAAGTGACCCAGTGAAAGTGACCCCGTGAAGGCGACCCCCGACGATCAGCTTCGACTGCTCGACCTGCAATCGCTGGACAGCGCCCTCGATCGACTGGCGCACCGACGCCGCACGTTGCCGGAGATCGAGGCGGCCGATCAGCTCGCTGCGCGAATCGTCCAGTTGGCCGATGACATGGTGCTGGTCGAGACCGAGGACTCCGACCTCGCCCGGGAGCAGTCGAAGCTCGAAGGCGACATCGACGTCGTGCGCACTCGGATGGGAAAGGACCAGGAGCGGCTCGACGCCGGTCAGGTCTCCTCGCCCAGAGAGCTGGAGAACCTGCAGTCGGAGATCGAGTCGTTGAAGCGCCGCCAGAGCGACCTCGAGGACGAGGAGCTCGAGATCATGGAGCGACGCGAGGCGGTGCAGTCGCGCCTTGACGAGATGAAGACGGAACGCGACGAGCAGTCGCGCATGCTCGGCGAAACCGAGCAACGCCGCGACGCGACGTTCGTCGAGATCGACGCCGAGGTCGACAAGACGTCGCGGCAGCGGTCCGAGCTCGGCGGCGCGATCCCGGCGGAGCTGCTGGCCCTTTATGAGAAGGTGCGCGGCGCCTCGGGCGGCGTCGGGGCGGCCGCACTGCATCGCGGTCGATGCGAAGGCTGCCATCTGCAGCTCAACACCACCGATCTCAACCGGCTGCGCGAGGCGCCGCCGGATGACGTCGTACGCTGCGAGGAGTGCCGGCGGATCCTCGTGCGCACCGAGGAGTCCGGACTGTGACCGACCAGGCGTTTCAGGGCCGATGAGTCGCGTCGTCGTCGAAGCCGACGGGGGGTCGCGCGGCAATCCGGGACCGGCGGGCTTCGGCGCGCTGGTGCGTGATGCAGCTTCGGGGGAGGTGCTGCGCGAGGTTGCCGCCGGTATCGGCGTGGCGAGCAACAATGTCGCTGAGTACCGCGGGCTCATTGCCGGGCTCGAGGCGGCGCTGGACATCGGTGCGGACGAGGTCGACGTGCGCATGGATTCGCTGCTTGTCGTCAACCAGATGTCGAACAAGTGGAAGGTCAAGCACGAGGCGATGCGACCGCTCGCGTCGCAGGCGGCCGGGCTCGTACGACGGTTCCGGCGCGTCGAGTTCCACCATGTGCCGCGCGAGCAGAACAAGCACGCCGACCGGCTGGCGAACGAGGCGATGGACGACGCGGCGGCCGGACGGGACTGGGCCGGTCGCACCGAAGTACCACAACCGGAGCCGCGGCAAGCTGGCCAGCGGACGTCGAAGAACTACGGCTGGACAGCGCCGACCGGGACGGCCACGACGATGTGGTTGCTCCGGCACGGCGAAACGCCGCTGTCGGTGGAGAAGCGGTTCAGCGGCCGGGGTGACCCGACGCTCACCGACCGCGGTGTTGCCCAAGCGAAGGCGGCCGCACACCGGCTGGCCGAGCACAACATCGATGCCGTGATCAGCTCCCCTTTGCGTCGGGCGATGCAGACCGCGGAAGCAGTCGCCGAAGCTGTCGGTGTTGACGTCGCCGTGGAGGACGGTTTTGTCGAGACCGACTTCGGCGCGTGGGAGGGCCTGACGTTTGCCGAAGTGCGAAGCCGCTGGCCGGACCAGATGAGTGCATGGCTGGCGAGCCCCGACGTCGCGCCGACTGACGGTGAGCCGTTCAGCGAAACCTTCGAGCGAGTGCGTCGGGCCCGCGAGTCGGTCGTCGCCCGCTACGCCGGGCGCACCGTCGTCGTCGTCTCCCACGTGACACCGATCAAGGTGCTTCTCCGCGAAGCGTTGGAGGCACCATCGCAGGTGCTGTACCGGCTGCATCTGGACACCGCGTCGCTGTCGCTGATCGACTGGTGGAACGACGGACCGGCGGTGGTGCGGTTGTTCAACGACACGAGTCATCTCGGCAACGATCTGCTGACGCACGGCCGTTAGTCGCGCCCGTGCACGAAGCCCTGGCCGTCATCTGCCTGGCGGCGGTCTTCGCTGCTGCGGTCGTCCGGCCGCGTGGACTGTCCGAAGCCGCAGTCGCTGTGCCTGCGGCCTTGTTGCTGCTGATCGCCGGCTCGATCGGCTGGGCTTCGGCGCGCGACGAGATCACCCGAATCGGACCCGTCGTCGGTTTCCTCGCAGCGGTCCTTGCGTTGGCCGACGGGTGCGCCGGCGAGGGGCTCTTCGAGGCTGTCGGGACGGTGTTGGCACGGCGTGCACACGCGCGGCCACAGCGCTTGCTCGTCGGCACATTCGTCGCCGCCGCCGTGACGACCGCGGTGCTGTCCCTCGACACGACGGTCGTGTTGCTGACGCCGGTGGTGGTCGCGACCGCGGCTCGGGCCCGGGTGTCCACCAGACCGCATGCCTACGCCGTCGGACATCTCGCCAACACGGCCTCGCTGCTGCTGCCCGTATCGAACCTCACCAACCTGCTGGCATTGGCAGTGGTCCCGATCTCGTTCTCGAGATTCGCCGCTCTCATGACACTGCCATGGCTGTCGGCCATCGCGGTGGAACTGGTCCTGTTTCGCTGGTGGTTCCGCGCTGACCTCCGCAGGGTGCTGCCCGGCAGCGACGTGGCCGAGGTCGACGTGCCGAGGTTCGCCGTGGTCGTCCTCGTCCTCACGTTGGTGGGTTTCGTGGTCACGTCGTACGTCGACATCGCACCGGTGTGGGCTGCTACCGCCGGTGCCGTCGCGTTGGCGAGCAAGCGGTTGGCGAGCCGAGAAGTCGGCGTCGTGCACGTGGTCAGGTCGACCGCGCCGGCGTTCTGCATCTTCGTGCTGGCGCTCGCCGTCGTCGTACGAGCCGCCGGTGATCACGGGTTGGGCAGTCTCGTGCGCCATCTGTTGCCACACGGTGCATCGCTGGCGGCACTGATCGGCATCGCGGCC
>DASSEQ010000106.1:0-2849 GCA_035695245.1 Mycobacteriales bacterium | reverse complement strand
GACTACCCGCAGCCCGGCGTCGTCTTCAAGGACATCAGCCCGCTGCTTGCTGACCACATCGCATTCGCCGGCGCGGTCGACGCGATCGTCGCGCATCACGGCCGCGGCACGATCGACAAGGTGGTCGGCATCGAGGCGCGCGGGTTCATCCTTGCTGCGCCGGTCGCCTACCACTTCGGCGCCGGCTTCGTGCCGGTGCGCAAGAAGGGCAAGCTGCCGGCTGCGACGTACGAAGCGGCGTACGCACTGGAGTACGGCGAGGCCGTCCTGCAGGTGCACCAGGACGCCTTCGAGCCCGGCGATCGCGTGCTGATCGTCGACGACGTGCTGGCCACCGGAGGCACGGTCGAGGCGGCGGCGTCACTCGTCGCGAAGGCAGGCGGCAAACTGATGGGTGTCAGCGTGTTGCTGGAGCTGTCGTTCCTGCGGGGGCGCGAGCGGCTCGCCAACCTCGACGTCCACGCGCTGGTAACGACCTGAGCTCACATAGGGGGTAACACATGGCGGAGATCTCCGGCGTCTGCGACGAGAAGTTCGCGGCGGTGCGGCAGGTGCTGTCGGACAACATCGACAGCGGGCTCGACCTCGGCGCGTCGGCGGCCGTGTTCATCGACGGCGAGCCTGTCGTCGACATCTGGGGCGGCGTCGCCGATGGGCAGACCGGCGCGCCGTGGGAGCGGGACACGATCGTCAACGTCTGGTCGACGACAAAGACGATGACCGCTCTGTCGGCGTTGGTGCTGGCCGATGCCGGCGAGATCGACTTCAACGCGCCGGTCGCGACGTACTGGCCGGAGTTCAAGGCCGGCGGCAAGGACGCCGTCGAGGTGCGGCACCTGATGTCGCACAGCGCCGGTCTTTCCGGATGGACCGAGCCGATGGCGCCGGAGGACCTCTACGACTGGGACAAGGCGACGTCGCTGCTCGCCGCCCAGGAGCCGTGGTGGAAGCCCGGCACGGCATCCGGCTATCACGCCGTGACCCAGGGCTACCTGGTCGGTGAAGTCGTACGCCGCGTGAGCGGCCAGTCGCTCGGCCAGTTCTTCGCGAAGGAGATCGCCGAGCCGTTGGGCGCCGACTTCCACATCGGGCTGCCGGCCTCCGAAGATGCGCGCGTGGGTCGGCTCATCCCGCCCCCGCCGCTAGCCGAGCAGGTCGCTGCGATGCCCGAGGACAGCATCGCCCGGCGCACGTTCATCAACCCGGTCGTCGACGCAACCGTCACCGAGACGCGCGAGTGGCGCGCGGCCGAGATCCCCGCCGCGGGTGGACAGGGCAACGCACGATCGGTCGCACTTGCGCAGTCGGTCCTCGCGTGCGGCGGCACGGTCGGCGGTCGCCGGTTCATGTCGCCGGCAGGCGCGGATCGCGTGTTCGACGTGCAGACGGACGGCGACGACCTGGCGCTCAATGTGCCGATCCGCTTCGGCATGGGCTACGGGCTCGGCAACGAGACGATGCCGCTGGGTGCCCGCACGTGCTTCTGGGGCGGCTGGGGCGGGTCGATCATCATGGTCGACCTCGACCTGCGGATGACGGTTGCCTACGTCATGAACCGGATGGAGTCGGGCCTGGTCGGCGACCAGCGCGGCATCGGCATCGTGACGGCAGCCTTCACCTCCGCCATGTCGTGACGACGGCCGCGCCGCCCCTGTCGCGATGATCATGGGACTGTCTCCGCGACACGCCGGCGTGTCTGACTCACAAGCCCATGATCATCGCAAGGTTGTGGCGGGGGATGGCGACGACGGGTTGAAGCTGCGGGAGCAGCGGGCATTCACGACGCTGTTCCTCGGCGCGACGCTGTCGAGGCTCGCGACCGAGATGAACTCCGTCGCGGTCGTGCTCTTCGTGCTGGCGGAGACGCACAGTGCGCAGATCGCCGGGCTCACGATCGCCGCTGCGACCTTGCCGACGGTCGTGACCGGCCCGCTGGCCGGTGTCTGGCTCGACCGCAGTCCACGGCGTCGAGCCGTGTTCCTCGCAAGCCCGCTCGTGCTGATCGCCGCGATGGTGGGATTTCTCGCCGCCGGCAACCGGGCCCCCGCGGGCGTGCTCATTGCGCTGGGCTTCGTTGCCGGGCTTCCGTCACCCGTGCGCACGGGCGGCTTCAGCGGCCTCATCCCGACCGTCGTGCCGGAGCCGATCCTGCCGCGCGCCTACGGATACGAGGCGATGAGCTACAACATCGCGGGCATCGCCGGGCCGGCGATCGCAGGTGCGATTGCGGGTGCATCGGGCGCAGCGTGGGCGATCGCCGCCACCGCCATCGTGGCGCTGATCTCCGCCGTCGTGATCGCGCGGGTGCCGATCGTGCCGCTCGAAACCGAGCAGCGCGACGTCGTCGCCGCGTTGCGGGCCGGCCTGGCGCTGCTCTGGCGCGTGCGCCCGCTGCGGTCGGTGACCGTCGCGACGACGGTCAGCCAATTGTGGTTCGGATTGCTCGTCCTTGCGTTTCCGCTCCTCGCTCACGAGCTCGGCTACGCCCGGGCCGTCGGCGGCCTGATGTTCTCCGTCTTCGCTGTCGGCGCCCTGGTCGGATCACTGATCTACTCGCGGGTGGCGGGTCGGGTGCCCGAGGAGCCGGCCGCCATGGTCGGCTTCTGCCTGTTCGCGGTGACACTGGTGGCGATCGCCGTGGCACCGACGCTGCCGCTCGCGCTCACCGCCGCCGCCGTCGCGGGCTTGTTCGACGGGCCGCTGCTCGCGGCGACGCTCAACCTGCGCCAGCGTTGGGCGCCGGACTGGTTGCGCACGCAGGTCTTCACGACGGCCGCGAGCCTCAAGATCGGCGCCTTCGCCGTCGGGTCCGCGCTCGCCGGACCGGCCGCTTCGGCGGTCGGTGCCCG
>DASSEQ010000105.1:0-13492 GCA_035695245.1 Mycobacteriales bacterium | reverse complement strand
CCCCCACCCGCGGCTGGCACCGCGCCAAAACCTTCCGGCACTGGCACATCATCGCCAACCCCGACCGCACCATCACCTGGACCAGCCGACGCACCGGCCGCAGCTACACCACCCACCCCTTCAACTACCGCGACGGGCCCTAGCGGCCAGCGCACATGCGCTCAGTTGAGAAGCCGAGCCACCAAGTCGGCCAGTTCCTCGGGATAAACCGGCTGCTCGGCATTGCGCAACTCGGGGATCGGCCACCAACGGTGCTCGACAATCGTCGCGACCTCGAGCGGGCTCCAACCCTGAGGTGACAGCTCATATGCCGCGGTGCGCAGCAGGTAGAAGTCCTCGTCTTGTTCATAGGTGACGCCGTCGAAGTCGAAGACCGCGCGGCGACGCCAAACGACTGGTCCCAGATCATCCGACCGATAACCCGTCTCCTCCTCGAGCTCGCGTCGAGCCGCCTCGGCAGTCGACTCCCCGGGCTCCGTCCCGCCTCCGGGCGTGAACCACCAGGTCCCGTCCGAGGGCCGGGCCGGATCACCACCGCGAAGAAGCAAGACGGTTCCAGCCGCCTCGTCGACGACGAGCACCCGGCCAGCCCGACGGCTGCGGCGGGGTTGCGTCATCCCTTCGTTGCCAGTGCGCGCATGAAGAACGCGACGTTGGCGGGGCGCTCGGCGAGCCGACGCATCAAGTAGCCGTACCACTCGTCGCCGTACGGAACGTAGACGCGCATCCTCGCCCCCGTCGCCGCGATCCGCCTCTGCTCCTTCGGGCGGATGCCGTAGAGCATCTGGAACTCGTAGCTGTCATGGGCTCGGCCGCTTTCGGTGATCAGCCTCTCGGCGATCGCGATCAGTCGTGGATCGTGCGTCGCCACCATCGGGTAGCCGTCGCCCTCGATCAGCACTCGGAGGCATCGCACGTAAGAGCGGTCGACGTCCAGCCGGGACTGGTAGGCGACGGAAGCCGGTTCCTTGTAGGCGCCCTTGCACAGCCGCACCCTGGAGCCCGAAGTCGCGAGCTCGCGACAGTCGTCAACGCTTCGATGCAGGTAGGCCTGGATGACCGCGCCGACCCACGGAAACTCGGCGCGCAGTTCGTGCAGCGTCGACAACGTCGAGTCCGTCGTCGCGTGGTCCTCCATGTCGAGCGTCACCGTCGTGCCGGCTTCAGCGGCCGCGGTGCAAATCGTCGCCGCGTTGTCACGTGCCATCGACACGTCAAGCGCTTGCCCTACCGCCGAAAGCTTCACCGAGACTTCGGCGACCGATGCCAGCTCATGCGCGGCCAGTTGCTGCAGCAACGTGACATACGCCTTCGTCGTCGCGTCCGCATGCCCGGCTTCGGTTGTGTCCTCGCCCAGATGATCGAGGGAGATGCGCAGCCCATCGGCAGCAAGTGCGGACGTGACCACAACCGCATCGGCGACTGACGTGCCGGCAACGAACCGTCGTACGACGTCACGCGACACCGGCGCCGTTTCGACGATCCGCCGCACGGTGCGATTGCGTGATGCCGTGAGCAGTGCGGCGCGAAGCACAGGATCAACCTATTCGCGCGATGACGAGTGGCCCCCACAATCGCTCGGTGACTCGCGGCCAAGGCGCGAGCGCTGCAGCGACCTCGCCCAGAAACTGCGGCGCCGAGCCGCCCAAAGCGAGCACATCCGAGTGCGTCGCCAACACGCGCAAGTGCACATCAGTCGGCACAGTCCGAGTCCAGCGCAACTCGGTGTCAACCACGACATTCAGTCCACGCCGGCGCAGATGTCTGGCAGCGTCGCGCGGACCGACGCCGACAATGCCCGGCGGCCGGCTTCCGCCCACGACCTCCCATCGCCGATACACCTCGGCCTGAGCGCGCTCCCAAGCGATCCGGTCGTCGCGCATGTTGTTGGCCCACCAGAGCGCCAGGTGCCCACCGGGTCGCAGGACTCGGCGAACTTCGCTCAGTGCCGGTTCGACTGCCACCCAGTGCCACGCAGTGGCGCAGCAGACCAAGTCCGCAGTCCGATCCCGTAACGGCAACGCTTCCGCGCGACCGGCGACTGCAGCCACGTCCGGCGTGCGCGCGCGGAGCCGGCTGATCATCGGAAGCCCTGGCTCGACCGCGACCACGGAAGCACCACGACCCAGCAACTGCCGGGTGGCAGTGCCCGGCCCGGCTGCCAGATCGACGACGCACTGGCCGGCGAGCGGGCCAGTCATCGACTCGATCGCGGCGTAGAGCCCGTCCGGATAGTCCGGCCGCACCTCGTCATAGTCGACCGCAACAGTGTCGAAGAGCCGCCCGCGCTCTGCCGGCCGGGTCATGCGGTCGACGGCCGGCGCCACGCACTCGTGTCGGTGTCGATCGGCGCGGCCAAGTTGAGCCGAGTGAAAGCCAGTGCCTCGGCCAAGTCGGCTTCTCGATCAGCGCGCGTCTCGGCCCGCCGGGTGTTGATCTCGACAACGACGGTGCCGTCGAAACCGCGCCGGGCAAGTGACTCCAGGAGTTCGCTACAGGGCTGCGTGCCGCGCCCCGGCACAAGATGCTCGTCCCGGGCACTGCCAAGGCCGTCGGCGATGTGCACGTGCGACAAACGGACGTCCATCTTGCCCGCGAGGTTCATCGCATCCGACTGCGAGACCGCCGTGTGTGACAGGTCCAGGGTGAAGTCCGGGAAGTCCTCGTCGGTGGGGTCCCAGTCGGGCGCGTATGGCGTGACCTCACGACCACGCGCCCGCAGCGGAAACATGTTCTCGACCGCAAAACGCACGTCCGTCTCGTCCGCCATGCGGCGGATCCCGGCGACGAAATCCCTCGCGTAGTCGCGCTGCCAGCGAAACGGCGGGTGCACGACGACGGTCGAGGCGCCCAGCATCTCCGCCGCATTGCGGGCTCGGACCAGCTTTGCCCATGGGTCGGTGCCCCAGACGCGCTGGGTGATGATCAAGCAGGGCGCATGCACGGCCAGCACCGGGATGCCGTGGTAGTCGACGAGCTTTTTCAGCGCCTCCGGATCCTGGCTCACCGGGTCGGTCCACACCATGACCTCGACCCCGTCATATCCCAGCCGCGCGGCGAGCTCGAACGCCGTCGCCGTCGACTCCGGGTAAACCGACGCCGTCGACAGCGCAACCCGTGCTTCGGGCACCTTGACGACGGACATGTCTCAAGTGTCGCGCGTCCGCGCAGCGGTTGTGTCGACGTAGGCTGGCGCAATGCCGGAAGTTCCCCTCGACTTTCCCCGTCAATGGGTGGAGTTCGTCAACCCTGAGGACGAGGAGGAGGTCTTCCGCGTCGACCTGACCTGGCTGCTCTCGTCGTGGACGTGCATTTTCGGCTCCGGCTGCAAAGGCATCGTGAAGAACCGAGCCGACGACGGCTGCTGCTCGCACGGCGCGTTCTACGCCGAGAAGTCCGACGAGAAGCGCGTGGAGAAGTTCGCGCGGCAGCTCACCGAGGACGAGTGGCAATACCGCAAGCAGGGGCTGAAGGGCGGCATCACCGAGGTCGAGGACGGCAAGCGCCGCACCCGCCGCCTCAACGGCGCCTGCATCTTTCTCAACCGTCCCGGCTTCGCGGCCGGCCAGGGCTGTGCGCTGCACCTGCACGCGCTCAACACCGGTCTGCATCCCCTCGAGACCAAACCGGACGTGTGCTGGCAGCTGCCGGTACGCCGCACCTACGACTGGGTCAAGCGGCCGGACGACACCAAGGTGCTCATCACGACGATCACCGAGTACGACCGTCGCGGCTGGGGGACGGGCGGACACGACCTGAAGTGGTGGTGCACCGGGGCGACCGAGGCGCACGTCGGCGCCGAGCCGATGTTCCGCTCCTACGGTCCGGAGCTGGCCGAGCTCATGGGCAAGGCGGCGTACGACGTGCTCGTCGAGATGTGCGAGACCGCGATGGCGGCACCGCGCATCGCTCCGCATCCTGCCGATGCAGTGCCCGGAGCGGATTGAGCTTGCTGACTGCGTGGCGAGGCGATTTCGTCGTCGCCGCCACCTACCGTCAGCGACATGCCTAAGCCCACCGGGACCTTCCGCTGCGACGAATGCGGCCACGAGCCCGCCAAGTGGGTGGGCCGTTGCCCGGAGTGCCAGGCCTGGGGCACCGTCACGGAAGCCGGCGGTCGCCCCGCCGGACGTGTGACAGCCGGCCCGGTGAGTGCCCCGGCGCGCCCGATCGCCGAGGTCGCCGGGGAAGCCGCCGCGCACCGGCCCACCGGCATCTGCGAGCTCGACCGGGTGCTCGGCGGCGGCCTCGTGCCCGGATCGGTCGTGCTTCTGGCCGGCGAGCCCGGCGTCGGCAAGTCGACGCTTCTCGTGACAGCGGCCGCACAGATCGCCGAGAGCGGTCAACGATGCCTGGTCGTGACCGGCGAGGAGTCCGCGGCCCAGGTGCGCCTTCGGGCCGGGCGGATCGGCGCGATCGCCGACGAGCTCTACCTCGCCGCTGAGACCGAGCTTTCCGCGGTGCTCGGCCATGTCGATGCGGTCAAGCCTGACGTGCTCGTCGTCGACTCTGTGCAGACGATCGGCACCGCAACCGTCGACGGCACGCCCGGCGGCGTCGCGCAAGTCCGTGAGGTGGCAGCGTCGCTGACGCGCGTGGCCAAGGAGCGCGGCATCGCCACCATCGTCGTCGGCCATGTGACCAAAGACGGAGCGATCGCCGGACCGCGCGTGTTGGAGCATCTGGTCGACGTCGTGCTCCACTTCGAAGGCGACCGGCACTCCCGGCTACGGCTCGTACGCACGGTCAAGAACAGGTTCGGTCCGGCCGACGAGGTCGGCTGCTTCGACCTCACCGATGTCGGCATCGAAGGACTCGCCGATCCTTCTGGCCTGTTCTTGACCAGGTCGGCCGAGCCCGTGCCGGGCACGTGCGTCACCGTCGCGATGGAAGGCCGCCGGGCGCTGCTCACCGAGGTGCAGTCGCTGGTCGGAGCCACGACTACACCGACACCGCGGCGCACCACGAGCGGACTCGACAACGCACGCGTCGCGATGATCCTGGCGGTCCTGGAGCGCCGGGCGCGACACCGACTGCACGACAAAGAGGTCTATGCGGCGACTGTCGGCGGCGTGCGGCTGGTCGAGCCGGCTGCCGATCTCTCGGTGGCTCTTGCCGTGGCCAGCGCCGCCACCGATCGCATCGTGCCGAGCGACCTGATCGCCATCGGTGAGGTAGGGCTTGCCGGCGAGGTGCGGCCCGTCTCCACGGTGCTTGCCCGGTTGCAGGAAGCCGCCCGGCTCGGCTTTCGACAGGCCCTCGTTCCCACCGGCAGCACCGTGCGCGCCGAAGGCATCCGGGTGCGCGAAGTCGCCGACCTCAACGACGCGCTGCAGGTGCTCGTCGGCGCGGCGCCACCTGCCGCGCTGGCCGACGTCGTGCGACTCGAGACCGTTCCGTAACGGTCTCTCGTCCAGAATTCGCCTAAGATCGGCGCAGACTTTCCAGCGCGCCGGCGAGGAGTGCGGTGTCACCCACCGACAAACCTGAAGGCGATCTGCTGCGCGCGACACTCGCAGCGGTTGCGCCGGGCACTGCCCTGCGCGATGGCCTCGAACGCATCCTGCGCGGCAACACCGGCGGTCTCGTCGTCCTCGGTCACGACAAGATGGTCGAGTCGTTGTCTACCGGCGGCTTCCCGCTCGATGTCGAGTTCTCCGCGACGCGGCTGCGCGAGCTCGCCAAGATGGACGGCGCGATCGTTCTCGACGACACCTACATGCGCATCGTGCGGGCCGCCACCCACCTCGTGCCCGACCCGTCCATTCCGACCGAGGAGTCCGGCACCAGACATCGCACTGCTGAGCGCGTTGCGAAGCAAACCGGATACCCCGTGATCAGTGTCAGCCAGTCGATGCGCATCATCGCGCTCTACGTCGACAGCCGCCGCTACGTGCTCGATGACTCCGCGGCGATCCTGTCCCGCGCCAACCAGGCACTCGCCACGCTCGAGCGCTACAAGCTGCGCCTCGACGAAGTGAGCGGCACGCTGTCGGCACTGGAGATAGAAGACCTGGTCACGGTGCGCGATGCGGTCGCGGTGACGCAGCGACTCGAGATGGTGCGCACCATCGCCTCCGAGATCGAGGGCTACGTCGTCGAGCTCGGCACCGATGGGCGCTTGCTGTCGCTGCAGCTCGACGAGCTGATGGCCGGCGTCGAGCAGGAACGCGAGCTCATCGTGCGCGACTACATGCCGCCGTCAACCGGCAGGCGCGCGCGCAAAGCAGACGACGTACTCACCGAGCTCGACGCGATCTCCGCAATGGATCTGCTGGATCTCGCGACCATCGCCCGGCTGACCGGCTTCGGCACGAGCCCCGACGTCCTCGACCAAGCCGTATCCCCGCGCGGCTACCGCCTGCTGGCGAGAGTGCCGCGACTGCCCTCAACGGTGGTGGACCGGCTGGTGGAGCACTTTGGTTCGTTGCAGAAACTGCTGGCCGCAAGCATCGACGATCTGCAAGCCGTCGAAGGTGTCGGAGAGATGCGAGCCCGGTCCGTTCGCGAGGGTTTGTCCCGGTTGGCTGAGAGTTCCATCCTCGAGCGCTACGTCTAGTATTTCCGCGCCATCAGAGGTAGTTTCAGCCGGACCGTCCGCAACGACGGAGCGCTGAGAAGCGAGCGCGCAGGTGTCGGCTCCCAGCAAGCCGACCCGGAGCGCCCGTCTTTGTGCGGGCGTTCCGGCTTCCAGGTGTCGCCCGCCTAGAGCATGCGACGCAAGTCGACGAGCAACACCGGATTGCCGTCGTGTCGGCGCACGCCGACGACGTACGACGGCAACGTCTTTGCCGGTGCCTCACCGTCGGGTAGGTCATCCGGCGAGAGCACCGCGCACACTTCGTCCACCGCGACGCCGACCGCGTCACCGTCGACCGTCATGACCAGGACATCGCCATGGGTCGTGGACCCCGCAGCGCGGACATCGAGCACGGGAAGCGGCACACCGCGCAGGTTGATGACACCGGCGAGTGGTGGCTCCGCACCGGGCAGCGACTCCAAGCCGGTCAACCTGACGATCTCGCGGATCTCGTCGAGCGGCGCGGCGAACCTGCGGCCGGAGAGCAGGAAGAGCACGTAGCCCGCACTGGTCGTCGTGGTCATGCCGCGCCGCCCTGCCACGTTGTCTCGATCCGTTGCGCCTGTTGGGCACAGAGCTCGGCCAGCTCGGCGACGGAGCGGCCACCCAGCTCGGCGGCTGCGTTGTCGGCCGGCCTTCCGCCCAGCGTCGTCGCCGCGGCGCGGTAAGAACGTGCCGCCGCGAGCGTCTCGCCGCTGCGTTCCAGGGCACCTGCCAGCAGGAAGTGCGCGAATCCGTCCTCGGGCGCGAGATAGACGGCCTTGCGCAACACGACCATGGCATCGGCATCGCGGCCAAGGTTCGTGAGCGCCAGCCCGTGCAGATAGTGCGCCTCCTGGCGAAGCGGATCAGTGGATCCGACCTCACCGGCGACGTCGGCCGCCTCGGCGTACTTGCCGGCAGCGACGGCTGCCCGGACCACGTCGAGGGGATCGCCCGTCGGCGCAAACGCGGGCTCTGCTGCTCGAGGAGGTGCGGCGGACACTCGAGTCGCCGTACGGCGATCGCCCGGACCACGCCGCCGGTCCGCCTTGGTCGGCCGCGGCTCGTCCTCGGTTCGCCGGTCCGGGAAGACCGGGCGCGGCTTCACCGCAGGATTCGACCGCCGATAGACGAACGCATCGCCCAGGGTGACGAGCGCGAAGGCGTCGGTGACCTGCCACAGCGTCTCGGCATGGCCGAGGAAGAGATAGCCACCGTCGCGCAACGTGCCATGCATGCGCTGCATCAACGACTTCGTCGTCTCTCGGTCGAAGTAGATCGTGACGTTGCGGCACAACACGAGGTCGACCTCGCCGGCGGCGAACGGCGGCGCATCTGTCACGAGGTTGTGATGGCGGAAGTCGACCAGGTCGCGGATCTCTTGACGCACTTCATAGCTGCCGGTGTCGGCGTCGAGCCGGAAGAAGCGTTGCAGGTCGGTCGGTTCGGTCATCACGAATGCGCGTTCTTGGTAGTGCCCTCGCCGTGCCGCGGCGAGGGCGCGAACGGAGATGTCGGTCGCGACGACCTGCACATCCCAGCCGGAGCTCGCCGGCAAGAGTTCGCGCACCAGCATTGCGATGGTGTAAGCCTCTTCGCCGGTGGAGCAGCCCGCGCTCCACACCCTCAGCCGCCGCGACGCGCCAGCCTGGCGCAGCAACTCAGGCAACACGAACTGTCGAAGTGCGCGGATCTGCGGCGGGTTCCGGAAGAAGTGCGTCTCCGGAATCGTCACCTCGTCGAGGAGCGACTGCCGCTCGTCTCCACCGTCGGGACCGTCGAGCAACGCGAGGTAGGCGTCGATGTCGTCATTGCCGGTCAGCCGCATTCGCTCCAGCACCGAGTAGCCCAGCGACTCGCGCCGGCTTTCGTCGAACGCAAGACCTGCGGTGCGATGCAGCAGCGCAGCGAGCCGAGTGAACTGCTCGTCGCTGAGATGCAACCTCACGACCTCTCCTGCAGCTCGAACGCGTCCGGAAACGCCACCTGTCGCAATGCGGTTCCGATGTCCTCCAGCGGCAGCTGCCGGTCCACCGCCCCAAGGCCCATGGCCGCTGCCGGCATGCCGTAGACCGCGCTGGTTGCCTCGTCCTGAGCGATGGTGAAGGCACCACCGTCACGCAGCCGCTTCAGTCCCTCCGCGCCGTCACGACCCATGCCGGTGAGAAGCACACCGACTGCGCGCCCACCGACGGCGTCCGCGATCGATCCGAACGTCACATCGATCCCGGGAACGTGGTACTGCGAGCGGGGTGGCTCATGCGTGGTCACGCGCAGCTCCCTGTGCACGACCAGGTTGAGACCGCTCGGAGCCACCGTCACGGTTCCCGGCTGCAGCCGACGTCCGCTCGACCCCACCGCGACCGGCAACGCGCAGATGCCGTCCAGCCATGAGGCCAGGCCTTCGATGAAGCCGTCCGCCATGTGTTGCACGACGACGACCGCAGCGGAAAGGCTCGCCGGTAGCTCCGCGAGCAAGGTCGCCAGGGCGTGCGGGCCGCCGGTCGAGGCGCCGATCGCGATGACGGCGACGTCGCGCGGCCGCAGACCCCCGACCGGTGGCATCACTCGGGCCGGCGTCGGCGAGCAGGGACCGGGACGCGCCGGACCGAGCCGGCGAGTGGTCATGGTCGCGGCCGAGCCGCCGAGCCTGGCGCGCGGGTGCGTGATCACCTTCACCCGGCCGACGAGCTTCAGGCGACGCCGCAGCGACTCGGCGTCGTCGTCGAGCTTGGCCGGGCCGTGCGCACCTGGCTTCTCCATGACGTCGACCGCGCCAGCGGCAAGCGCTGCGGTCGCGTTGTCGCGATCGGCACCATCGACGAAGGCCGAGTAGACGAGGATGGGCGTCGGCCGCACCGCCATGATCCGCTCGATCGCCTCGATGCCGTTCATCACCGGCAGATGCAGGTCCATCAGCACCACCTGCGGTCGCAGGCGATCCACCAGTGCGAGTGCATCACGGCCGTTGCGAGCTTCGCCGACCACCGACAACGCCGGATCGGCTTCGAGCGCCGTACGGACGAAGCGGCGCTGCACCGAGGAGTCGTCCACGACGACAACGGACATCGGCAACGCCACGGTCTGATGTCGTCGTGTTTCGCCGTTTTCTTGAGGCCGAACGGGTGACGCCTAGCCGGTCAG
Organism: Mycobacteriales bacterium; assembly: GCA_035695245.1. Lineage (GTDB taxonomy): Bacteria > Actinomycetota > Actinomycetes > JAFAQI01 > JAFAQI01 > DASSEQ01. The sequence goes on along the minus strand of DASSEQ010000105.1, from coordinate 3,786 downwards.
ATGGAAGACCGCAGCTGCGGACCTTTCCCCGCGAACCGTGACATACAGGCGATAGGTGCCTGGTCCAACCGTGGTCGAACTGTCGGCGCATTTCGCCCCGGAACGATGACGGCTCCACACGAGGCCGTGCCGCACGACGCCCCGAGCGGCCAACGTGCGAGTCACCCGTGGGGCGCCGGCATTGCAGCCGGCGTCCGACCACACCTGGTCGGTGCCCGAGTAAATCGACCACGTCCGCGTCGCCGCCGAGTCGACGAAGCGGCAGGGGCTGTTGCCGTTGTTGCGGACCGCGACGGTCAGGTGCGGCAGGACGCCGGCCGGGTACGTCGCGGCGTCCGTCGTGACGGTGACGCGGAGATCGGTGCCGGAGCAGGTCGGTGTGGCGGCGGCAGACGGTGTCGGCGACGTTGACGGACGTGGCGCCGCGCTCGGCGACTTTGCGCTGCCACCGGAGCACGCGACCGCCACCACCGCGATCACGATCGCCAGGCCGGCGAGCAGCAGCAGCCGCCGGGTCCAGTAGGTCCGCGGCGGCAGCGGACCCACCGGATGCAGGATCGGCCGCGTCTGCATGCCGGCGAGCCTACGATCGCAGCCGTCATGGACGACTTCGCCCGTCGGGTGCTGCGCTGGTACGACGCCGCGGCCCGCGATCTCCCCTGGCGACAGCCGGGGGTCTCCGCCTGGGCGATCTTGGTGAGCGAGGTCATGCTCCAGCAGACGCCGGTAGCCCGGGTCGAGCCCGTCTGGCAGGAGTGGATGCAACGCTGGCCCTCGCCGCGGGCGCTCGCGGCGGCGGCTGCGGGCGATGCCGTGCGCGCCTGGGGGCGGCTCGGCTATCCGCGCCGTGCCCTTCGGCTGCATGCGGCTGCAGCGGCCATCGTCGACCGCTACGGCGGCGAAGTGCCGTCGTCGTACGACGAGCTGCGCACGCTGCCCGGTGTCGGCGACTACACCGCTGCGGCCGTGGCGGCGTTCGCCTTCGACCGGGGTCAACCAGTGCTCGACACCAACGTGCGGCGGGTATATGGCCGGGTCTTCGACGGCAGCGACGACAGATCGCGCGCGCCGACCGCTTCCGAACGCAGCGCGGCGCAGGAACGGCTTCCCGCACGGCGTCCTGGCGCCTACTCCGTTGCCGTCATGGAGCTCGGCGCCTTGGTCTGCACCGCCCGTGCGCCGCGATGCGAAGCCTGCCCGTTGCGGAGCGACTGTCGATGGCACTCCGGCGGCCGGCCGCAGGCATCGCAGCGCCGGCCCGCGCAGCGCTACGAAGGCACCGATCGCCAGGCCCGCGGCCGGTTGCTCGCTGTTCTCCGCCAACAGCATGACCCGGTCTCACGGGCCAGGCTCGACGCCGCCTGGCCGGATGCGGCGCAACGCGCGCGCGCCCTCAGCGGGCTGATCGAGGACGGGCTGGTGGAAGCGACCGGCGACGGGCACTTCCGCCTCCCGGCTTGAGTCGACTGCTCACGCCCGAGAAATGACGACTCCGTCGATCTGGACGAGCTTGCCGCTGGTCGTCTTCACCGTCACGGTGCCGCTGCGCGCAGCGAATGCGCCGAGCATCGCGACGTGCCGGAAGTGCGTCGACGCTGCGTAGAGGTTGACCGTGCCGACGTAGTGACTGCCGATGTATACGCGGACGCTGCCACACCGGCTGCATTGCGTCGCAACGATCCCGAGCCGGTCTGTCACCGCTGCATTGCGGGTCAGGCTCCGGCCGGTCGAGGTCGCCATCGTGTAGGTCTGGTTGTAGAAGCGCGCGTCCGTCTTGCGAGTCCAGCCCGCGTGCAACGCCATCGACCGGTCATCGAGTGCGCGCATCGTGCATGTCTGGCCTGACCAGGGTGACCTGTTGCCGGACAGGTCCGTCGCCTGCACCTCGAAGCAGTAGGTGTAGCCGGCACTGACATTCCAGCTCAAGCTGTTGCTGTGGGTCGTGCCGACGTTGTGCCAGCCGCTGAAGCCGCCGCCGTTCCATGCCGCCCACCGCACGCGCGCGGTTGCGCTGTAGATGCCGCTCGGCGAGCCGTCGCTGTTGGCCGGATCGGTTGCGGACCAAGAGATCCTGACGCTGGTCGCGGCAACGCCTGACGCAAGCGGCGTCATCGTTGCCGACGGTGGCGTCGTGTCGGTGGACGGGCACCGCGCGATAGCCGAGCTGTAACCGTTGCCGCCGGTCGTCGTGGTGTAGATGTCACTGACGTAGTTGCCGTCGTCGAGCTTGTCCCAGACCGGGTCGCCGGTGACACTCTCGCCGCCGGTCTGGCACTCGATGTTGATCGAGGTGCCGTTGGGCAAGGGCGTGCCCACCGATGGCGAGCTCGACGTCGGCTGCGTGCGTTCGTTGAGGCCGTTCGGCGTGCCCGACACCGCGTATGCGTACGGCGGCCCGCTCGGCGTCACCACTGACCCGGGTTGAGCCGAAATGATGTCGCCGTCGATCGCGTCGCCATCGACGTTGATCGAAACGCCGGCGTAGGTCTCGGTGGTGCCGCCGTGGTACTGGTGGATGCGGTGTCCGGTCCAGTCGGAACCCAACACCGCATCGTCCGGGGTCGCCTGGCCGTTCCAGTCCGCCACCCAGACGTCATCCGGGCTACCTGCGTTGCCGTAGTCGTTGACGAAGATCGAGCCGCCGTGGTTGGCGTTGAAGTACAAGCCGGACTTGTCGCCGAGAGTGTGCAGTGTGGTCGTCCACGAATGCACGAACGCAAGCGTGGCCGGGGCACACGTCGTGTCACCACTCGGGACGTCGAAGTTCTCGATGTCCAGATACGCGATCGAACCACCGAGCCCGAGAGACCGCAGATCGCTGTCGGCCTGCGTCGCGACCTGGGCACCCTGCTGGCCCGCCATCACCGGGTCGATGGACATCTTGGCCTTGGTCGTCCCGCCGTAGCAGGGTGGCTGCAGGTCGACCACGGTGGGCAGCAGCGACCACCCGTTGGACAGCGCGGTCGTGACCCAGTCGGCCGACAGGTTGGGCTGGTTGGGGCACGCGCGCTGCGTGCCGCTGAAATACATGTTGGCCGTGCGATAGGGCGACGCCGTCCACGAACGCAGCACGGCCGTGCTGGGTGCTGTGCAGGCGTCGAACCCGAGTCCGCCGCCCACGGCGGTCACCGGCGTCACGGTGACGCCGGTGGTCGCGTGTGCCGGCACGACTGCAACCGCGACGGCGGCCAGAGCGGCCACTGCCAGAGCCCCCCGCATGCGCATGCCGCGAGGCTACGACGGCTCTGTCCGTCGTCGCGACACAGGTCGGGCTCAGGCTTCGGGAGCAGCCCCTCCATCGGCGGCGGCCGCCACCGGCGGCAGGTCGGGCGTCACCGGCTTGGACTCACCGCGGAAGGTGAATCGTTCTTCGTCGTCAACGGACTCGACGTCGACGACCACGATCTGGCCGGGCTGCAGCTCGCCGTACAGGATCTTCTCGGACAGGATGTCCTCGATCTCCCGCTGGATGGTGCGCCGTAGCGGCCGTGCGCCGAGCACCGGGTCGTAACCCTTCTTGGCGAGCAGCTTCTTCGCATCGGACGTCAGCTCGATCGCCATGTCCTTGTTCTTCATCTGCGTGTCGACGCGGCTCACCATGAGATCGACGATCTCGACGATGTCCTCCTCGGACAGCTGGTGGAAGACGATCGTGTCGTCGACGCGGTTGAGGAACTCCGGCCGGAAGTGCTGCTTGAGCTCTTCGTTGACCTTCGTCTTCATGCGCTCGTAGTTGGACGCGTCGGTCTGCTCACCGGCGAAGCCGAGGTTGATGCCCTTCGCGAT
>DASSEQ010000104.1:0-19157 GCA_035695245.1 Mycobacteriales bacterium | reverse complement strand
AAGGATCGGCAAGAGGTAGCGCTCTTTCTGCTCGGTGCTTCCCGCATGGATGATCGTCGGGCCGGCCCAACCGATGCCGATCTGGTTGGACGGTCGCCGCACGCCCGATCGCTTCAGCTCGTCGTCCACGATCAACTGGTGCACCGCGTCCGCGCCGAGGCCCCAAGGCTTCGGCCAGTGCGGGGCGACGTAGCCGGCTTCGGCGAGCTGTCGCGGCGTCGGCTTCGGATGGCTGGTCAGCCATTCGCGCACGGCGATCCTGCGGTCGTCGTCCTCACCGGGAAGGTCAAGATCAACCGGCTCTGTCACGGTTGCGGAGACTATCCCGCGGACGATCAGCCCCAGATGAGGGCTGAAGCGGAGATCCCTGCTGACACACTGGCCTCGTGGCCAACCGCCTCGCCCTCATCCGCCATGCAAAGGCAGAAGACGGCCGCGTCGACGAGCGCCGCGCGTTGACCAGTCATGGCAAGAGTGACGCCCGCGCGATCGGTCGATGGTTGCGCGAGCACGACGTCGTGCCCGCGCTGGCGCTCGTGTCTCCGGCCCTGCGCACGGTCCAGACCTGGGAGGCGATCGCGGACGAGCTGGGGGATACAGATGTGCCGGTGACCCTGGACGAACGGATCTATGACAACCGCGTCGCCGGCTTGGTCGCGATGGTCGAGGAGTGCGACGACGAGACCTCGACGGTGGCGGTCGTCGGGCACAACCCGTCGATGCACGCGCTGGCAAGTCAGCTCGCCGGTGATGCGGACAGCGCCCAGCTCAGCGACTATCCGACCGCAACGGTTGCGGTGTTCACGGTGCAAAGCTGGCTGCGGCTGGAAGCCGCGCGGCTCACGGCCATCAGCACATGTCGCGGCTGATGCAGGCTCCATCAATCGCGGTCGTCGGCGAGGCGCTCATCGACCTCGTGCCGACGTCGCCGACGACCTACGCCGCACGACCCGGCGGCGGCCCGGCGAACACCGCGATCGCCTTGGCCAGACTGGGTTCTTCGGTCACGATGCTCGCGCGATTCGGAGCGGATTCCTTCGGTCAACTGGTGCGGGAGCACCTGATCGGCAACGGCGTCGATGTCGAACACGCAGTGCGAGCCGAGGAGCCCTCGAGCATCGCGATCGTGACTCGGGCGACCGACGGCGGAGCGTCGTACCGATTCCTCGTCGACGGCACCGCCGACTGGCGCTGGGCTGCCTCGGAGTTGCCGTCGCTTCCCGCCGCCGTCGCGGCCGTGCACTCTGGTTCGCTTGCGCTAGCGCTGGCAGATTCGCCTGCGCTCGAGTCGTGGCTCGCCGCGGCACGGAGCACCGCGACCCTGTCGATCGATCCCAACCTGCGTCCTGGACTGTTGCCCGCCGACGCACAAGGCGCGGTGCAGCGATGGCTCCACATCGGCGACATCGTCAAGGTGAGTGTCGAGGACATCGCACTGATCTACCCCGGCGTTGATCCGTGGGAGACAGCCCGGCAGTGGCAAAAGAGCGGCCCGGCTCTGGTCATCGTCACTGCCGGCGCGGATGGTGCGCGAGCGTTCTTCGGCGACCACGAGTTGGCGGCAGATGCGGTCAAGGTCTCTGTCGTCGACACGATCGGTGCCGGCGACGCGTTCACGGCGGGGCTGCTGCACGCCTTGGCCGCTCGCGGGCGCCTCGGCGGCCGGCTCGATCATCTCGATGAAGCCGACGTCGGCGCTGCACTCGGCTACGCCGTCAATGTGGCGGCGCTCACCTGCACGCGACCCGGTGCCGACCCACCGACCGCGACTGAGCTGTCCGCCGGCCGGGCTACCAGTCGTGCAGTGTCGCGGCGATGAGGGCTCGGGCCATCCATTCGAGGAGGTCTATCGCCTGTTCGCGCGAGAGACCGGCCATATCGGTGGTCCAGACAATCGCGTCGGATCCGAACAACGGGGTGAGCGCCGACGCGAGGCGGTCGCGGGCTGCGGCCGGCACGTCGTCCGGGAGGCTTTGAAGGAGCGCGGAGATCCAGCGGTCACGGTTGGTCATGAATCGTCGTGGTCGCTGGTTTTCGGTGTCCGGGTTGAGTGAGAGCCACAGCACTGTGCGCAGTTCGGTTTCGTGGTCGAAGGCCCAGTCGGCGGTTGTCCGGATCAACTCGGCGGCTCGCGTGTCGAGCGCTTCTGGCGAGCCGGCCTCAGTCGTCGCGGCATCCGCGACGGGGTCCACCGCCATCGCCATCGTTGCGTGCAGCACGACCGACTCGTTGTTGGGGAAGTACCGGTAGGCGGTCGCCCGTGAGACACCGGCCGCCTCGGCGACAGCCGGGACGGTGAGCGGTTTGCCGGTGCGGAGAAGGTCCTGGGCGGCCTGCCGGAGCAGCCGCCGCGTGCGTTCCTTCGGGCCGGGCCGCGTCTCGAGATCGGTGGATCCGTCCACAGATTTGCTCCTTGACAGGGAACTCTTCCAGGCCGATGATACCTGACGTCTCATGGTGAGACTTCGAATCTCACTCCGAGACACGCCATCTCACAGGATCGGCCGGATGCACGGAGCGCGGGAGGGATCCGAATGACTATCGCCACCGAAAGAGCACAGGCCACGGAGGCGGTCCCGGCGGTTGCGGGGCTGCATCACCTCGGTCTCACCGTCCGAGACATCGACGCGAGCGAGTCCTGGTACCGCGAGGTTCTGGGCCTGGTCCGGCTCTTCGCCGAGCCGCACGGGACAGGTGACGGCTACGCCGTCGTGATGACCCGTCCCGGCACAGGCCTTTTCCTCGGGCTGGATCACCACCCCGAGGCAGATCGGGAAATGTTCAGCCCGCTGCGGACCGGGCTCGACCATCTGTCGCTGCAAGTGAGCAGTCGTGCCGATCTCGACGAGTGGACTCGGCATCTGGACGCGCTCGGTGTCGCACATGGAGACGTGGTCGAGGTCACCGAGCCCGTCGCCCACGCCTTGGTCGGCTTCCGCGACCCGGATGGCATCGCGATCGAGCTGTTCTGGTTCGGAGGCTGACATGACCGTCGAGATCGAGCTGCCGGCCCGGGACGGCACCCGGCCGCGCACCACCAGCGAATTCCCGCACAGCCAACTCGACCAGCAGCCCGCTGACAGCCGGTACGTCGACGACATCCTGGCCGAGGCAGCGACCTGGCCGTCAGTGCAGCAAGGAGCTTCCAGAATCTCGGTGGAGGGTGCGCGCGCACTCTTCTTGGGCGTCGACGCCGACACCGCACCGGCCGGCTCCGGACTGGCCGAAGGAGCGCTCGGGCAGGAGTTCTGCCATGTGCACGCGCAAGGCGACCACAGCCTGCACGCGGTCCTGCCACTGCCATTGGCCGGCGAGGCCGAACAGGCAGGTTGGGCCGAACCTCATTTCTTGGTGCACACCGGTCAGGCTCCCCCGAACGTTGTCATGCTCTACGCACCGCGTGACGAGAAGGAGCGCGACGTCGTGCTCGGGCTTGTCCGCGCCTCATACGAATTCGCTTGTACGACGACCAACGCGTAGGGAGTGCTGATGGCTATCCAGGTGGTGCGGCCAAGTGACGGTGAACCATCCGGCGCCGGACCGATCCGATGCCGCATCATCGAGGACGGGTCGCACACCCAGCACCGGCTTGGTCTGATCGAGGCGGTGGTGCCGCCGGGACCAGGCGGTCCGCCGCAGCACGTCCACCGGCAGCACGACGAGATCTTCATCCTGACCAGCGGCATGCTCAGATTCGGCTCGGGTTCGGACACCATCGACGTCGCAGCGGGTGCCTGCGTCACCGTGCCATCTGGCACGCCGCACACGTTCTCCAATCCGTTTGATGAGCCGGCCACCTTCATCTGCACGCTCACCCCGGACCTCTACGTCGAATACTTCCGCGACCTCAGTCGGCTCTCTTCTGGCAACGACGGGCAAATCGACCTGGCCGACGTCGGGCGCACCATGGCGAAATACTTCACGGACGTCATCGGCTAATCTGCCGCATGGTTCCTGCGCGGAAGCGCTACCGCTCTGTTGTGGCGGACAGCGCGCGATGGGAAGGCTTCGTCTTCCGTCCCGGCGACATCGTGATCAGCACGCCGCCCAAGTGTGGCACCACGTGGATGCAGCGCCTGGTCGCGTTGCTCGTGTTCGACGGTCCCGCTCTCCCGGCACCAATGGCGAGGGTGTCGCCGTGGCTCGACATGCAGCTCGCTTCCACTGCCGATGTCTTCGCGATTCTCGATGCGCAGACGCACCGTCGATTCATCAAGACGCACACACCGCTTGACGGTCTGCCGTTCGACGAGTCCGTCACCTACATCTGTGTCGGCCGCGATCCACGCGACGTGGCCGTCTCCTCCCGTCATCACATGCAGAACATGGACGTCGAGCGATTTCTGGCGACCCGCGAAGCGGCGGTGGGCCTCCAAGACCTGGCCGAGCTCGGTCTCACCGAGCCAGGTCCGCCGCAGCCGCTCGACGACGCCGGTGCCTTGCTCGCCTGGATCGACGCCGACAGCGACGTCACCGTAATGACCCTCGCCGCCACGGTCGGGCATCTCATGACTTTCTGGCAGGCCCGCGACCGCCCGAACGTCGCTTTGTTTCATTACGGCGACCTGCTCGCGGACCTGCCGGGTCAGCTGCAGAGGCTCGCCGGCGTGCTCGGCTACACCCTCGAACGTCAGCGGGCCGAGCAGCTCGCTTCGGAGGCCTCCTTCGAAGCCATGAAGGCGCAGGCGGAGCACGTCGTGCCCAACGCGGACATCGGACTGTGGCGCAACGCGGACGAGTTCCTGCACCGAGGCACGAGCGGACAGTGGCGGGAGACGTTCACCGAGGACGCTCTCGATCGCTACAACGCACGGTTGCATGAACTTGCCCCGCCGCCTTTCCGGCAGTGGCTGCACCATGGCGGTCCGTCAAGCGGATGACCGCCATCGAGATTGTTTTCTTCGGCCTTACTACAGCTCGGCAGCCAGATCAGCAGGATCGGTGTTGGCGCCGCACAGCACGACAACAACGGTCTCGTCAGCGGCAGTGCGATAGGCACCCGTGCGCAGCGCTGCGACTGCCGCGGCAGTGCCGGGCTCGGTGACGATGCGCAGCTCCTGCCACAACCAGCGCCGCGCGCTGAGGATGTCGGCGTCGTCTACCAAGACGCAGTCGCCGATGTGTCCGGCCTGCAGATGGGACCAGGCGATGTCGCCGATGCAGGCGGCGCCAAGAGAGTCCTTGGCGACACCGGTCGCAGCAACCTCGACCGGACGACCGGCGGCACGGGCGTCGTGCATGGTGGGGCAACCGCGCGACTCGACGGCTATGACGCGCCTGGTGCCGGCGTACCAAGCACCGATCCCGGCGATCAACCCACCGCCGCCGACAGAGACGACAACGGTGTCCGCCGATGGAACTTGTTCGGCCAGCTCGCGCCCGAGCGTGCCCTGCCCGGTGACGACCTCCGGTTGGTCATAGGCGTGCACCTGCAGTGCCCCGGTCTCGATCCGCCGCTCCTCGCTGGCTTCAAGTGCATCCGCATAGACCTCGCCGGTCTTCACGACGACGGCGCCGTATTCCTCCAACCGCTGCACCTTGACCGTCGGCGTCGTCACCGGCACGAACACCTCGACCTTGTGACCGAGCTGCTGTCCTACATACGCGGTTGCCAAGCCCGCGTTGCCGCCGGAGGCGACGATCAATCCCTCCGGCGGCACATCGTTGGACAGGACGCGATTGAACATGCCCCGCGGCTTGAAGGTGCCCGTGTGTTGGAGAAGCTCGAGCTTCAGCCACAGGCGAGGAGCGATCTCGATCACCGGCGTGCGGCGTACGTGACCTGCGATGCGCCGAGCTGCTGCTTCGATGTCGTCGCGAGAGATCACACTTAGGTATAGCGCGTCAGTTGGTGCGACGGGTGACCCACCAGAAGCAACCCGCCAGTGCAAGCGCTGCCAGTGCAAGGAACACACCCAGCTCGAGCCACTGCAGAGTCCAGTAGCGTCCAGCCGGTATGTAGGTGACGACGAGATGGTAGGTCCTGCCTGCGGCAGCCCGGCAGTTCTGAAACGCCTCCGGGATGCCGGGCGCGACGACGGACTTCCCCGGCGGTGGTCCGCCCGGCGGCGGACCGATCTGCGGGCAGTACTGATGCACGAAGGCCTTGAGCTCGCTCGCTGATGCGACGTGCCCCGAGCTGGTCACGAAGTGCGTCGACAGTGTCCACGAGTTGGGCCCGGCGGATCCTTTGGCGATGAGCTCCGGTGTCCCGCCGTTGCGGCTCATGAAACCGAATTGCTCGGCGCCTCCCAGTGATGACGACAGGTGCCGTGGCACCAGGAGGTTGGGACGCACCCACAACGTGACCGCGACCCGCGCGAAGACGAAGGCGCCAAGTGTTGCTGCCATCGCCGGGAGTGTGCGGCGAATGACTGCGCCGAGCAGAGCGCCGATCGCGAACGCGAACGCGCCGTAGCCGATGGGCGCGATGTCGCGCATGTCGAACGTGCCGTATTGGTTCAGGTTCACCAGGTCGATGGCACGGAACCACCACGTCACCATGAGGCTCAGCAGTCCACTCACGGCCACGGAGGTGAGACCGACGACCGCGAGCTTCGTGAGCACCCACCGGGTGCGGCTCACGCTCTGCGTCCATGCCAGCCGGAAGGTGCCGCTCTCCAGCTCCCGCGTCACCAGGGGCGCGCCCCAGAAGATGCCGATGACGCCGGGCGCGAGCCGCATCAGGAGGACCAGCGCGTCCTGGAGGAACGCGTCGTGCGACAGGAAGTCGTTCTGCGCAAGGTCGCAACCGGTCTGACACGGCACGACGAGGGAGTGGTAGAGATGCGCGAGCTGCACGCCGGTGATCGCCGTCGTGATCGCGAGGGCCGCGAGGAGGGCACCAACCGCGAGGGACTGCGTGCGGGCCTGGAGCCACGCGAACCTGGTCATCGGGCCACCGCCAGGCCCGTTGTCGTCGAAGCAACGGCGTCCCGATCGCGGCGCATGTAGGCGAGCACGAGATCGTCGAGAGTGAGCGGTGTCACGGTCCACACCGGATCGAGGATCGGCTCTGATGTGCGTACGACGAACGAGCTCTGCCGCTCCGCATGACTCGCTTCGATCACCTGTTGGCTGCTGGGCAGCGAGGCGGGATCGCGTCGCGGTCCGGTGATCCGATGATGCGATGCAAGAAGCTCGTCGACATCGCCGGTCAGGACGACGCGCCCTGTGACGAGCACCACGACGTAGTCGCAGACTCGCTCCAAGTCGGCGATCAGATGCGAGGAGAGCACGACGCTCACCCCCTGCACCGCGACCACTTCCATCAAGGTCTGCAGGAACTCGCGGCGGGCCAGGGGGTCGAGACTCGCCACCGGTTCGTCCAGCACCAGCAGCTCGGGTCGCTTCGCGACGGCAAGAGTCAGTGCGAGCTGCGCGCGCTGGCCACCGGAGAGTGTGCCGGCCCGTTGGCTCGGATCGAGCCCGAGCGCGTCGATCCGGCCGGCCGCGAACTCGGCGTCCCATCGCGGGTTGAGCCACTCGCCCATCTGCAGGTGCTGGCGCACCGTCAGCCGCGCGTAGGTGGGGCTGTCCTGGGCCAGAAAGCCGAGGCGCTCGAGCACGGCCGGGTCGGAACCCGGCCGGTCGCCGAGCACGGTGATCTCCCCCGCGCTCGGTGCCAGCAGGCCCACGGCCAGGTGCATCAGCGTGGTCTTGCCGGCGCCGTTCGGACCGACCAGGCCGACCACACGGCCGCTCGGGATCGTCAGCGTGCAGTCCTTCAGCGCCCACCGCTTGCCGTATCGCTTGCCGAGGCCGACGGCCTCCACCGAGGCGTTCATGCGACACCTTCCCCGAGACAGTCACGGATGGCCGTGCGATAGATCGCCTCGATCTCGTCGATGCTGAGGCCGGCGCCACGTGCGGATCGCAACCACGCCGCCATGGACCTGCGGAACCTTGCTTGCTCGACCGGATCAGTGCGTGGCAGCCGACCGACGACGAAGGTCCCGAGGCCGGGCTTGGCTCGCACCAGCCCTTCGCGCTCGAGGTCGCGGTAGGCCTTGAGCACGGTGTTGGGGTTGATTGCCAGCGAGGAGACCACCTGCTGCGCGGTCGGCAGCCGGTCACCAGGCTCGAGCAGCCCCAGCTGAAGCGCCTGATGCACCTGTTGCACCAACTGTTGGTACGTCGCGACGCCCGAGGTCGGGTCCAGATGGAACTCGATCATTCCACACTTCCACTAATCGGTTAGTGGAAGTGTGGAGCCGGTGACGCCGGCTGTCAATCACTTCTCGTCGCGACTGGAGAGGGATGCCAAATAGGCGTTGTAGGCGGACAGGTGCGCGTCGTCGTCGACGGTGGCGCGGCGCCGGGCTTGGTGGGCCACACCGGCGCGGTCGAGGTGCTCTTGCAACGTCTGGGCTCGAGCCCGTTCCACCCAGGTCCCGAAGACCGGTCGCCGGTCACGCCCGCCCACGAAAGCGATCGTCAGCAGCAGGATCAGTGCCGCCATGACAGCGTCGCCGCCGATCCACATCGCTGCGCCTCCGGTGTGCAAGTCACCGAGCGGGCTCTGGCCCCACGTCCGTCCGGTCTCGGCGTAGGCCGGGAAGATCTCGTGCGGATACATCATCAGGACCACGCCGACGAAGGTGTCGACCGGCATCGTCAGGACCAGCAGGGCATAGCGGGCGCCGATCGACAGCCGATGGCGCAACGGCTCCGAGCCGACGATCGGCAGGAAGAAGAGGTAGCCCGAGACGAGATAGAGCACATGCTCGCCGTCGTGGACGAAGGAGTTGCGGAGCACGACGTTCATGAAGCCGGTGAGGTGAGTGCCGACGACGACCGCAACATAGATGGCGGTGGCGACCGGGGCCCACGTCAGCAACGACACGGGACCGGAGCGGACCAGCGCCTTGATCCGGCGGTGCCAGGGATTGCGCGTCGCGTGCAGTGCCAGGGTGATCGGCCGGCCGAAGACGAGCAACGGCGGCGCGATCATGATCAGCAGCAGGTGCTGCGCCATGTGCATGCTGAAAAGCACGTCGTCATACACCGCGACGATGCCCTGCGTCGCGTAGGCGACGACGAAGAGACCGAGAAGAAACGCGAGCGTCCGGACCACCGGCCAGCGGTTGCGCGGATGGCGCCGAGCGACCGCGACAACCGCCAGCAGGTAAGCCGCGGCAACGACAGCGATCGCGATCGTGATGCCCCAGGCGGGCTCCCACGACGTGACGACACCCGCCCACGACGGGGCATGCTGCACGGCGGGGTCTGACATCGGCTCGAGGAAAAGCGTAGCCGGACCGGCCTAGCCGGACCCGAGGCGAGGCGCGGACGCGACTGCTGGCGAGGGCTCGCCACGCAGTCGCACCGGACCGGTCGTCACGACGTTGGCGCCGAGACCGTCTTCCTCAACGATCCGGGCCACCGCGCTGTCCCCCCGGGCGACATCGGCAACCAGGTCGGTGAGCTGCCGGAACGGCGACCACAGCACGTGAGTCTTCGCGAGCGCCTCGGTCACCTCGGCGAGGTTGCGACGCGCGAACCACGGCCGCAGCAGGCCGACGAGCACGTGACGGTGGAGGTAGCGGTCGCCTTCATCGCTGAAGTCGGCACCGACGGCCGACTCGACGGCAGCGACCGCCTCGGCGATCCCGGTCACTTCCAGCAGCTGTCGCCACTGCCGGTCGGTCACTGTCGCGACCATCAGCACGGCGCCGTCGGCGAGGGTGACGTCGGTGCCGAACGTCCCGTAGACGGTGTTGCCGATCCGCTCCCGCGGCCGGCCGGCCTGGTGGGTCTCGGTGAGCAGTCCCAGTGTGGTCAGTGTGGCCGTCGCGAGGTCTTCCAGCGAGACGGTCGCGTGCATGCCGACGCCGTCACGTGCGCGCCGGTGCAAGCCGCTGAGGACGGCAGTCGCGACGTACGTCCCGCACAACAGGTCCCATGCCGGCAGCACATGGTTCACCGGGTCGACGAGATGCGCAGGACCGGTCACGTACGGCAGGCCGGATGCTGCATTGACGACGTAGTCGACGGCCGGTTCGCCGCTGGCCCAGCCGAGCACCTGCACATGAATCAAGTCGGATCGGTGTTGCCGGAGCAGATCGTCGGCGAGCCAGGATCGCCCGAAGATGTTGGACACGAGGATCCCGGCGCCGTCGCCCGGGGCGCAGGCCAGCTCTCGCAGCGCCTCCTGGCCCTCGACCGATGTGAGGTCGAGCTCGATCGATCGCTTGCCCCGGTTGAGGCCGGCCCAGTAGACGCTCCGGCCTTCGGGCGAGAGCGGCCAGCGCTTCGTGTCGGCGGCGCCGCCGATCGGGTCGATGCGAATCACTTCGGCGCCGAGCTGCCGCAGCGTCAGCCCGGCGAGCGGAGCGGCGACGAAGCTCGAGACCTCCACCACCCGGACACCGGCAAGAGGAGGAGTCGTCGAATCCATGTGCCGAATTCAACCGGTCGGCTGCACCCACGCGGACGCCTGGATCAACAGTTGCGGATCAGTGCCCTCCAGCAGCACGTTGCGGCCTGCCACCGAAAGCACCACCTGGCTCGCGGTCAAGTCATAGGTGACGTGTCCCGTGCGGCCGCCGGGCAACGACACGGCGTACGACGTTCCGGTTGCCGACGCGTCACCGATCTTCACGTCGACGAGATCGCCACTGGTGTTGACGAAGTGCTCGACGATGGTCGACAACGGGTCGCCGTTCGGCGAGACCACGTTCTCCAGCAGAGCGCCGTTGAGTTGGTAACCGCCGGTCGGCGTCACCCGCACCGGCAGCGGTGGGATCTTGTCGATCGGCAGCGGTGTGTCGTGTGGCACCCCGGGCTGGCCGGCGTACTCGACACCGAGATCGGGGCCGCTGGGTGCAGCCGCGAACAAGCTTGCTGACGGCGGCGTCGTCGTGAAGGCGATGGCGGCACGCAGCTGCGCGAGCTTGCCCTTGAGCGTCCAGGCCTCGCGCAGGATCACGCCCGTCCGCTGGTCGAGACAGAGGTCGGTGTGGTCGGACTTCGTCGGCGCCGCCACGGCGGCGCCGGCCGGATTGCGAGTGCGCACAACGGTGCAGCGCCGCCCCAGCACCGTGGAATGGCCGGTCACTCGAGCAAGTCGACGCGAAAGTGCGGCGCGCAGTGCCGGCACTGCGGACTCGTCCCCGGCGGCGCGATGCAAGCCGTCGGTCACCTTGTCCCACTTGCCCTGCTCGAGCAGGAACGAGCCCTGCTCGTTGGTCAGCGAACCCTGGATCGGCTGGCCGTTGGCGTCGCTGGTCAGCGTGCGCCCGTCGTACGGTCGGCGCACGTCCCGCGCCTCCTCGCGCGCTCCCGCTCCGGGCGAGGTGACCCGGTAGACCACGTGGTAGCCGGAGGGTTCGACAACGGCGCCGAGGTGGGCCTCGCTCGACGGCCACGCGAAAACCACACCGGCGAGCGCGCCACCGACAGCCACGACGGCGAGCACGAGCACGATCCACGGACGGCGCCGAGCGACGGTCCTGGAGCGCTTGTCGGGGCGTGGACGCCTGCGCGCGTTGCGATCAGGTCTTGCGCGTCGCGCGCTGGCTGCGGGCGGCAACTCGCGCTCCCTCCCCGGCTGCCCGCGCCCGGCTCGGGGCCGAGCTCGTTGCCCGACTGCGCCGTCGCGGCTGCGGCGGCACCAAGTCGGTTGCATTCTCGCCCAGGTAGGACGCGACGACGCGCGGGTGGGAGAGCACGTCGTCGGCGCTGCCGCTGGTCACGACCTGGCCCGACTCCATCGCGACAAGCCGGTCGGCGACGCTGCGCATGAGCGGCATGTCGTGCTCGATGATGAGGATCGAGCAGTCGAGGTGTCGCTGCACCTGGCGAAGCACCGGGCCCAACGCTTCCGCCTCACGCTGGGCGATGCCGGCGGACGGCTCGTCGAGCATCAGCACCTTCGGTCGTTGCGCCACCATCACCGCAAGCTCGACCAGCCGCCGCGAGCCGGTCGAGAGCTCGGCGGTGAACTTGTCGGCGAAGGCGCCGAGCCCGAGAAGTTGGATCACCTCGTCGGCTTCAGCAACTAGATATCGCTCCATCTCGCGAACGTCCGCGAGGCACAGCAACGCGTGCACCGCACCGGGCGCGCGGTGCCGCTCGGCGAGAGCGACGGAAATGGTCTCCCGCACGGTCAGCCCGGGGAAGAGCCGCGCGTCCTGGAACGAACGACCAATGCCGGCGAGCGCCCGATGATGCGCCGACCAGTCGGTGGCATCCCGGTCGAAAACCTTGACCCGGCCGCCGGAGATCGACCCATGCCCGGACAGGAGATCGAACAGCGTCGTCTTGCCGGCGCCGTTGGGTCCCACCAGACCCAACACCTCGCCTTCGTGCAGCTCGAGGTCGACCCGGTCGACCGCGGTGATGCCGCCGTAGCGCTTGCTCACTCCTAGGGCTTGGAGCACCACTGGACGATCGAGGAACTTCCGCGCCGCTGCTGCCGCGGCGCGACTGCTCTGCCGAGCGCCGTTCTTCGCCGCTGAGTTGTCGTCGCCGAGACCCGCTGCCGTGCCATGGAGATAGACGGCACGCAGCACGTCGGACCTTGTCAGCAGGTCACGGGTGGCGCCACTGAACCGGACCTCACCCTTCTCCAGGAACACCGCCCGCTCGGCCAGCTTGAGCGCGGTCGAGACCGACTGCTCGACAAGCACGACCGCTGTGCCGTTGGCATGGATCGCGCGCACGATGTCCAGCAGGCGATCGACGACGACGGGAGCGAGGCCGAGTGCGAGCTCGTCGATCATGAGCACCTTCGGCCGAGCGATGAAGGCGGCGGCAAGCGACAACATCTGCTGCTCTCCGCCGGAGAGGTCACCGGCGGCCGTGTGCCAACGGTCCTTCAGCACAGGGAAGAACTCGAGCACCTGTGCCCGCGCCTCGGCCAGGTAGGCCTTGTCGCCGCGATACATCCAGCTGCTGACGGCGAGGTTGTCGGCAACAGTGAGCGTCGGGAAGATGCCCCGCCCGCCGGGCATGTGCGCGATCCCCCGCTCGGCAATCCGCCGCGGGTCGGTGCGCGTGATGTCGCGGCCTTCGAACCCCACGGTGCCCGACCACGCCGGCACGAGATTGGAGATGACCTTGAGCAGGGTCGACTTGCCGGAGCCGTTGGTGCCGAGCAATGCGACGATCTCGCCTTCGCGCACCTCGAAGTCGACACCGAACAACACCTGCACGCCCTCGTAACCAGCGTCGATTCCGCGACACACGAGCAGCGCGTCGCTCTCGACGGCCTGCGCACGGGTGATCGCGGCTCGGATGTCGTGCTGCACGAACCTGCTGCAGGTGAGCTGAAGCGCGCCACCGGCACCCGTGACAACGCCCAGCACGATCAGCGCGGCGCGCTGGCCGTGCGTGTCGCCGATGACACCGAACAACGGCGACATCACCACGGCACCGAAGAGGAAGAACATGACCGACCAGGCGAACGCCTGCGACCGCAGTCGCGGTGGTACGACGAGAGCGACCATCGCTTGGTACGCCGGCATGTAGCCGACGACGCCGACGGCGAGAACCGTCACGACGAGCACCGCGAACGCGACGCTCGGCACGATCGCCATCAACACCACGCCAACGGCGAACTCGATGATCATGCCGCCGGTGATGAGCGGAAGGTGGTGCGGTCGCCCGGTGTTGATCCGCGTTTGCGACATCTTGCCGCCCATCGCGAGGCCGACCAGGCCGCCGACGCCGAGGATCGCGCCGATGAAGCCGCGAGCAGACGCGCTCAGGTGGTAGACGTCACTGAAGAACAGCGAGAGGTAGGTCGCGAACGGCACCGTGCCGGCACCGAAGAGCACGGCACCCCACCAGGTGCGCCGCAGCGACTGCACCCGGCTGAGCTGCCTGAACGCCTCGGCGAAGCCGACCCGCTGGGGGTTGATGACCTCGGCGCCGACCGACGCGCCTCGACCGGGATCGATCATCCGGCGCGTGAGCACAACGAAGATGAACGTCGGTAACGCCAGCGCAATGAAGGTCGCCCGCCAACCGAAGACCTGGCCGATGGCGCCGGCAAGCGGCGACGCGACCAGGCCGAAGAAGGCGCCGCCGAAGCGGTAGGTGCCCATCGCCGTCGCGAGCGAGCGCGGCGGGTAGTAGTCGGCGATGAGACTCGGGTGAGCGACTTCGTTGACCGTGTTGCCGACCCCGCCGAGAAGGCGTGCGACGACCAGCAAGCCGATGGCCGGCGCCAGGCCGACCGCCACCGACGTGAAGCCCCAGACGAGGCCGCCCCACCGGCTCACGGCCACCCGGTCGCGGTTGTCCGCCAGTCGGCCGAGCGGCACGGAGAAGATGAGCGGCAGGATCGCGGTCATCGTCGCGAGGGGCACGAACTCCGCGTTGGTCAGATGGAACGCGTCGCGGATCTCCGGCCCGAGCACGCCAAAAGCGACGAGGTCGAACCGCTCGACACCGTGCAAGCCGATGAGGACGAGCACCGGGAAGACACCGGCCGGGCCTACTTCGCTGAGCGTCCGCCGGACGGCCGCGCCGAACCTCGTCATGCCGACGCCTCCGCCGGTTGCGCGATCTCGGCCGGGTAGGGCTCCGCCGACTCGACGCGCACGTCAGCGAGAAGGCTCGGGACGACCAGCCCCCGTCGTACGGCGACCCGGCGCAACCAGGCATCGCGCAACCGGTAGGCAAGGCCGCCGAGCCCTTCCGGAAGGAAGAGCAGCAGGAACAAGATGCCCGCGCCGCTGGCGAGGAAGGAGTAGCCGCCGGAGAGCAGGTATTGCGTGCCGAACACGTACAAGGCACCGAGCAACACGCCCGGAAGCGACCCGAGGCCGCCGATGACGACCATCGAGAAGAGCACCACGCTCATGTCGGCGTTGAAGCTGTTGGTGTAGACGCCTTGTTGGTGCACCACGAAGAGCGATCCGGCCAGGCCGGCGATCGTGCCGGAAAGCACGAACGCTCCGAGCTTCACCCGCGTCGTGTCGAGCTTCGCCGCTTCGGCCATCGGCTCGTTGTCACGCGTGGCGATGAGCGCACGCCC
The DNA here is from genome assembly GCA_035695245.1 of Mycobacteriales bacterium. Classification (GTDB taxonomy): domain Bacteria; phylum Actinomycetota; class Actinomycetes; order JAFAQI01; family JAFAQI01; genus DASSEQ01. Next base: position 4,171 of record DASSEQ010000104.1, on the reverse strand, counting down.
GGTGCGGCTGTGTCGAAGCCGATTGACGCCGGCGAGGACGCCGAGCAGGACGATCAGGCAGAAGTAGTACATGCGCGCGTCGGTGTCGAGAGAGATGCGGCCGAAGATGTGCGGCCGCTGCATCACGGGGGTGACGAACCACGGCAGGTAGTGCGGGTCGAGGAAATACTCCGATGCGCTGACCGCGAAGGCCAACGTCGTCACGGCCAGGAACGGTCCGCGGATGCGCAGAGCGGGCAGACCGATGACGAGAGCGATGAGCGATGCCGCCGCCATGCCGGCGAGGGTTGCGAGCAGGAAGTCCCAGCCGTGACGTTGGTAGAGCACCGCGGTGGTCGCTCCGCCGAAGCCGGCGAGCGCGAACTGGCCCAGTGATATCTGCCCCGACCAGCCGGTCAGGATCAGCAATGACAAACCGACGATCGCGTAGATGATCAGCAGGCTGGCCAGGTAGACGTGACCCGTACTGAGGATCCGCGGCATTGCGGCGGCGAGTAGCAACGCGGCGAGACCCGCGCCGCGCAGCCCCCACTTCACCTCGGGCAGGTGCCGGAGCTCGGCCGGCACCGGGCGCACCTCACGAATCGCCTTGAAGCCCGACAGCGCGGAGGCGGACATGCGCGCGAAGACGTTCTTCTGCGCCAACAGCGCGATCACGATGATGACGACCAGTGACGTGTCGACGATCGTCGTGTCCGACGACGTCCAAGCCGTCGCCGACTCGAACACACCGATGCCAAGGGCGGCCAGCACGGTGCGTGGCAGGTTGTCCATGCGACCGATGACCGCTGCAGCGAGCGTCCGGAGCAGCAGCGCGTCACCGCCGCCCGAGACGCTGCTGAACGAGTTGAACCCGAGCACGGGCACCCGCAGGATCACGGCGACGAAGGACAACAGCGCCGACAACGACCAGACGATGACGTCGAGGCGGGCGATCGGCACACCGAGAAGCACCGCGCGTTCGCCGTTCTCCGCCGCAGCGCGGATCGCGATGCCGTACGGCGACCAACGCAGGAACGCACCGATGCCGATCATGAACGCGAGCACCGTGACGATGGCGACGATGTGGTTGCCGGTGAACACCACCGGCCACAGCTGGAACTTGCCGGAGAACGGCGTCGTGAAGCCGCGGTTGTTGCCGAACTTCTGCGTGATGAGGATCGGGATCAGCAGCGAAAGACCGATGAGGATCTGCTGGATGCCGATCGTCCCGACGGTCAGGATCAAGCGGGGCGCTTTACGAAAACGGCGGATGACGAGCACGTTGATGAGTGCACCGAGCACGAGCGCCATCACGATGCCCGTGCCTACGGCAGCGAAGTAGTTCCAGCCCCAGTGCACTACGAGCTCGATCGTCATGATGCCGGCGACGACACCGACGTCGGCTTGGGCGAAGTTGACGATCCGGTTCGCGCGATAGGTGAGCACGAGTCCGACGGCGATCAGGCCGTAGAACGAGCCGAAGACCATCCCGAGCAGCACGACTCCGGCCGGCAGTCCCCGTGGCAGGACCGATGCGGCGACGGCCCACGCCGCGAGTCCGACCCCGAGCCACTGCACCGGCCATGGGGCCTTGCGGAGCCGGCGCAGCCACGACGAGTCTGTGAGTCTGGCCGGCCCCGACTGGAGCACGGACGTCATCGCGGATCGTCGCCGTAGACCGGGATCGTTCTCGTCGGCAGCTGTCCGGGCAGGAACCGATCGCCGCGCAACGACTCGTAGTAGGTGCCCTTCTTGCCGTCGTACACGGAAGTGGCGTTGGCCTCCCAGTAGACGATGCGCGTGTCGTCGATGCCGGTGTGGTCGTAGCCGGGCGAACCGTCCGGGTTGGTGCAGAAGCACACCCGGCCGACGGCATACTTCGGCACCGCGGGATCACTGGACAAGCCGGTCTGCGGCAGATGGACAACAGCTGCGGCCATGTTGGCCGGAGTCAGGTCGGGTCCGGTTGCCTGCAGGAAGTTGAACAGCTGGAGCAGTTCGAAATACCACCCACTCGTGCCGGCCGGGATCGTCTTGCCGGTGATGCGTTTGTAGGTGATGCCGGGCTCTGACTTGGGCCCGAAGATCTTCTGGGCGCTGGACAGCTGGCCCATGCCGAAGAGGTGACCCGCGATCTCGCTGCTCACCCAAAGCCGCGGCACGGTGTCGAAGTCGTTGGCAGCGGTGCCGACGATGTACCACTCCGGGTGGTAGTTCTGCGACGCGGCTGACTGCGTCAGGAAGATCGGTGAGATCGGGTCGCAGGCGATGACGACCGTCGTGACGCCCTCGCTGTGGAACTGCACGATCGCCTGGTTGGCCTGGTCGGCGAAGCGGGAGACGTCAAGCACGTAGTTGTACTGGTAGGACCGGCTCTTCGTGTCGATGTGGTACTTGTTCTGCAGGTCGCTGTGCGTGATCGCTGCGCAACGTTGATAGGGCGGGTTGTTCGGGATGTAGGTGCCGAACACCCGCGGCTTGCTCTGCAGCAGTGTGTCGCCGGCGAACTTCGCCGGGCCGTTCATCTCCTTGGCGATCTGCTCAGCGACCATGTGCGCGTCGCGTTGACACTCGGGGATGCCGTTCCAGACGTATGGGTTCAGCGAGCGGTACCACTGCTCGTCGTAGTAGGCGCCGCCGTGGAACTCGACAAGCTTGTATTGCGCGGCGCACTCGGAGAAGGGCCCCGACCCACCCGCGCCACTGCCGTCAATGCCGTCGCCGAACTCACCGAACGCGTGCATGTCGTTGACGATCGAGTCGGCGTCGGCACAAGCCTGGGCTTTGCCCTGGCCGACCGCCTCGTCAGTGGTGTTGGCGCTGGAGCTGAAGTACTTCATCACGACCTGACGGCCGTAGAGGTCGAAGACCTGGTTGAAGTATTTGAGGAAGACCTGCGCGACGGCTGCCGTCACCTTCGGGTTGGCCACCCCTGCCTGTGCTTCGAACGACTGCACTGCCTGGCAGTTGGCGTTGCACTGGAACTCGCGGTCGGCGATGACGATCTGGTTCGCCGTGACACCGCGATATGTCGCACCGCCGTTGTTGCCGCTGAACTTCGCGACGCACGGGACGGTGTATGCGGACCACGGGATCTGCGGCACGCCCTTCGAGCACTTGAAGCCCCCCTTGGTGATGCCCGTGCCGACAGCCACGTGCCCGATCGGCCCGCCGGAGGAGCCGCCGATGCCGGTCGCGCCGGATCCGGCAACGCCGGCAGCCGAGACGCCGGTTGCGCCACCAGCCGGGCCGCCCGCCGCGCCGGGAATCCCCGCGGCGCTACCGACCTGTCCGGGTGCCGCGCCAGTGCCCGTGCCGGTCTGACCCGACTGGCCGTAGACGCCCTGACTGGTGGCGCCAGCGTTGTTGACCCCATCACCGCCGTGGCTGGTGAGCGTGGGCATCAGCGTCGCGACCAGAAGCACAGCTACGCCGATGACGTAGAGCGGAAGATGCCTCCGCACGTGCACCGCGACAAGGACGCTGCGCCGCACGAAGCGGTCGTCGAGCATTTCGGTGAGTTCAGGGCTGCGCGACGGTGGGCTATCGCTCATCGTCCCTCCTCGAGGGCCCGACACGGCTTGAAGTTGTGGGCGCAGTTCTATTGCTGACGAAATGTCAAGTCAACGGGGGTTCGTCCGAAATGCCGCTTGCTACAGGAAGCAGCAGCCGTGGCCGGCGGAGTCCGACGGCAGAATGGTGAAGTGCCCTCGCAGTCGCCGAAGCAGGATGAGCGGGATGACAACCGCCCGCTCGGTCGTCGGCGCGGCCGCGTCACGCGACAGGGCCAGGCGGTGGACGCGGCACTTCGCGACGCGGATGGCTTCCGTACGGCGTACGACCTGTTCGCCGAACTGCGCCGGCGCGGCGAGTCCGTCGGCCTGACCACCGTCTACCGGCATCTGAAGACGTTGGCGGAGTCCGGCGAGATCGACGTCGTGCATCAGGCCGATGGTGAGGCGCAGTATCGGCTTTGCGTGGCCGATCTCGCGCCGAACGGCAGCGGGCACCACCATCACCTTGTGTGCCGCGTATGCGGCAAGTCCGTCGAAGTCGACGGCCCGGAAGTCGAGGCCTGGACCGAGCGCATCGCGCGAGAGGCGGGCTACACCTCCGTCAGTCACACCGTCGAAGTCTTCGGTCTCTGCCCCGACCACTCCGAAGGTTCGTGACGCCGACTCGTCGAGCA
>DASSEQ010000103.1:0-12166 GCA_035695245.1 Mycobacteriales bacterium | reverse complement strand
CTCGTCGAGGAAACAGCGGCGACCACTCAGCAAGCACCCGGCGGCGGTGCCAACGTGATCGCTCCGATGAACGGAACGATTGTCAGCATCGACGTCGCACCGGGCCAGGCAGTCGCCGCGGGTCAGCAGCTCGCGGTCCTCGAGGCCATGAAGATGGAGCACGTCGTCGCTGCTGACGTCGGTGGCGTCATCCTCCACGTCGACGTCGGTGTCGGCGACACGGTCACCAAGGGCGCGCCCCTGATCCTGATCGACGCTGCCGCGCAAGGCGCGACGCTCGAAGAGGCCGGCGAGGAATGGGATCCGGACCACGTGCGCGACGACCTCGCTGCGGTCATCGCGCGTCACGAAGTCGGGCTCGATGCTGCGCGCAGCGCCGATATAGAGAGGCATCACCGCATCGGCCATCGCAGCGCCCGGGAGAACATCGCCGACCTCTGCGACCCCGGCAGCTTCATCGAATACGGGCCGCTCGTCGTTGCCGCCCAGCGGCAACGCCGGTCCATGCAAGATCTGATCGAGAACACTCCGGCCGATGGCATGGTCACCGGGCTCGGCCGCGTCAACGGCGACATGTTCAGCGCGGACCGTGCGCAGTGTGTGGTGATGTCCTACGACTACACCGTCCTCGCCGGCACGCAGGGCCATCGCAACCACGAGAAGAAAGACCGGATGTTCGAGCTCGCCGAGCAGTGGCGGCTCCCGGTGGTGCTCTTCGCGGAGGGTGGCGGCGGCCGCCCGGGTGACACCGATAGCGCAACCGTCGCCGGACTCGACGTGATGGCGTTTCACCTGTTCGGGCGACTGTCCGGGCTGGTCCCGCTCGTGGGGATCGTCGCCGGCCGTTGCTTTGCCGGCAACGCGGCACTCGCCGGGTGCTGCGATGTGCTGATCGCGACCGAGGACACGACGATCGGCATGGGCGGGCCGGCGATGATCGAGGGCGGCGGTCTCGGCGTCTACCGGCCGGAAGAAGTCGGCCCGATGCAAGTGCAAGTGCCGAACGGTGTCGTCGACGTGTCCGTCGCTGACGAAGCCGAGGCCGTCCGTGTCGCCAAGAAGTACCTCTCCTACTTCCAGGGCGCCACGGCAACCGGCGAGTCCGCAGACCAGCGTTTGTTGCGGGCGCTCATCCCCGAGAACCGGCTCCGCGCCTACGACGTGCGGGCCGTCGTCGAGACCCTCGCGGACACTGGATCGGTCCTCGAGCTGCGCCGCAGCTTCGGCGTGGGCATGGTGACGGCGTTGGCGCGCATCGACGGCAAGCCGCTCGGAGTCGTCGCGAACAATCCGATGCATCTCGCCGGCGCAGTCGACGCCGACGGTGCTGACAAGGCGGCGCGCTTCATGCAGCTATGCGACGCGTTCGATCTGCCCATCCTCTTTCTGTGCGACACGCCAGGGATCATGGTCGGCCCGGACGCCGAGCAGACTGCACTCGTCCGTCATGCGGCGCGCATGTTCGTCGTGGGGGCCAACCTCACGGTGCCGTTCGGCACCATCATCTTGCGCAAGGCCTATGGGCTCGGTGCGCAGACGATGGCCGGCGGCAGCTTCCGCGCCCCGCGTTTCACGGTGGCGTGGCCGACCGGCGAGTTCGGTGGGATGGGCCTCGAGGGCGCCGTGCGTCTGGGCTTCCGGCGCGAGCTCGAGGCGATCGAAGACCCGGCCGAGCGGCAGCAAGCTTTCGAGCGGATGGTGGCCGCGTCCTACGAGCGGGGCAAGGCACTCAACGCGGCGCCGTACTTCGAGTTCGACGACGTCATCGACCCGGCGGACTCGCGACAGTGGGTCACGTCCGCATTGCTCAGCGACCCGCCCGCTCCTCGTCGTACGACGAAGAAGCGGCCATGCGTGGACACGTGGTGACGACAAGGAGGATCTGATGGCGGGTTTGCGGATCGGTCTTTCCGGTGGCGGTCGCGATGTCGACCGAATCATCGAGCAGGCCAAGGAAGCAGAGGCCGACGGCTTCACCAGCTTGTGGTACGCCGGCGCCATCGGCGGCGATCCCCTCGTGCCCATGGCACTGGCCGGTCGAGCGACGGCCGGGATCGAGCTCGGCACCTCCGTGCTCCAGACCTACACGTCGCATCCGGTGCTCATGGCCAACAGGGTCATCGCCGTCGCGAACGCGATGAGCCGGCCTGGTCTCACGTTGGGCATCGGACCGTCGCACGACATGGTCATCGAGAAGGCGTATGGCCTGAGCTACGGGCACGTCGGTCGGCACACCGAGGAATACGTGCGCATTCTGGCGCCGCTGCTCCGCGGCGAGCCGGTCGAGTTCGCTGGTGAGGAGTTCCGCGTCAACCTGGGCGCGCCGGCCGCTCCGGTGGCCCCGATCACGTTGCTGATCGCCGCCCTCGCACCACGCCTGCTGCGCGTCGCCGGCGAAGTTGCCGACGGCACCGTCCTCTGGATGGCGAACGCGAAGGCGATCGATGCGCACGTCGCGCCTCGGCTGCACGCAGCGGCGTCGGGCGCCGGCCGGCCGCAGCCGAGGATCGTCGCGGGGTTGCCCGTCGCCGTCCACGACGACGAGGCGGAAGCGCGCGAGCTGATCGCGAAGCAGTTCGCGGGCTACGGCACGCTGCCCAACTACCGGCGGATCCTCGACATCGGCGGCGCCGAGGGTCCCGCAGATGCCGCCCTCGTCGGCAACGAGGAATCGGTGCGGGCTCAGGTGCAGTCACTCTTCGACGCAGGCGCGACGGACCTCTGGGCCGCGCCTGTCGTCGTCGGCGCGGATCGGGCTACCTCGCGCGCACGCACGCGCGATCTGCTCAGGTCGCTGGCTGCTTCCTGACCGGTGCTGTCAGTGCCCGTGGTGCTTCTTGCCGGGCGGTGCGGGCTGGGTCGGCTTGCGCGCCGGGCGCGCGGGGCCCCTCGGCGCGATCATGACGTCGGCGGCGACATGCGAGCCGGCTCCGGTGAAGTTCTCGATCGGTGCGCCCGCTAGCGCCGCGCGCATCGTTGTCTTCCACACCGATGCCGGCAGGTCGGCGCCGAACACCTGCGCATAGAAGCGCCCGTTGACCGTGACGTCTCGCAACGGGTGCGTGATGCCGCGCGGATCACCCACCCACACCGAAGCGGCCAGTTGTGGCGTGTAACCGCTGAACCAGGCCGTGCCGAACGATTCGGTCGTGCCGGTCTTGCCGGCAGCCGGTCGTCCGATGCCTGCAGCCGCGCCCGTCCGGTGCGGGTCCGGGCCGTCGATGACGCCGCGAAGGACGCTCGTGACCGTGTCCGCGGTAGCCCGCGACATCACCTGCCGACAGTTGCGCTTGTGACGAAGGTCGATGCCGGTGACCGACTCGATCGCGTACGGCGGACAGTAGCTTCCGTGCGCGGCGACGGCGGCATATGCCGACGCCACTTGAAGGGGAGACGTGTCGTCGGGGCCGAGCGTGAACGACGGCACCTGCGCTGCGGGCTTGCCCGTGCTGATCTCCGTGATGCCCATCTTTGTTGCCATGCGCCAGGCGGCGCAGACGCCGACCTTCTTCTCCAGCTGGGCGAAGTAGGTGTTGACCGACTCCCAGGTGGCGCGCACGAGACCGAACGTGCCACCCTCGCCGTCCTCGGCGTTGCCGACGTTCCACGATCCGAGGGCTTGACCACTGCAGTTGTGCAGGTCGCCCGCGCTGATCGACAGATGCGGCGGTGCGTTGAATGTCGTGGAGAGCGGTAGACCGGCCTGCACCGCGGCCGCGAGTGTGAACAGCTTGAACGTCGATCCGGCCGGAAAGCCGCTCTGCCCGCCGGTCGCCAGGTTGACGCGCGTCTCGCCCCGGGCGCTTCCGTAGCGGCGGTCGACCGCCATCGCGAGGACGGCACCGGTGCCCGGCTGCTCCGCCACGACCGCTGTCGCCACTCTTCCCCCCGGCGGCACGACGTGGTCGACCGCCAGCTGCGCGGCGTGCTGGACGCGGGGGACCAACGTCGTACGGATCGTCAAGCCGCCGGTCATCAAGGTGCGTTCGCGGGCGGCCGGGTCGGTGCCGAAGCGCGGGTCGTGCAGCACCTGGCTGTGCACCCAGTCGCAGAAGAAGGGTGCGTAGCTGGATTCGCAGCCGAAGCGTTGGGCGCGGATATGCAGGCCGAGCGGTGCCGTCGTTGCCTTCCGCATCTCTGCAGCGGTGATGAAGCCGGCGGCCTGCATGCGTTGGAGCACCTCGGCGCGTCGAGTCACGGCCGCCCGTGGGGCTCGCACCGGGTCGTAGTCGCTGGGGGACTGCACGAGCCCGGCCAGCAGAGCGCTCTGCGGAGTCGTCAGCGCGGAAGCGTCGATGCCGAAGTAACGGTGCGCCGCCGACTGCACGCCGTAAGCTCCTTCGCCGAAATACACGATGTTGAGATAGCGCTCGAGGATCTGGGCCTTGGTCAGCTTGCGCTCGAGCGCGACCGCATATCTCGCCTCGCGCACCTTGCGGGCAAGCGTGTCGTTCGCGGCCGAGCGGTCACCGGAGTAGACGAGCACGTTCTTCACATACTGCTGCGTCAGCGTGCTGCCGCCCTGAGCGGTCGTGCCGGATCCCAGGTTGGTGAGAGCCGCCCGCACCGTGCCCTGAAGGTCAACAGCGCCGTGCGAGAAGAACCGCACGTCCTCGATGGCGACGATCGCCTTCTGCATGACCGGCGCGACGCGATCGAGCGGCACGTTGACCCGGTCTTGGGAGAAGAACTGCGCGATCGTGCTGCCGTCCGCGGCGACCAGCCGGCTGCCTTCCGGCGGCGCCGGCAGCTTCAAGCCCGAGGGGAGCGAGTCGAAGGACCCGGCCGCACCGCGAGCGAAGAGACCGACACCTCCCACCACAGGCAACAGCACCCCGGCCAGCACCAGACCGGCGGCGGCGCTGAACGCGAGCAGGCGCACCGTCAGCTGCCGGAAGCGGGGGGTCACCCTCAGCGCCTACCCGCTAGTGCAGCCGGTTAGGCCCGGCGCCGCTCGTGCCCGCCTGGCCCGGGTGGCATATTCGGATTCATGGCGCCGCCTGAACCGGTCGAACATGCGGCCCGCCTGGCGGCATTAGCCGCCTTGTGGGAGCGCTGGGCTGACCTCGGCTCCGGGCTGTCCGAGGTCGAGTGGCTGTCGCCCACCCGTTGCACGGGTTGGGACGTCCGCGCGGTCTATGCGCACCATTCGATGCTGCCGATGGTGCTCGCGACAGCCGAGCTGCCCGCAGCTGCCGCGGGCACCCAAGTTTTGACCGCGGCGCGGGTGCTGCTCCGCTTCAACGAGCCCGACGGAGTGGCGCACACGATGAAGGACGGGGTTGCCTCTCTGGCGGTTGCGCAAGCCGCCGGGGGCGCTGAAGCACTCTTGGCCAGGTTCCGAGGCCAGGCGCCGGCGGCGATTGCGACGCTCCGCCGACTCGACCCGGAGCAAGTTGTTGTCTGGGCCACCCCCGACACGCCCATCGCCGTACACGAGTTGGTGCGCATCGTCCTCATGGAGGCCACCGTGCATCTCCTGGACGTGTACGACGGCTTGCAACGACCCTGTGATGTCGATGAGAGCATCCTCGAGCACACCGTCAAGCTGCTTGCCGAGATGACACCGGCGGTGGCATTCATCGAAGCGGCGACAGGACGCAGCGCCGACTCGCCCTTGCCGGTCCTGCGCTGATGAACGAGCTGGAGGTCAAGCGCGGGCTGAAGCGATACCTGCAAGCCGGTCGTGACGTTCTTGTGTGGAAGCTGGACGGGCTCACCGACTACGACATGCGCCGTCCGTTGACGCCGACCGGCACGAACTTGCTCGGGATCGTGAAACACGTCACCGGCGTGGAAGCCGGCTATCTCGGCTCGGTCTTCGGCCGCCCCTTCCCGGAACGCCTGCCCTTTCTCGATGCAGATGGCCAATGGACAGACCTCAACGCCGACATGTGGGTGCGGTCGGAGGAGACGGGTCGAGAGCTCATCGACATGTACCAGCGGGTGTGGCAGCACTCCGACGCCACGATCGACGCGTTGCCGATCGATGCTGTCGGCACCGTGGCTCACTGGCCGGAAGACAGGCGCGAATTGTCGCTGCAGTTCGCCGTCGTCCACGTCGCGATTGACACTCACCGTCATGCCGGACACGCGGATATCGTCCGCGAGCTCGTCGACGGAGCCGTGGGTTATCGCCGCGGCATCGACTTTCCCAGCGAGTGGGATGCCGATTGGTGGGCTGCCCATCGCCAGATGATTGATCGCGCCGCGCACATCGTCATGGCCAGCCGAGAGATCGCAGCGGACGCCGAGCAAATCTTCGAGCTCATCGCGGATCCGGCCGAGCAACCACGGTGGGACGGCAACGACAACTTGCGGCAGGCTGATGCCGGTCAGCGAGTGCGCGCCGTTGGCGACGTGTTCACCATGAGGTTGCGTCGCGGGGGAGTTCGCGACAACGAGGTGGTGGAGTTCGAAGAAGGCCGTCTGATCGCATGGCGGCCCTCGCCGGTCGGCAAGAAGCAGCCGGGTCACTTGTGGCGGTGGACGCTCGAACCGATCGATCGGAATCGCACGCTGGTCACGCACACCTATGACTGGAGCCGGCTGACAGACCGGAGCCGGTTCCCGCGGGCGAAGGCGACGACGCACGACCGACTTGCGGCGTCGCTCGATCGGCTTGCCGCCCTTGCCGAAAAGGGCGAGTCAGCGCAAGGCTGAGGCAGCGTCGTCAGCTGTGGGGCGCGGCAGTGTTGTCGACGAAGTTGCCGGAGTAGCCGTTGTGGTCGCCCTGCGGGTAGGCCTTGTAACAAACCCAGTCGTCGTTGTTGCGGTTGACGTGTGCGAACGCGACCAGAGCCAGATCTGCGTCCGGCAGCGACAGGAGATCGCTCTCCTGCATCGGCGTGTAGCTGCTCGTGCAAGTGCCGTCCGGCTTGTCGGCGCTTGCGATGCCCGGCGCAACGGCGATAAGAGCGGCAGATGCGACGAATACGCCGACTGCTCCGCGTCGAAGCGTTGCTGAGTTGACGACGTGCATGACGTTCACCTCTTTCGGAGCGGGACCGCGGTTGCGGTGTGACTCCCGACGATCCGCTCCGCGAGCGGTGCGGTCCATGTGACGATTTACACATCCTGGTAGCCGTGCTGCCTTTAGCCTTCCGGTCAAGGGGGCGTGATGTCGGCGAGCATGACTCTGCGCATGGCGGATCTCCGGCGCTTGCGTGCCGTGACCGACCCGGCCCACGGCGCTGACGCGGACCACCCCATGCCCGACTCGGTGCTGGCAGCAGTCGCTGAGCTCGTCCCATGCGACCAGATCACCTATCAAGTTCTGAATCCGGTCGAACAGGTCTATCTGGTCGAGCAAGAAGTCGGCGCTCCTGGGACGTGCCTCGAGACGGACCTCGATCGGCTGGAAGAGTTCTTCTGGGAGGCGTTCTGGTCGACGCCGGTTTGCAGCTACCCGCTGCAGTCCGGCCGAGCCACCGAGGTGCATCGGGCCAGCGATCACATGTCGGAGCGCGACTTCAAGGCCAGCCTTGCCGGCGAGTTGTTCCGGCTGCAGGGCGTGCGCCACAACGTGCTGATCCCGCTCGCGCCGGAGGGAGACCTCGACCACCGGATCGAGCTGTGGCGGGTGGAGGGTCGTGACTTCGCCGACAAGGAACGGGAGTTGCTGAGCTTGCTTCGGCCGCATCTCGCCGAGATGGAGCTGGCGGCGCGGACGAGCGAGGTCACCCGGCTCCTGACCGCGCGCCAGACCGAGTTGTTGCGCCTCGTCGCGCAAGGCCTGACCAACCGTCAGATCGCGCGGCGGCTCGACGTATCCGAAGGCACCGTACGACGGCACCTGGAGAACATCTTCAGCCGGTTGGGCGTCACCAGCCGCACGGCGGCCGCGAACCATCTCGCCCAGGCGCACGCGCGCCCGGATGGTCACAAGAGGCTATGAGATGGCCCCCTTTTTCCCGATTCAGTTACGCGCCGGGACGGTCGATTCTGTTCAGGGGAACCGTCGACCGAATTGAGTGACCTACCTGTGTGGCCTTGCTCCCGTCACGCCGTGATCGCGGCCGGTGCAGCCATGGCTGCCGCGATCGGCGCACTCCCGGCGACAGCCGCCACCCCGCGCCCGGTCGCCAGCAGCAGCATCACGGTGCAGCTCGCGTCCGGCAGCGTTGACAAGATGGCCGCACTGGCCCGGACGCACGATCTCTCCCCGGGAGGGAGGCTGCGCGAGCTGCGCGCACTGCTGCCGAGCGCGGCGACCCGCGCGCAGACCAAGACGATCCTCGCCCGGTGGGGCTTCCGGGTGACACACGAGACGGCGTTCACGATCTCCGCGGTCGCGACCGCCGATCGCCTGCACGCGGCGTTTCCCAGACGCTCGACCGACACCGGGAGCACCGGCACGCTTGCGCCGGGAATCCTCGCCGGGCTTGCGACCAGCGTGGTCGACGGAACCACCTTGGCCGGCAGTCTGCATCCCACCTTCACCCCGACCGAGATCACCGGCGCGGATGCACGCCAGCTCTATGACACGACCGACGGCACGCCTCTCTCGGGTGGCTCGGCTCCAACCATCGCGACCTTGCAGTTCTCCGGTTGGGACAGCTCGGATTTCGCGACGTTCGCCGGCAGTGCCGGACTTCCCGATCCGGTCAGCTCCGGGCAGTACGCATCGGTGAGCGTCGACGGCGCCAACCCCTCGCAGCCGGACGGCAATGGTGGCGAGGGCGAGGTTGCGCTCGACCAGGAGAGCTTGCTCTCGGCGGCACCGCATGCTCCCCAACGTGCGTACTTCGCTCCCAACTCGGCTCGCGGCGAGGTCGATGCTCTAGAGCAGATTGCGTCCGACGCGATCAGCCGCGGCAACATCGGGGCGCTGTCGATCTCCTGGGGTGAGTGCGAGGCGGACTCGAGCTCTGCGATCAACGCGCTGCACCAAGCACTGACGGACGTGCTTGCCGCCGGAGTGACCGTCTTCGCCGCCAGCGGCGACAGCGGAGCCTTTGACTGCAACTCGACCTCGACGGCGGGCACCACCCTCGCCGTCGACTACCCCGCCTCGGACCCGCTTGTGGTCGCAGTCGGCGGGACCACAGTGGACGACACGCTCTCCGGCGCACCGCAGGAGAAGGTGTGGTGGGACCCGACCACCGGGGCCGGCAGCGGTGGCGGCATCTCGACCGTCTTCCCGGAGCCGTCCTACCAGGCCGCCGCCGCCACCCTTTCCGGCCGGGGCGTGCCCGACATCGCGCTCGATGCCGACCCTGCCTCCGGCATGGTCGTCGTCATCGACGGGTCCTGGGCTCAGGTCGGAGGCACCAGCCTCGCCAGTCCTCTCGCGGCCGCAACCTTCACCGACCTGCTTGCGTCGAGTGGGCTCACCCGCGGCGTCGGTGACATTCACGCCGGTTTGTACACCGCACGAACCACCGGGTTCCGGGACGTGACGCTAGGCGACAACGGCGCCTTCACTGCCGGCCCCGGTTACGACGAAGCGAGTGGTCTCGGCGCCCCGCAGTGGAACGCCCTTGCGCCTGCGTTGGTCGGCTACGTCCGGCTGGCGGCGCCGTCGTACACCCGCAGCCGCACCATCCCGCTGACGATCACTCCCAGCGCCGGCACCGCTTACACGGGCTGGCGCGCCGGCATCGGCACGGAGCCGTCGAGCTGCGATGCGACCGGCGCGTCGGCGACCCAGCCGACGCAGATCAGCGTGCCCACGGATGGTCGCTACAACGTGTGGGTCGTCGGCTACGCCAATGGCCTGTGCTACCTCGACGACGCGACGACCACCGTCGACACGGTGACCCCGGTGGCCGCAGCCAGCGCGGGCGTGGTCCACCGAAACGGAATCGCGCTGACGTTCCACTGGAGCGGCACCGATGCCGCACCGTCGAGCGGGATCGCTCGCTACGCCGTCACGGTCACGCATGCCGGCAGCACCACTCCCGACTATCGCAGCAGCGCGACCCGTGCCACGTCGCTCGCGCTGACCGGCCGGCCTGGACGCACCTACACGATCGCTGTCACCGTGACCGACAACGCGGGCAACACCTCAGCCGTGCGCCGAGCGACCGTCACGTTGCCGTACGACGACCGCTCGTTCATCTACTCCACGCACTGGAGCCACGCGAGCGCGAGCAGCGCTTACCTCGGGACGCTGGACAGCACCAGCACGCGCGGCGCCAACGCCCACTTGACCGCTGTCGGTCGCACCTACGCCGTGCTTGTCATGACCTGCCCCACCTGCGGCTCGCTCACCGAGTACGTCGACGGCCATCGGCTCCGGACGGTGAGCCTCAAGACCGCCAGCCGCCATTACCTGGTGGCGCTCACCGTGGCGCACTTCAGCACCAGTGGCCGGCACACGGTCAAGCTCGTCGACGCGGCCGGACACGTCTACCTGGACGGCCTGACGGTCACGGCATGACGAGCGTCTTGATGCCCCGCCCGCCGCGAAAGTCATCCAGCGCCTCGTCATAACGCTCCAACGCGAAGCGGCCGGTGATGAATTTCGTCGGGTCGATCGCGCCGGCGCCAAGCAGTGCCGCGGCTCGTTCGAAGGAGTGCAGCACCGCCATCGACCCGGTGATCGTGATCTCGCGGCGATAGATGTCGTACGGCGAGATCGTCACCCGCGCGTCGGGTGACGCGACGCCGAACTGCAAGAACGTCCCACCGGGCGAGACCTGGCCTAGGCCTGTCTGGATAGCCGCGGCGTCGCCGGTCGCGTCGATGACGACATCCCAGCCGGCACGGTCGATCTCGTTCGCCGCCGCCGCCACCGACGAGCAGCCGAACGTCGCGGCCCGCGACCGGCGGTCCGGCATCGTCTCGACGACGTCGACGGCAGCGGCGCCATGATGCTTTGCGAGCTCCAGCATCAGCAGGCCCATTGTGCCGGCGCCGTAGATCAGGATGGTCGAGGCAAGCCTTGTCTGCAGCACGTCAAACGCGTGCACGGCGCAGGACAGTGGCTCGATCAAAGCCGCGGACTGCAGATCCACATGGCTCGGGAGGCGCACGCAGTTCGATGCAGGAGCCGCCATGAGCTCGGCGGCGGCACCGGGTTCGGTGATGCCGAGTGCCCGCAGTTGCTGACACAGGTTGGTCCGGCCACGCCGGCACGACGTGCAGGCCCCGCACGGCAGGTTGGGGTCGACGGCGACCCGATCGCCGAGATGCACGGTGTCAACCCCGCTGCCGACTGCAACGACGGTGCCGGACAACTCATGGCCCGGGATGACCGGACGCGCGCCGTGTTCGCCGTGGAGCACATGGAGATCGGTGCCGCAGATTCCGGTGGCAGCCACTTGCACCACGACCTCATGAGGTGCAGGGGTCGGATCGGCCACTTCCACGATCTCGATGGTGGCCGCCGCGGTCATGACGGCGGCCTTCACGGAATCGGTCGCAGCCCACTCGTGTAGGTGATGCACTGGCATTGCGAGGCATAGCCGAGCGTGCGGTATTTCGCCGCGCCGGTGTGCCGGCCGTTCGCGAAGTTGATCGCGAAGGTGGTCACCGGATCGAACGTAGTGCCGACCTGGGAATACGCGTTGTAGTAGCTGGCCGGTGTCAGTGCTCCGGCCACCTTCGATGCGACGGCGACGAACTCCCACGTCGCCTCGCAGTAGGGCGTCGCGGTGAGGCTGGAGTGCCGGTTGGTATTGGTCTCACCGGCGGCCCGGATGACGGCAAAGCAGTGTTTCTCCCGCGCCGTCGTCGGATACTGCGACTCCGGCACGTTGGAGACCGGCAGCGAACCGGCGCCGGTGATGTGCTGCACCTGTGCCGTCGGAGCAGCCTCGCTGATGAACCAGGGATCGGTCGAGTCGCCCAAGATGTAGTCCGGCCGCCACTGCTGCTGCTCGGCGGCTTGCATGAAGAGGATCTCGATGATCCCGCTGGGTGCGATGAACACGACCGTCTTCACACCGTCGGCCCGGAACCTCAGCACGGCGTTGTTGACGTCGCCCTGGGTTGCGACCGAGAACGTCTCGTAGGGGATGCCCCACGCCTTGAGGGTCGGTGCGACAGTCGCATTCAGCACCCGGTTGTACTGCGGGTCGCCCGGCGGTGTGTTGTCGATGACGACACCGACACGACGCGACGTTGCCACCCGGCCGGACCCGCGACCGGTGGTCAGGACCAGCTGCTCCTCTTTGTTGAGGCTCATCAGCGACGCCGTATAGAGATAGAGAGGGAACTG
>DASSEQ010000102.1:0-4735 GCA_035695245.1 Mycobacteriales bacterium | reverse complement strand
CGCGGCGGCTGAAACCAGCGCACCGTGCGACCCGGGCGAAGCGCCAGGGGTGGGCTTGGTCTTCGCTACCGACGACACGTAGGCGCCGTGGTTGGCAACGTCGCTGGGGCAGCTCGGCGAGGGCGTGACCAGGCCGGTGGCCAGGTCCGTGCCGGTGCTGTCACTCGAGCTGGACTGGCTGGTGTCGGGGCTCTGGGTGTTGCCATCCGGCCCGTCGGGGTTGTTGTTGACCGACGACTGTGCGGTCGTGAGCGCCGTCGTCGCGTGGCTGTTTGCGACGGTCGTCGCCACGGCGAGGCCGCCGCCGGCAGTAGCGCCAGCAGCGACGACGGCGATCGTCGCCGCCTTGGCATGCGCGCTCAGAAGAGTCGAGAGCGTGCTGAACTTCATGAAGGAACCTCCAGGGAGGGGGCGTTCCCGCTACGGGCGGGCTCGGTGAATAACCGACTGGCTCATCGCGTGCGTTACAGCCTGCGACGACGGAGTGTGCGAGGGACGGGGTGAGTCGCGGTGCGTGGTCACCGGCGGTGACGAAGGCTTGCCGTGGCCCGGCGAGGGATGCCCACTGACGGTCGGTGTGGGGTTGCCGTGGTGCCGCGACTGGCCGGAGTTGCCCGGAGTGGGCGGTGTGGACGGATGAGCCGGATGCGTCGGGTTCGACGGCGTCGGCAGCGACGGCGGGAGCAGCACCGGCGGGATGATCCCCGGAGGTGGCGTCTCGGTCGGCGTGGGCTCTCCTGAGCGTGGTCCGAGGCCGTTGCCGGACGCGTTGCTGGACGACGGCACATGCACTCCGACGACCGACAACACCGACTTGGCGGCGTCTTGTGCCGGCCCGGGCAGTGCGCCTTCAGCGGCAGCGGCCACGCCGCCGCCCATGACAAGAACGACGGATGATGCCGCGGCGGCAGCGATCCGCAGGCGACGCCGGTGGGCGAGCGAGGGGATGCCCGCCGGCTCCGCCACCAGTTCGCGGAATGCTGCGATCGCCGCGGCCTCACCCGACTGTGGACCGGTGGCCGGAGCTGCGGACAACGCCACGAGGACGTCCCGCAGCTGCGACTGCTCGCCGGCGTCGGCGAGAAGCCGGGAGAGGATGTCCTGGTCCTCTCCGAACGGCGCGGGAGTGGTCACGCCCGGTTATCGCTGGCGCAAGTCACGGCATTACACCCCTTCCGGTGGCTTTTCTCCGAGCACCTGCGCCAGCCGCCGCAACCCCCGATGCGACAGCACCCGCACGTGGTTCGCGGTCTTGCCCATGATCTCGGCCACCTCGGCCACGTCGAGCTCTCCGAGTACGCGCAGCGACAACACCTCCGCCTGGTCGGCCGGCAGGCTACGGATCAGCGCCAGCGCCTCCGTGGTCTCGATCCCCGAGGCGACGATGTCGTGGACGACGTCGGGCGCGACGACCTCCGGCGTGGTGTCGGTCAGCACCTCGGGGCGTCGAGCCTGCGCCCGGACGCTGTCGACCCAGCGTGCCCGCGCGATGGTGAGCAACCAGGCGCGAAACGCGCGGGCATCGCCGGCGAAGCCGCCAAATCCGCGTAGCGCGGCGATCCAGGTCTCGGCGGCCAGGTCTTCGGCGCTGTTGCCGGCCAGCACAGCGAGGTAACGGACAACCGAGCTGTTCATGGCCCGAAAGATGCTGGTGAACGCCCGCTCGTCGCCGCGCTGCGCGGCAGCGAGGGTCTCGGGGAAGTCGTCCACGGCAACGATCGTGGCAGCGTCAGCGCCGATCGGGGCAAAAACCCCGACGCTTTCCGCAACGCCGCTCTATTCGGCGCCGGGGCTGAGGGTGGCGACGAACACGGGGTGACCGTCGGTGTCGAGCTCCCGCTCGAGGCGCATCGTCACCAGGATCTCGCTCCCGTCGCGGCGCAGGGCGGGAAGCTGCACTGGCTCGCCGAGCAGCCTCGGTGCGCCACCCAGCAACTGGCGGGTGAACCCGGCGACGTGGGCGTCACGAAGCGCGGGCGGCACGATCACGACGAGCCGCTGCCCCTCGAGCTCGGGTCTCGGCCAGCCGAGTAACCGCGCTGCGCTCTCACTGAGAGCAATGATGCGGTTCCATCGGTCCGCAGCCACACAAGCCGCAGCCGTCGCCCGCACCCGGTCGACGAGATCGGCCGAGGTCGGCTCCACCGGCACGTCGTCGACGTCGATCTCCGCCCACGGTCGCGGCGGAAGGTCCTGTGTCTGACGCCCGACCTCGTCGCAGACCCAGCGGCGTACGGCCTGGATCTCCGGCAGCGACCACGGCACGAGCAGCTCACCGGCAGCCGCCCGATCGGAACACCGCCGGAGGACATCCCGAAGGACCGGGAAGTTTGGTACGACGAGGCGCGGGAGCACCACTTCGACGTCGACGTGCGCGGGCAGCACATCACGACGTTCGAGCAGGGTGACCGTCGCCGCAGCGAGAGCCGACAGGGCTTGGTTGGCGAGCGCGAACTCCCCGGCCGCCCCGCGGTCGCCGCCGTCCAGCGCGACCAGAGTGGCTTCGCGGAGCATCGCCTCCGCGTGCGCCTGCCAAGCGCTGTAAAGCGTCAACGGCAGGTTGATGAGGTGCACGGAGACGGTGTCCCGCACGCGCAAGGTGTCCGTCTCCTCGACCGGCGCGAAGGGCGACTCACCGAGACGGAACCAGACGCGCTTGCCGGCGTCAGCAAGCGGCTGCATGCCGAACTCGTCCGCCAGCAGCGCGACCATCTCGAGCCCACGGCCGGTCAACGCGTCGTCGTCGTAGGACCGTCGCGCCGGCAGCAAAGGGTTGCGATCCACGACTTCGACCCGCACCCAACGGGCGGTGGCCTCGACGATGAGCTGCAGGTCCGTGTGAGCGTGCACGATGCCGTTCGTGACCAGCTCGCTGGTCAACAGCTCGGCGGTGTCGATGAGCTCGTCCGCGGCGGCGGAGCGAAGCACGTCGCCAACGAAGCGCCGCGCACGCCTAGCACTCTCGGGTGCAGGCGGAAGTGTGACGAGGCGCTGCACACCGCCGATCGCCACGGGCCGTCGACTCCCCGACTCGGCAGCCCCCCACGGGTCACCGCTGACCCCAGGCGACATGCTACGAAAGCGTCAGCCAGGTTGGCACGTCCACCACGCCGGTGGGCTTGAGCTTGTGTGCCGTCTGCCACGAGACGACCGCTGCTGCAGTGGCCGGCCCGAACCCGCCGTCGACGACGAGCTTGGCCCCGCCCCGGTCCAGCGCTTGCTGCAGCTGCGCCACCGTCCAGCCGGTCGCACCTTGTTTGAGCGGCAGGGTCAAGGATCCGCTCGGGCGCCAGGCGACCGGGAGCAGGTCCTGCGTCCACAGCTGCCGGGTGCCGACGTACGCCCCGGTATAAGGAGCGTCGACTATCGTTCCGGCGCCGTTGTAGACGACGACATGGTAGATCGTGTCAGGCTGGGTGACGTCACTCGCGTAGAAGAGCAAGTCCCCTTGTTGGACCTGGTCGAGCGGCACCGAAACGCCGGTGCCGTACTGGTCCGCAGCGACACGGGGCATGGTGACGCCGGCCGCGCGGTAGGCGGCAAGTACGAGGCCGGAGCAGTCGTACGACTTGGGGCCGACGCCGCCCCAGGCGTAAGGCTTGCCCTTCTGCGACTGCGCGAACGACAGTGCTTTCAACGCAATTTGATCTTCGCTCGTGCCCGGCTGGGTCGGGAGCTTCGCCGCGAGTGCGACTACCTGAGCGCGCACCTTCTGCTGGAGTGCCCAGTCGGCCGGTCGCGGTGGCGGCGTCGGCGCCGGTGTCTGTGTCGGTGCAGGAGAGCCTGACGGCGATGGAGATGGAGACGGCGACGGTGTTGCGCTGGTGAGCTGCACGGCGCCGAGCGCGGCGACGCAGGCCGGCGTGCCGGTGCGTCCGAGCGCCGCCCAGGTCGCCGCGTCGACAATCCCGTTGCCGGGAAGCTTGAGCTTGCGCTGAGCCGCCACGACCGCGGCACGCGTCTTCGGGCCGAAGGCACCATCTGCGACGACGCTGACCGCCTTCTGCACGACCATCACCGCCGGACCTGTCGACCCGACGTTCAAGGTCGTGCAGGCCAGAGCGACCCCACGGCCGTGCGCCTGCTGGCCACACGCGACAAGGGCCACCGGCTTCGGCAAGGCGCGCCACGTCGCCGCATCGACGACACCTGTGGCCTTGACCTTGTGCTTGCGCTGCCAGGACCGCAACGCCGCTTTCGTCATCGGACCGAAGTCTCCGTCTGCGGCGACATGGATCTGCTGCTGAATCGTCGCCACCGCTGGCCCCTTGGCGCCGATCGACATGGCGGCGCAGTCCGCGACGGGTTTGCTGCTCGAGGTGCCGGCCGCGGCTACCGACGTCAGACCTAGTGCAGCGAGCAAAGCGGCTGCACCGGCGTTGGCGAGGCGACGCACGGGCTGGGCTCCTTGTCGGTTTCGTGACCAGTGGGACTGTTGTTGTTTCGGCGCCGATCAGGCCCTCCTTGACCGCACATCTGCGACAAAGCGGACAACCTGGTGGATCCAGGCGGGCCATTCGGCGCAACGGCCGGTCGGCCATGCGCACGGGCCCGTAATCTCGAATGCACAACCCGTTCCGACGCATTCGGGGGCTCGTCGGGACCACCTCTTTCCTGTCATGAAGGCGATGTAGCCGATGCTCACGCTCACGACGGCGGCGTTCACCGCAGTCGCGATCCTCGTGGTGCTGCTGCTCGTCAACCGACGGGACCGCCGCCGGCTGGCGGCCGCTAC
>DASSEQ010000101.1:0-7407 GCA_035695245.1 Mycobacteriales bacterium | reverse complement strand
CGCACGCCGAGGCCGGCGCCGATTCCTTGCACGAGCGTGGTCTTGCCGGCGCCGAGATCGCCGATGGCGAGCACGAGGTCTCCGGGCTGCAGCGACGCGGAGAGCTGCCGCCCGAGCTCGCGCATGGCTCCGGACGTGCGCACCTCGTACGACGTCATGTGGCAGTGACCAGGCCTGCGGCATAAGCCAAGTCGTTGCGCAGCAATGTCATCGGCATGCCGCTCGGCCCGAAGCGCAGCGCTGCCGACGGGTGGTAGGTCGCGACCAGCCGACGACCACGCCACTCAACGGCACTGCCACGCACCTCGCCCAACCGATGTCCCGCTCCGAGCGCCCAGGTCAGCGCGGTCAGGCCGAGTGTCACGACTACTTGCGGGTTGACGAATGCCACCTGGCGGTCGAGCCAGCCGGCGCATCGGTTCGCCTCGGCGCGCTTCGGCGTTCGATTGCCAGGGGGGCGGCATTTCACGACGTTGGCGACAGCGACCGTGGCCCTGGT
The DNA here is from genome assembly GCA_035695245.1 of Mycobacteriales bacterium. Classification (GTDB taxonomy): domain Bacteria; phylum Actinomycetota; class Actinomycetes; order JAFAQI01; family JAFAQI01; genus DASSEQ01. Next base: position 6,908 of record DASSEQ010000101.1, on the reverse strand, counting down.
GACGCCGGCTTCGGCCAAGAGCCGATCGAGGAGCTGGCCGCCCTTGCCGACGAACGGCCTACCTACGGCGTCTTCCTGCGCACCGGGGCCTTCCCCGACGAGCATCAGCCGCGCGTCGACAGGGAAGTCGCCGGCAACCGTGCGGGTGCGCTCTGCCGCGAGCTCTGCGCAGGCGACGCAGCCCGGGATCAACGCGTTGATGGACGCCAGGGTCTCCGCTTCGCCCGCGGCGCGTCGGATGTCTTCAGCAGCCGCGTCACGGCGAAAGGTCATGCGACGCGCGCCCGCTTTCCCGCCCTTGCCATCAACCGGCGAAGGGCGGCGTCGACCACCGTCGGACGTTCGAGCATCACCATGTGGCCGGCGCCGGGTACGACGACGAACTCCGCGTCGGGCAACGCTTCGGCGATGAGCTCGCTGTTGTGCAGCGGCGTGATGCGGTCGGACTCACCGCAGAGCACAAGCGTGGGGACGTCACGCAAGACGTCGAGCGCAGTCAACTTGTCGTGCGTGAGGAACGTGTCGAAGAACTCGGTCATCACTTCGACCGGCGTGGCGCCGACCATCCGCTCCATGAAGGCCACCAGCGAGGGCGGCACGTCGGTGCCGTAGGAGAGTGACCTCGTGAGCAGGAAGGCGATATCACTACCGGCACGACGCCCTTGTTCGATCAGCTGAGCGCGTTGACCGGCTATACGGATCAACCCGGGCGCGACAGGACGGATGGCTCGGCCGATCACACCCGGAATGCCGAAGATGGTCTCGGCAAACGCACCGGCAGCGGTCCCGACAAGGGCAACGGCGGTGATGCGGCCACCCTGTTGTGGGGACGCAAACAGATCAGGTCGACGGTCGGCGAGAGCGAGGATCGACATGCCGCCCATCGAGTGCCCGACGAGCACGACCGGCCCGGCTGGTGCCGCTTCGCGAATCACTGTCTCCAGGTCCAGCCCGAGCTGGTCGATGGTCGCGTGCTCCCGAGGGGATCGCCCCGAGATCCCGTGGCTGCGCTGGTCGTAGAACACCAACCGACCGAGGTCACCGAGGTCGCGGCGCTGGAAGTGCCAGCAGTCCATGGACAACGTGAACCCGTGCACGAAGACGACGGTCGTGTCGGCGCGGCCGGCCTCCACCACCTCGACGTGCAGTGGCACGCCATCTGAGGCGACAACGACCCTGCCGTCGTTGTGCAAGCTGCCGAAAGGCTCGTCGGCGTGCGGGTCTGGCGCATTTCGCGCCCTGCCGACAGCACGCCGTTGCAAAGCCACCCCGGTCGCCGTCGCAGCCGCCAGCGCCCCGACGGCGGCGACGCCGATGTTGCGTTTGCTCACCGGTCCGATCCTGTCCCGACATAGACGCGCGGCACCCGCGCGCCGACCCGCGACACGATTTCGTAGTTGATCGTGCCGAGTGCGGCGGCCCAATCGTCCGCAGTTGGTTCCTCGTCGTCACCAGGGCCGAACAACACCGCCGATTGGCCGACGCGCACATCGGCGTCGCCGACATCGACCACGAACTGGTCCATGCAGACCGTGCCCGCGATCGTGAAGCGCTGACCGTCGATTGCCACCGGTCCGACGTTGGTCGCGTTGCGCGGCACACCATCCGCGTAACCGAGCGGCACCAGCGCGAGTGTCGTCTCGACTGACGTCGTGTAGCGGTGCCCGTAGGACACGCCTTGGCCGGCAGGGACGCGCTTGACCAATGCGATGTCGGCGCGAAGTCGCATTGCCGGTCGAAGGCCCAGACCGCTCGAGGTGCCGACAGCGGGGCCAGGCGACAGACCGTAGATGGCGATGCCGGGTCGCACAAGGTCGTAGTGGGTGTCGGGCAGCGCCAGCGTCGCCGCCGAGTTGGCAAGGTGCCGGACCTTCGGGTTGAGCCCCGCATCCTCCGCCACGGCCAGAGCGCATTTGAAGCGCTCCTGCTGTGCGGCGATCGTCGGGTTGCCGGGCGAGTCGGCGTAGGCGAGGTGTGACCAGACTCCGATGACGTCGAGGCTTCCGTCTGCCACCTGTTTCGCCGCGGCCCGACAGAGCTGTGGCCACTCGGTTGCGGTCGCCCCGCCGCGACCGAGGCCCGTGTCGGCCTTGAGATGCACACGCACCGGGCGTCCCGCCGACGCGGCAGCGGATACGGCGTTGTCCAGTCCCCAAGGCGCACTCACCGAGACATCGATCCCGGCAGCCGCGGCCGCCGCCAAGTCGGTCTGCGGCGAGGACAGCCAGGCCAGGATCGGCACGTCGATGCCGGCGCCGCGGAGCCCCAGCGCTTCCTCGACGAAGGCCACACCCAGCCAGGTCGCTCCGCCGCGGAGCGCAGCGCGCGCGGCGGGCACCATGCCATGCCCGTAACCGTCCGCCTTGACGACAGCCATGACCTCGGCCCGACCGACACCCCGTCGCAGCTGTTCGACGTTGGCAGCGATCGCGTCCAGGTCGATCTCAGCGGCGAACGGCGGCACGCCGTCCAGTCTGTCAGCCGCGCACCGCGCGGACCGCGCGCGGCACGGCGCGGATGACGTCCGATGCGCTGATCGGCGCGGGGGGATCTCCGGCCGCGAGCAGGCCGGCGAGGCCGTGCAGAAACGCTCCGGCGGCGGCCGCATCGACGGCGGACACTCCGCCCGCCAGCAGAGCACCGCACATGCCCGCAAGCACGTCGCCGGTGCCCGCTGTTGCGAGATACGGCGTTGCGGCCGTGTTGACGCGCACTGACCCGTCGGCGTCAGCGACCAGGGTGGTCGCGCCCTTGAGCAGGATGACCGCTCCCAGCTGCCGAGCGGCCGCGCGGACCGCGTTGAGCCGAGCCGCTTCGACATCGGCGCGGTCGGCGCTCATGAGGCGAGCGAACTCTCCCGCGTGCGGAGTCAGAACCGTCGGCGCGCGCCGCGAACGCACGACGTCCTGGTCATGCGAGATCACGGTGGTGGCATCGGCATCGAGAAGCACTGGGACGTCGCTGGAACACACTGCGCGGGTGATGCGGGCGGCCGCTTCATCCGTGCCGAGCCCCGGACCGCAGACCCAGGCCTGGACCTTTCCTGCGTCGTTCAACGAGTCGACGTCGCCCGGCGCGGCGATGGTCACGACCGCCTCGGGCCAGCGTTCGCGCACGAGCGTCGCCGGACGCTCCGGTCCGACATAGCGCACCATTCCGGCGCCCGCCGCTAGCGCGCCGCCGACGGCGAGAACGGCCGCGCCGGTGAACCGGTCACTGCCCGCCACCACGCCGACCACGCCGCGCTGGTACTTGTCCGACTCCGCACCGGGGTCCGGGAGCACGGCGGCGACGTCGTCCGCTTCCAGCGCGACGACGGACGGCGCCGGCAGTTGCAGACCGATGTCCACGGGATCGACGGTGCCAGCATGCGACGCCCCGGGTTCGACCAGGAGCCCGATCTTCCAGCCGCCAAAGGTGACCGTGACGTCGGCGCGTACGGCGACGCCGGCCACCTCACCGGTCGATGCGTCGACACCGCTGGGCACGTCGACCGCGACGACGCACGCCGCCTGCTCGTTGGCCAGCGTCGCGAGACGGGCGTGCGGCTGCCGCAGCGGCCCGTTGGCGCCTATGCCGACCAGACCGTCGATGACCAGGTCTGCACGTCCGATGAGCTCGGCGTCGGAGTCCGCACCGGCATCCATGAGCCGACCGCCGGCGGCGACAAGCGCCGCCGACGCGGCCTCGTCTGGCTTCGCCACCAACAGCGCTTCGACCGCAGCGCCTCGTCGGGCGAGCTCAGCTGCGGCCCACAACGCGTCGGCCCCGTTGTTGCCCGCGCCGACGAACACGACGACCTTGCTGCCGTAGACCTGGCCGAGCTGCTGCGCGCAGCGGCGAGCCAGGGCGCGGGCGGCACGTTGCATCAACGTGCCTTGTGGCAGGCCGGCCAGCAGCGGCGCTTCGGCGGCGCGGATCTGATCGACGTCGTACGCCTTTTTCACGACTCCGCCACCACCAGGGCGATCGCGACCGGGCCGTCGTGCGACAACGACACGTGCCAGTGCTGCACACCGACGTGCGCCGCTGCGTCGGCGACCGTGCCGCGCACCGAGAGCAGCGGCCGCCCGTCGGCGTCGCGAAGCACCTCCGCGTCATGCCACTCGAGCCCGGCCGGAGCGCCGAGCGCTTTGGCGATCGCCTCCTTCGCCGCGAAGCGCGCCGCAAGGCTCGGCAAGGGCAGGTCCCGCTCGGCTGCTGTGAACAGCCGCTCGGCCAACCGCGGTGTCCGTTGCAGCGACTCGGAAAACCGAGCGAGGTCGACGACGTCGACGCCGATCCCGACGACGGCCATGGGCGGCCTACTCGACGGTGACGGACTTGGCGAGGTTGCGAGGCTGATCGACATCGAGACCGCGCGCAACCGCGAACTCGGCGGCAAAGACTTGCATCGGCACGAGGGTCAGCAGTGGCGACAGCAACGACTTCGTGTCCGGCAGCCGGACCAGGTGGTCGGCGTGCGGGACCACAGTCTCGTCGCCGTCAGTGGCGATCACGATCGTGCGCGCCCCGCGGGCCTTGATCTCCTGCACGTTGGTGACCAGCTTGGGCGTGAGGGCGTGCCGCGTTGCGAGAACGACGACGGGAGTCCCTTGCTCGATGAGAGCGATCGGCCCGTGTTTGATCTCGCCGGCGGGGAAGCCCTCTGCGGACACGTAGGCGAGCTCCTTCAGCTTCAGCGCGCCTTCCAAGGCCATCGGGTACCCGACGTGACGACCGAGGAACAGAACACGTTCGCCGCCGGAGAGCTCCCGTGCGAGCTTGCGCACCGCGTCCATGCGCGCGAGCGTCTCTGCGATGAGTGAAGGGATCGCGAGCAGGTCGCCGTAGTGCGAGCGCACCTCGTCGCTGTCGCGGTTGCCGCGCACCTGCGCGAGGTGGAGGCCGACCAGGTACATCGCTGCAAGCTGCGTGATCACCGCCTTGGTTGACGCCACCGCCACCTCGGGGCCACCCCGCGTGTAGAACGCTGCGTCACTTTCCCGGGCGATCGACGAGCCCACCGTGTTGGTGACCGCGGTGACCCAGGCGCCCTGCTGGCGAGCATGCCGCAGGGCCTCCAGCGTGTCCGCCGTCTCACCGCTTTGACTGACAGCGATGACGAGCGAGTTGCGGTCGACCACGGGGTCGCGGTAGCGAAACTCGCTCGCGATCTCGACTTGCGTCGGCAGCCGCGCCCACCGCTCGATCGCGTACTTGCCGACGAGGCCGGAGTGGTAGGACGAACCGCACGCCACGATCACGACCTGGTGGAACCCGCGAATGTCCTCATCGCTGATGGCAAGTTCGTCCAGGCGCAGCCGGCCGTCCGGCGCGAGGCGGCCGGCGATCGTCTCCTGCACCGCCTCGGGCTGTTCCTCGATCTCCTTGAGCATGAAGGAGTCGTAGCCGGACTTCTCGGCCGCCGCCGTGTCCCAGTCGACGTGGAACGTCTCGCCCGCGACCTCGTTGCCGTCCAGGTCGGTGACCCGGACGCCTTCGCGACGGAGCTCGACGACCTGGTCCTGGTCGACCGCCCGCGCCTGCCGCGTGTAGGCGATGAACGCCGTGACATCGCTCGCGAGGAAGTTCTCGCCCTCGGCAGTGCCGACGACGAGCGGAAGGTTGCGGCGAGCGCCGACGACGAGGTCGGTCTCCCGGCGCGACGTCACGACCAGCACGAACGATCCGGCCAGTTCGCGGCACACGCTGCGAACGGCCGCGGCCAGACCGAGTTCGGGCTCGGCCGCGAGCCGCTCCTCGATCAGGTGCGCGACGGCCTCGGTGTCGGTTTCGCTGCGCAGGGTGTGGCCACGTTGCTCGAGACCGTCGCGGAGCTCGGTGAAGTTCTCCAACGTGCCGTTGTGCACGACGGCGACGTCACCGTTGCAGTCGACGTGCGGATGCGCGTTGCGGTCTGTCGGCGCGCCGTGCGTCGCCCACCGGGTATGCCCGATGCCGAGCGTCCCGGGCAGGTTGACGTCATCCAGTGCCTCATCCAACCGGGACAGCTTGCCGGCTCGTCGTACGACGTCGAGCGTCGGAGCGCCGGGGTCAGCCACGTCGAGGATCGCCACCCCGGCGGAGTCGTAGCCGCGATACTCCAACCGTCGCAAGCCCTGCATGACGACCTCGAGCGCGGGCCGGTCACCGACGTAGCCGACGATGCCGCACACACGGTCAGGCTACCCAGCCGAGGGCCGCTACTCCGAGATCGTCGCGGCGAGGCGTTCGGCGATCGCTCGGGCCCGGTCCTCGGTCTCGGCCTCGACCATCACCCGGATCAACGGCTCGGTGCCGCTCGGTCGCACCAGCACCCGACCCGAGTCACCCAGCTCGGCCCCGGCCTGCTCCGCCAACGGAGCAATTGCCGCCGTGGCCGCGTGCCGGTCCGCCACCCGCACGTTGACCAGGACCTGCGGAAGGCGCGTCATGACCGCCGCCAGATCCGCCAAGGGGCGCCCGGTGGCGGCAACCCGCGCAAGCAGATGCAGCGCGGTCAGGATCCCGTCGCCAGTGGTCGCAGTGTCGAGCAGCACCACATGGCCGGACTGCTCACCGCCCAAGCTGAGCCCGCGCTCGCGCATACGCGCGAGCACGTGCCGGTCTCCCACGGCCGTCTCGGCCACGCTGATGCCGTGGGCGGCCAGGCCGCGATGCAACCCGAGGTTGCTCATCACGGTGGCGGCGATGGTGTTGGCGGCGAGCTTGCCCTGCTCCTTCAGCGCGAGCGCCAACACGGCGAGGATCGCGTCGCCGTCCACGACACTGCCGGTCGCATCCACGGCAAGGCAGCGGTCGGCGTCGCCGTCGTGCGCGATGCCGACATCGGCGCCGTGCTCGACGACGGCGGCTTGCAGAGCGTCCAGGTGCGTCGCCCCGCAGTCGACGTTGATGGCGACTCCGTCGGTGCGCAGGTTCATCGC
>DASSEQ010000100.1:0-10407 GCA_035695245.1 Mycobacteriales bacterium | reverse complement strand
GTCGTCGACAAGGTGTCGGTCGCCGACCCGCGGCTCCTCGAGCGCTGAGTTCTCTTCAGGTTTCTGGTTAACCTGGATTCGATGTCTGCCGTCGGATCCGTCGTGCGCACCGGGCTGGAGGCGTCGCGACGAGCGGCCGAGATCGCGCTCGCGGTGCCACGGATCGCCCTGGCGCTGGAACGGCTCGCCGACTCGGCCGATGACTTGCGCCGGCTCGCGGATGCCTCCGAAGACGTTCGCGTGGCACTGCGAGCCGTCAACGAGCAGGACATCGCGATGGCGCGCGAGACCCTGGCCGCTCTCGTCGAGGCGGTGTCGCAGCTCAACCGCGTGGTCGGGTCGCTCAACACGACGGTGAGCCCCTTGCAGGGCGCGACGGAGCGGCTGGGTCGACTGGTGGACCGGCTGCCGCAGGGACGTCGCCGTTTCATCGACGCGCCATTGGGGCCTGCTGAGTCGACAGGGTCGCCTGAGTGACCCAACCCGTCATCCGTCGCAGCGTTTTGACGCCGACAACGCTCGCCGTTGTGTTCGCGGCAGCCGTCACGATCCGTGTCGCGCTCTCCGGCGCCCAAGGGGCCGCTTCGCGGGGCGCCGGGCTGGTCTTCGCGCTGGTGCTCGCCGTCACCGTCGTCGCCTGCCACCCGTCGACGCGAGTCAGCGCACGCGCGATAGCCATCGGTCTGGCGGCCGGTGCAGTGCTCGTCCTGCCGGCACTGTTGCACGTCGTCACTGCCAACCAGGGGTGGCGCCCGACCCCGGCCGGGGGCTTCGCCGGGTGGGCGGTTGTCACAGCCGTCGTCGCCACGGCGGAGGAAGGATTCCTTCGCGGCGCGTTGTACGACGCGGTCGCGCGCCGGCGTGGTCCCGACGTCGCGATCGCCGTCACGGCGCTCGCGTTCGGCTTGCTGCACGTGCCTTTCTACGGATGGCACGTGCTGCCTCTCGACGTCGCGGTCGGCATCTGCCTCGGCGTGACCCGTTGGGTGGCGGGCACGTGGACCGCACCAGCAGTCGCTCACGTCGCTGCGGACCTCGCCGGCTGGTGGTTGCTGTGAACCGTCTTTCCGGGAGCAAGAAGGTGTGGCGCCGGGTGCTGGCTGCCGTGGCAGCGCTCACTCTTGCCTGGCTCATCGCTCCGGCGGCAGTGCCGATCTATGACGGCGTCGGCAACCCCGACGAGCCTTACCGCTACGTGAACCCGCCGGCGGGCGCGAAGAAGACACCTCCACCGACGGTCGCGAAGGCGACGTTGTCGCTCACCGCCGCCGGGCTCAACAACGCCGCATACGCCAACAGTGCCGAAGTCGGCCCGCAGGTCGTCTACTACGTGCCGAACGGTGCGCTGAAGGCACCAGGCGGAGCCACTGGCATAACCGTCACCGCGACGCCAACCCCGCCACCGAGTCCCCCGACGGACGGCACGATCGTCGGCAACGTCTACCGGATCACTGCGACCACCCCGAACGGTGACGCCACCATCGTCGGTCACGGCGTCACCCAGTTGCCGACGCTCGACATGCGTGCGCCGAGCGGGAAGCAGCCCGGGCCGGTCTTCGAGCACGTGGTGAACGGCGTCTGGCAGCACAGCTCGACACTGCGCATCGGCGTCGACATCTACCAGACCAGCGCGGCCGCCCTCGGCGACTGGGCGCTCGTGCAGCTGAAAGATCAGCCGGGCAAGTCCTCCGGTGGCATCAACATCGGCTTGCTCGCGGCCGGCATCGCGGTGCTCGTCGTCGTGGGGCTGATCGTCGCCATCCGCCTGTCGCGGACCAGACGGGCGCGCTGACACGATGGACGAGTCGACAGCCAACCAGGTCGTCGAGCTGCTTCGGGCGCGACGCATCTTCGCGTCGGTGAACCGCCGCGCGGGTGTCTACAACGTGGGCGTGCGAGTGGTGATCCCGGATGGTCGCGAGGCCATCTGGGACAACGACGGCGCGGCCGGACTCGAGGCGATGGTGTTGCGCGACGGTGTGCTCGTCGGCTTCGTGCCGCAGATCCCGGACAGCGACGACCTCGACGCGGCGAAGGTGGCCGACATCATTGCCGCCGCCGACTACGACGCGCCGCCGGCGCCCGACCCGCCGTCGCATCCATCGGCGGCGCCGCCCGCACCGCCCGCACCGCCGGCACCATCGCCCGCCGCTACGCAGTCGCCTGCCGCCTCGAAGCGGTCAGGCTGGCGCGACCGGCTGCGCCGTCGTCACTGACCATCCTTCGTGAGCGGGAGCCGCGAACCGTCGGCCGATTGACCATCGTTCAGGCCGGTGAGGAGCGGCTCGAGCTGAGACAGCTCGTCGATGTGCAGCTGCGTGAGCTGGCGGATGCGCTCGTCGCCGGTCGGTGTCAGCCGCAGCCGGACCACGCGCCCGTCCTGGCCGTCCTTCTCTCGCTTGACCAGCCCGCCGGCCTGTGCCCGGTTGACCAGCTCCACCGTGCTGTGGTGGCGGAGGAGAAGGTAGTCGGCGACGTCCCCGATCGTTGGGCCGAGCGGGTCCTCGTGCCCCTTGATCGCGAGCAGCAGCTGATGCTGGGCATGGGTCAATCCCACCGCTGCAGCCTGTGCCTCGCTCCAGCGGTTGAACCGCCGCAGGGCGGTGCGAAACGCGAGAAGCGCCGAATAGTCGGGCTCGCCAACGGTTGTCACGGCACCACTTTGGCAAAGATGCTGTCCACCGGGTAGTCCGCACTCGCCTTGGAGGCGTCTCGTGCTTCGTCGTTTGTCTCGTCCGATGCTCGGTCTTGCCTTCATCGACAGCGGGATCGCCGCGTTCCGCGACGACGGCGAGCGCGCCGAGCGGGCCCGCCGGTTGGGTGTGCAAGACCCGCAGCAGGCCACGCGTGCCGTCGCTGTTGCGCAAGTCGGTGCCGGCGCGCTGCTCGTGCTCAACCGGATGCCCCGACTCGCCTCGCTGGTGCTGGCGCTGACAGTCGTGCCGGATGCACTCACCGGGCACGCGTTCTGGGCTCAGCAGGACAAGCAGTCGAGGCAGACCGAACGGTCGCTCTTCGCGCGCGACCTCGGTCTGCTGGGTGGCCTCTTGGTCAGCGCCCAGGGCGCGAAGCGGAAGAAAAGGCAGCCTCTAGGCTCGAAGCCGTGAGCCCTGTTGTTGCCACCGGCAGAGTCGTTTCCGAGAGCATCGTCATCAACGCCGATGCCGGCACGATCTTCGACGTGCTCGTCGATCCGTCACAGCACTCACTTTTCGACGGTTCGCAGACCGTCAAGGGAGCGATCAGCGGCCCGCCGCGGCTTTACCTCGGCGCGACCTTTCGCATGCGCATGCACCTGCTCGTGCCCTACGCCATCAAGAACACCGTGGTCGAATACGACGAGGACCGCCGCATCGCCTGGCGCCATCTCGGCCGGCACGTATGGCGTTACGACCTCGAACCGCTGTCGGGACGGGCGCCCGCGACACAGGTGACCGAGACGTTCGATGCGAGACCTGCTCCGGCGGGTGCTTTGTATGACCGATTGGGCTTTGTCGACCGGGCGCGCGCGGGCATCCCGGCATCGTTGCAACGACTGAAGACCCTGGTGGAAAGCCGGTTGCTGGCGGGCGTCTAGCAACTCACTGCTGCAGGAAGCACACGTCGACGTCCCACTTCGCGAAACCAAGCCGCTCGTAAGTGCGGATCGCATTGGTGTTGGTCTCGTCGACGTAGAGCATGCACTGTGACAGGCCGCGCATACGCAGATGTTGCAGACCGCGCAGCGTCAGGGCGGGTCCGAGGCCCTGTCCTTGCATCGAAGGATCAACGCCGACGACGTAGACCTCGCCGATCGGTTCATGCGCATGGTCACCGTCGTGCTCGTGCTCTGAGGGTCCTGTCCCGTGCACCTTTGTCCAATGGAAGCCGACGAGTCGCCCGTCGAGCTCGGCCAGGAAGAACCCGGCGGGATCGAACCACGGCTCTTGCTCGCGCATCTTCACGTCGTCGAGCGTCCACGTGCCCTGGTCCGGGTGTTGTGCAAACGCGCGGTTGTTGACGTCGAGCCACGCTTGCTCGTCTTGACCGACGACGAAGGTGCGCAACCGCACGCCGTCCGGCCAGTGCGGTTGTGGCACGGGCGCGAACAACGACCTGCGCATCTGCCACAGCACACGTTCGCGCTGGAACCCCATGGCATGGGCCAGGTCTGCGGCGCCGGATCCCGTGCCGTGCGCCCAGAGACGCAACCGACCGCCGTTGCGCGTCTCGTCGATCAACGCCTCGACCAGCGCCCTGCCAAACCCCATGCCTCGATGCTTCGGCCCGACCGCCAGCTCCGCGCTCGCCCCTTCGACGGCGTCGGTGGTGTCGAGATGCGCGTAGCCGGCGATCTCGCCGTCGTGCCACAAGAGAAAGTTGTGTGCCGCTGCGTCTCCGCCGTAGCGCAGGTGCAGCATGACGTGCTCGGACAGCGGTCGCACACCATCGGCGTCCGTCACGTCGTCGACGAGTTGTACGACGGCCCGGACCTCGTCCGCGCTCAGTCTGGGCTGCCGCTCGATCCTCGGTGCAGCCGCCACGGGATCAACTTAGGGGAACGGGCTCCTGCTCCGGCAGCGGGTCCATGGGTGGAGAGACGAACTTGTAGCCGACGTTGCGCACGGTGCCGATCAGCGCCTCGCGCTCGGGACCGAGCTTGGCGCGCAGCCGTCGCACGTGAACGTCCACTGTGCGGGTGCCGCCGAAGTAGTCGTAGCCCCACACTTCCTGCAACAGCTGGCTGCGGGTGAAGACCCGGCCGGGGTGCTGCGCGAGGTACTTGAGCAGCTCGAACTCCTTGAACGTGAGGTCGAGCATCCGCCCGCCGACCCGGGCCTGGTAGGTGCCCTCGTCGATGCTGAGATCACCGGTCCGAATCTCGGTCGTGCGCTCTCCTCCGCCGGCTTCGGCGGCGGCGAGGCGCCCGAGCGCGAGGCGGATCCGCGCCTCCACCTCGGCAGGGCCGGCGGTGTCCAGAAGCACGTCGTCAAGGCCCCAGTCGGGAGCCACTGCGGCGAGACCACCCTCGGTGACGATGGCGAGCACCGGTGCGGAGGTTCCCGTCGTACGGATCACCCGGCTCGTGCCGCGGGCGGCCAGCATCTCCCGGCGCGCGTCGAGCAGCACGACGTCGGCGGGTGGCGCATCGACCAGTGCCGCTGCTTCGAGCGGCAGCACGCGCACGACATGGCCGAGCAGGCCGAGGGTGGGGAGCACCTCGGCTGACGACCCGGGGGCGTTGGTCAGCAACAGCAACGTGGCCACGTCGTACCTTCTCCAAGCGAACCGGTGACGCAACACCGGTGTGCGGCGGGCGACGCTGCCCTCGAACCTTGCGACGTCCAGAATAACCAAGTGCACCTGACGACGCAGGACGGCGAGCGGATCGCCGTCCATCACCTGGAGGGGCCGGACGCGGACCGGCCGCTCGGTGTCGTCGTCGCGCACGGGTTCACCGGCTCGATCGACAAGCCCGGAGTGCGCGCGGTGACTACGGCGCTCGCTCAGCACGCCGGCGTGATCGTCTTCGACTTCCGCGGCCACGGGCGATCGAGCGGCCACTCGACGTTGGGCGACAAGGAAATCCTCGATGTCGACACGGCGATCCGCTACGCGCGGGAGCTGGGCTACGCCGATGTCGTGTCCTGCGGCTGGTCGATGGGTGGCTCGGTGGTGCTTCGGCATGCAGCGCTGATGGGAGACGTCGACGCGGTGGTCAGCGTGTCCGCGGTGAGCCGCTGGTTCTATCGCGACACTGCTCCGATGCGGCGGGTGCACTGGGCGGCCGAGACCCGGGCCGGCCGGTGGATCGCTCGCCGGGCCTTCAACACGCGGATCAGCCCGCACGGATGGTCGGAGGTGCCCGAGGCGCCGGTCGAAGTGGTCGGGCGGATCGCGCCGATCCCGCTGCTGCTCGTGCACGGCGACAGCGATCACTACTTCCCGGTTGAGCACCCGGAAGCGCTCTACGCGGCCGCCCGCGAGCCCAAGGAGCTGTGGCTCCTGGAGGGGTTCGGCCACGCGGAGACCGCAGCGACCCCTGCGCTGCTCGATCGGATCGGTGCGCATCTGCCCGAGCTCGTGACGCGTGGTCGCAGCAAGGAGAGTGCCTGACATGGCCCGCGGCACGTTGCGCTTCTGGGCGGCGGCGAAGGCGGCGGCCGGCACGGGCGAGGAGGCGTACGACGCGACGACGCTCTCCGACGCCTTGTCCGCGGCACGGGAGAGGCACGGTGCTGACCTTGCCCGGGTGCTGGACCGGTCCAGCTATGTCGTCGACGGCGACCCGGTCGGCGGTCGCGCCCACGACGCGGTGCTGCTCACCGAAGGCGGCTGTGTCGAGGTGCTGCCGCCCTTCGCCGGCGGCGCCCGATGAGCGCGGCTGAGGTGACGCGGCCTTCGACCGGCGGTCGGCTGTGGGTGCTCGCGAGCGGGCTGATGGCCGGCGCCGTCGCATGCGCGCTCGCCGGACTCGCCCTCGCCGGCACGGCGGCGCTGGCCGCCGGAGTCTTCGCCGTGCAGGTCGTGGTCGCGTTGGCCTGGCTGGCCGCGCTGGGGACCAGGGGTGCGCTCGGCGGCTTCGCCATCGCGGTCGCCGCCGCTGCGACGACCGACGTCGTCATCGGCTTGGAGTCGCAGCCGGACATCGGTCGGGCCGCGCCGGTCGTGGGTGTGGCGGTCGTGATCTGCCTGCTGCATCAGCTGACCCGCCGTCCCCGGCGTGGGGTCACGGTGTCGATGGCGGCCACCCTGTCCTCGGTGGCGTTCGGTGTCTGCGCCGCCGCCTATGTCGCGCTCCTCGCGGAGCTTTCCGGCGAACACGCGGATGCGGCCGCCCTGCTCGGGGCGGGTGCTGCTCTGGTGGCGGCGCGTGTCCTCGACACCGTCGTGCCGCGGCCGGTCGTCTTCCCCGGCAGCCGCCGCGGGCTCGTCGGGGTGGTGGCCGGGACCGGCGCGGCGGTCGCGGTCGGGGCGGCGTACGGCTCCGCCAACAGCGGGCTCGGCACCGGCATCGGTCTTCGCATCGCCGTGATTGCCGCGCTGCTTGCACTGCTGGCCGACATCGCGGTCGACGTCGTGCTGACGGCAGCTCCGCCGCCGGATGAGCGGCGACTGTCCGCGCTCACCCCGCTCGGCGTCCTGCTCCCGGTCGTCCTGGCCGGCCCGGTGGCTTATGTCGCCGGCCGCATCCTGCTGGGCTGAGAGCGGGAACGTCAGGCATGCGCCGCGCGATCATCGTCGTCGTCATCATCGTCGGCCTGCTGGTCGTCGCCGACCGCGTGGCGGTGGTCGCGGCGGATCGAATCGTCGCCGAACGGATCCAGACGGACCAGGGTCTGCAGGAGCGTCCGGACGTGTCGATCGGCGGGTTCCCGTTCCTCACCCAGGCGATCGGTGGCCGCTACGGGTCGGTGACCCTGACTGTGCACGATCTGCACCGCGTGGCCGTCGCCGTACACACCTTGACCGTGCACCTGTCCGGCGTGCACGTGCCGCTGTCAGCGGTCTTCCGCGGGCACGTCTCGTCGGTGCCGGTCGACCACGCCACGGCCTCCATCGTCTTGACCTACGCCGACCTCAACGCGTTCTTCGGTGGGCGGCACCTGACCGTCAGCAAGGGCGACGACGGCGAGGTCAGGGTCGCGGCAAGCGCCAGCGTCGCCGGGCACACGCTCGCAGCGTCCGGCCAGGGACGCGTCGACGTGCGCGGGACCGATCTGGTGGTCACCATCGGCAACGGGCTGGACCTGACCATCCCGCTCGGTGGGCTGCCGTTCCGGATAGCGCTGGTCAGCGCAAAAGCCACAAATACCGGCGTAGTGGTCTCGGCGACCGCCGCCGGCCTCGTGCTGCATCCCCGCTGATGAACCCCAAACGGCGCCGGACCGTGCAGAGTGGCGTGGTGGCAACCGCCCCGGACCAGGACGCGATGCTCCGCGCGCTGTTCGAACAGCACGCGGCGCCGCTGCTGTCCTATGCGCTGCGGCTGACCGCCGGCGACCGAGGCCGCGCCGAGGACGTCGTCCAGGAAACACTGCTGCGCGCCTGGCGGCACCCCGAGTCACTTGACCCCGACCGGGGCCCGGTGCGGTCTTGGCTCTTCACAGTGGCGCGGAACGTCGCCGTAGACGCGCACCGTGCCCGCCGGGCTCGTCCGACCGAAGTGGGCGACGAGGTGCTCGCCGTCGTACCGGCAGCCGACGAGATCGAGCAAGCGCTCGACAGCTGGCTCGTGGCCGACGCCATGTCGAGCTTGAGTCCCGACCATCGTGCGGTGCTGGTCGAGACCTACTACCGCGGCCGCTCGGTCGCTGAAGCCGCATCCGTGCTCGGTATCCCGCCCGGCACCGTGAAGTCGCGCACGTTCTACGCGCTGCGAGCCTTGAAGCTCGCGTTGGAGGAGCGGGGGGTGACGTCATGACGATCTCCTGCTACGACGTGACGCACTCACTCGGCGTTTATCTCGTCGGCGCCGTCGACGCCCACGAACGCGCCGCGATCGACGCGCACCTGGCCTTCTGCCCGGCCTGTCGGGACGAGTTGGCTTCGCTGGCGGTTCTCCCTGGATTGATGTCCCGGGTCACCGTCGACGAGGTGCTGGCCGGTCCGCCGGCGATGGACGGCGGCATGCTCGAGCGGCTTCTTGCCGCTGCCGCTCGCGAGCGCCGGGTCGCCCGGCAGCGACGTTGGCTTTCCGCCGCTGCTGCCGTGGTCGTCCTCGCCGGCGGCTCGGTCGGTGGGGTCGTGGCGTACGACGCCGTCACCACTCCCGACTGGCCGGTCGTGGCCGCCAGCGCGGGCCCGGTGCACATGTCGGTGCAGATGCAGAGCGAGTCGACCGGCACGGCGCTGGTCTTGCACCTTTCCGGTGTGCCGGCCGAGCAGCGGTGCCGTCTGATCGCGGTGTCCGACACCGGCTCGCGCGAGGTGGCCGGTTGGTGGGAGGCCACCTACGCCGGCACCGCAGTGATCCGCGGCACGACGAGCATCGGCTACCAGCACCTGTCCCAGCTGATCATCGAGACCGACAGCGGCAAGCAGTTGGTGAGCAAGCAGATCCACTGACGTCCGCCCACCGTCCCACCCGAACATTGGCTGAGGAATCGGACACGGCACGCTTGCGTTGTCGGTTTCAACAGCCAATGTTCGTGTGGTTCGGCGGAGGGTGTCGGTCGTGTCGCTGGTCGGCCTGGTGGCGCTCGTCGTTGCGCTCGCGGCGGCGTCGCTGTTCTGGCTGTTGCGCAACCGCGGCATGGGCCAGCTACGCGATGTCGAGGCCGAGCGGCTCGCGCCGGCGCAGCTCGGCGCCGACCGGCTCGGCGAACGGGCGACCCTGGTGCAGTTCTCGAGCGCGTTCTGCCGGCCGTGCGTCGCGACGCGTCACCTGCTGACCGACGTTGCCGCGAAGGTCCCCGGTGTTGCGCACGTTGAGGTCGACGCGGAGTCGCATCTGGACCTGGTGCGCAGCCTCGGGATCGCGAGTACGCCGACGACGCTGCTGCTCGACTGCGACGGCGTCGTACGACGCAAAGCGGTCGGCCTGCCGCGGCGCGCGGAGGTCATGGCTGCCCTCGCCGACGTCGTCGGCTGACGGTCGCCGCGCGGCAAGAAAAGCGGGCAAACCCTGCATGGGTTGCGTCGGCAAGGCGGACAACAAGAACCCGCCCGGCCAGGAGGCGTCCAGTCCGATATCGACGTTCCGGAACAACGGCTACGAGTGCGACCACAACAACGGGATCGGCAAGGGCAACCCCGCGCACGCGACAAGAGTTAGTCAAGCGGCGCGCCGGCGCCGACCTCTTCCATGGCCACTTCGCCGGCGGCGTGCAGACCTTGGCTCGGCTCCCGAGAAGCCGCGGTCGGCACGCTGCGGCCGCGGAGCCAGGAGAACACCGCTGCGAGGAAGCACAGTGCCGCGGCGACAGCGAATGCCGCGTGCAGGCCGTCGCCGAACGGGCCGGCGATCAGTGAGGGGAAGAAGCCGCGACCGGTGAGGTAGGAGTAGTGCGCTGCGGAGACGTGAGCGGCCGCGGCTGAGGGCAGCAGCTGGTGGATCGGGTTGAAGCCGAGGAAGGCAGCGAAAAGCGAGCCGATCGGCGGCAACGCCGCCACCTGATGTGCTTGCGCAGCGGGCACGCCCTGCGCGGTCAGCCCGTGCGACAGCGCGGATGGCAACGACGCCGCAAGGCCGAGCGTGATGATCGTGAAGAAGACGCCGATCGAGAGCACTGATGCGGAGTTCATGAAGGTGTTGAGCATGCCGCCGCCGGCGCCGCGTTGCTCGGCCGGCAAGGCGTTCATCACCGACGACGTGTTGGGCGCGGAGAACAGGCCGAACGACAGGCCGATGAGCAGCAACAGCAACGCGAACCAGACGTAGCCGAAGTTCATCGGCAACAGGTTGAACAGCAGGAACGCGACGCC
>DASSEQ010000099.1:0-7771 GCA_035695245.1 Mycobacteriales bacterium | reverse complement strand
TGGCTGAGGGCGAGTGTTGATCCGCCGGGTGCGATTGGTCGCCACGGGGGCCCGGCGGGGAGCAGTGGCGAAACCGGCGCTCGATCATCGAACGAAAGGTTCGTCATGAAAATCCGTAAGACTCATGCCGCTCTTGCGAGTGTGATCGTGGCGGTCAGCGTCGCGGGGACCGGAGTGGCTCTCGCCGACGGCCACGACGCCAAGTCCGAACAGTGGGGCATCATCGACCGCAACACCATCGGCTCCCCGGTGGCCGAGTTGCGAGATGGCCCGTTCGCAATCTCGCCACAAGGGTCGGTGACCTCACCTCCCTTCGGCAAGGGCAGCCTCGGCATCGAGGTGGCCAACGACGGCGCCAGCACCACTACCGCCGAGAAGGTCTCGTTCGGCAATGAGGTCGACTTCGCCGGCGACCCGGTATCCGGATTGACGCAGGTCGGCTTCCAGATCTTCGAGACCGCGGAGGACACCCAGACGCCGGGTTCGCCCTTCAACCTGCCCAACATCACCCTCGAGATCAATCCGGACAAAGACAACGCGACTTACACGTCGATGGTGTGGAACCCGGCTCCACTGCCTGCCGACGAGCTCGACCAGTGGAGCCCTTACCTCGACGCGGCGTCTACCAGCTACAGGGGCTGGTACTTCACCGGATCCTTCGGCCAGAGCTCCGTTTGCAACCTGGGGCACCCGTGCACACTCGGCGACGCGGTGGCCACGCTCGGGCCGAACGCCACCATCGACTCGGTTGCCGTCGCGAAGGGCCGTGACTACGCGTGGCAAGGCGCTGTCGACGGCCTGCGCATCAACGACCAGGTGTTCGACTTCGAAAAGGACGGCGTGCACGCGCATCACGCGAACTCCAACTGAGCCCATCCAACCGGCACCGCGCCGCGAGGCTGGACTCGCGCCGACGCCCATCACACTCATATCGCGATGGGCGTCGGCGCGGCGTTGTCTTTCGGCGTGAACTTTGGCTGAGCATTCGGACAGGCGCCGCGTGCGATGTCCGAATGCTCAGCCAAAGTTCGCGGGCAGATGAGGCCGATCCACCTCCCTAGAGCGGGCGGAGGAACAAGCCGGCGATCTGGCCGGCGGCGTCGAACGTGACCTGCACGCGCCGCAGACCGTTCGGCCAGAGCACATACGTCTCGACGATCGTCGCACTCGACGGCCCCGCAACAACTTGGGCAATGATCGTCGGTGCACCGGTCAAACCGGCCAGCCCGGCATTCAGGTCGGCCTTCAGCGCAGCGGGGGTGATCGCGGCGGACATCACCCGGTCGAACTTCGTTGACACGGCCGCCGAGTTGCCGGTCACGAGGTCTGACGCGATCGTCCCCCCGGCACTTTCCGCAGTGCGGTCTTCGCTGCCGAACAGCAGCCAGATCGCGGTGATTCCTTGCGCGGTGCGTGTCGCTGCCAATGTGCCGATGCCGTGTTGGAAGCGGAGCACTTCGAGCTCGCTGACGCTGCCATCCGCGTTGGTCACCCGATAGGTCCTGGCAACACGGACCAAGCGACCAACCGCCTGGCGACCGGTCGTCCAACCGTCCGCCAAGCGCAATGACGTCAGTGCCGACCGCTGCGCTGGCGCGACGGCGGCCGCAACGGTTGCGACATGACCCTCGGACAGCAGCGGGGCCAGCCGTCCGATCGAGGCGGCCTCATGTGATCCGGCGCGAACAGCCGCATCGGCGATGCCAGCTGCACACGTGGCCACGACCAGGCATCCGATCGCTAGCCCCGCTCCTACCCCGGTGCGGGGTAAGCCCTTCATGACTGAAGTGTGACAGCCCGGCTACAAAACTCCGAGCACTTCGGCCTCGCGGCGAAGGCGCGTCGCAGCCTCGGCCTGACCCGCTTCCTCGTACGACGAAGCCGCCGCGAGCCGGTCTTCGATCTCGCGCTGCACGATCGCTTCCACATCGCTTGCCGTGAGCGTGATGCGGGAAACTTCGCGCGCGCCGACACCAGCCGGGCTGCGCTCGATCGCGACGCCCTTCAAGTCTTCGGCAGAGAGGGCGGGTGCTTCGGCGTTGTCGATCGCGGCGATGGTCGACCGAAGTGCGCGGATGGCGTCCCGGTCGCGCTGTTTCATGGCCGTCGTCAACCGAGCGCGCAACACTGTCCGGAGGTCGTCGGTCACCAGACGTGGCCTGGCTCGCTGCTGACCGGCTCGCGCAACCACTGCTCCCCCGGCGCGGGCTGCGAGTGCCGGATCGTCACCGACATGCGGGCGCCAACCCGTTGCGCTGTCTTCGGCACTGTGTGCTCCCAGTCGGCCTGGCACTGGCCCCCCATCACGACCAGGTCACCGTGTCCGGGCTCGAGCTTGTGCAACGTCTTCGTGGTGCCTCGCCGCCGCAGCAGGAAGCGCCGACGCGAGCCGAGCGACACCGTCGCGACCAGCGGCCGGGTCATCACCAGCCGGTTTCGGTCGCCATGCCACGCGACGCTGTCGGCGCCGTCGCGATAGAGGTTGACCCAGATGCGGTCGAAGCCCACGGTGTAACGGGCCGACAGCGCACCCGCCATGTCGCACAGCACGGGCGGTGCACCAAGACCGTCGTACGCCGGGTCGGCGGCATCGGTCGACCAGCCCGCGGTCAGCCGCGGCTCGAGCACGTGCCGGTCATACATGTGCACCGTGCGCTGCTGCCACCGAGCCTGCTCAGCCAGCAGTCCGAAGACGTCATCGGAGCCGCTGAGCCAGCCGGGGCAGTAGTCGACCCACGACTCGTGGTCGAGCTCGATGCGGTGCAGCGACCGGTAGGAGATGTCCAGCGCCGCCGGACCGCCGTCGAAGAGCGACGGCTGCCAGTCGATGGTGGCGGGCTGCACGCCCATCAGGCTACGACCGACGTACGACGGGTTTTCGGACTACGAGGGTTCGGGGCTGTCGCCGTACGTGTGCCCGAACGGGTAGCGCTCGCCCGCCGCCACACCGGGCGGCGCGATCTTCTCCAGCCGGGCGACGTCATCGTCGGTCAACGTCAACGACGCTGCCGCAACGTTCTCCTCCAGGTAGGAAACGCGCTTGGTACCCGGGATCGCCACGACGTCGTCGCCTTTTGCCATCACCCAGGCCAACGCGAGCTGACCAGCAGTGCAGCCCTTCTCCGCCGCCAGGCGCCGCACCTCGTCCACGAGCTCGAGGTTGCGGGCGAAGTTGTCACCCTGGAACCGCGGGTTGTTGCGCCGGAAGTCGTCCTCGCCGAAGTCGTCCGGCGACGTGATCGCTCCGGTCAGGAAGCCGCGACCGAGTGGGCTGAACGGCACGATGCCGATGCCGTGCTCTCGCGCGACACCGACGACCTCGTCCTCGAGGTCGCGCGTCCACAGCGACCACTCGCTCTGCAACGCCGCGATCGGATGCACAGCGACCGCTCGCTCGATGCTTTGGGCGCTGGCTTCGGACAGGCCGAGATGACGGACCTTGCCCGCTTCGACAAGCGACGCCATGGCACCGACGGTCTCCTCGATCGGCACGTTGCGGTCGACCCGGTGCTGGTAGTAGAGGTCGATGTGATCGATGCCGAGCCGCTGGAGTGATGCGTCGCACGCCGACCGCACGTATTCCGGTCGGCCGTCGATGCTCTGCTTGCCGTCGACACGTCGAATCGAGAACTTCGTCGCCAGCACGACTTCGTCGCGTCGGTCCTTGATCGCACGACCCACGAGTTGCTCGTTGTGACCGAGCCCGTAGACGTCAGCGGTGTCGAGGAAGAACACGCCGAGGTCGAGTGCCCGGTGGATCGTGGCGATCGACTCCTTCTCGTCGGCAGCGCCGTAGGACTGCGACATGCCCATGCAGCCGAGGCCCTGGGCGGAGACGGTCAGGCCGGATCGTCCGAGCTGGCGGGTGGCAAGTCGAGGATCGCTCATGCCCCCATCGTGTCAACCGTGGCAAGAAGGTCTTGCGCCCGCATCGCCCCGGGCGCGCGATGCTCGCGAGCCGCCAGCCGGGCGTGTTGCTGGAGTGCCGCGTTGACGGGCGTCTGCACGCCGTGGAGCCGTCCGAGCAGAACGATCTCGCCGTTGAGGTAGTCGCCTTCGAGTTCGGCGGATCCGCGGGCGAGACTCTGCCAGGTCGAGCCACCGGTGCGCCCGCGTCCCTCGACCGGCGCCCACTGCACCTGCTCCTTGCGGCGGTCGTTCCACTCGTCGTCTGACGCCCAGGCGATCCCCGCGGCGGCGTAGCACGCTTCCGCTTCGGCCCGGGCCCGGCGCGACAGCTGACGCGCCGCCTCGCGACCGTCGTCGTCGTGGTCGTGACCGCAGAGCGCTTCGAGGGCGTTGTTGAGGTTGCGCAGCAGCTTCGCGTGCTTCCACCGCATGATGTCCGGTGTCGGCTGCGACACGAACCCGCTTGCCGACAGCGCGCTCGCGACTTCCGCCGCGGTGTCGTCGACACCCGTCGGGTAACAACCGACATCGAGCAACCCTGAGTACGGCGTGCCCTGCGCGTCGACGTCGCCCGGCTCGAGATGGACTGCCGGCAACATCACCACCATTCCGTAGACGTGGGCGCACCGCCGCAATGCCATGCGCTCGTTGGCCACGCCGTTTTGCGCGCACACCACCGGCAGGTCCTGTCGCGGCAGTGCCTCGAGCAGAGCCGATGTCTGATGCGACTTCACGGTCAGCAACAGGACGTCGTCGTTTCGAAGCACCAGATCCTCGGGTCGCTCGACGACCGGAAGCCACAGCTGCAGCACTCGCGACGGCGTCGCCAACCGGAGCCCGCGATCGTTGATCGCGCGAGCGTGCAGGCCGCGCGCGAGCAGGAGCACTTCATGTCCGGCGTCGGCCAACAGACCACCGATGGTGCCGCCGACCGCGCCGGCGCCGAGGATGACGAACCGCACGGCGGACATCCTGCCCTCACCGGCATACGCTCCGCACATGACGGTCCTCGACGACGCCCGCGCCATGAGCGACGACCTCGTGCAACTCCGCCGCTCGCTGCATCAGCACCCGGAGGTCGGGCTCGACCTGCCGTGGACTCAAGAGACGGTGCTTCAGGCGATCGACGGTCTGCCACTCGAGGTCACCACCGGCAGCGACCTCACCTCGATCACCGCAGTGCTGCGCGGTAGCGGTGGTGCCGGCAATCGGGCCGTGCTGATCCGCGGGGACATGGACGCGCTGCCGGTCCAGGAGCGCACCGGCGTGCCCTTCACGGCGACCGGCGACACGATGCACGCCTGCGGCCACGACCTGCACACCACGATGATGGTCGGCGCCGCCCGGCTGCTCTGCGCGCAACGCGAGCGTCTGCACGGTGACGTCGTACTCATGTTCCAGCCCGGCGAGGAGGGCTACGACGGCGCCCGCCACATGGTCGAAGCAGGAGTGCTCGACGCGACCGGCACTCGCGTCGAGGCCGCCCTCGCGCTGCACGTCACCTCCGCATTCCTTCCGCCCGGCATGTTCGCGACCCGGCGCGGCCCGATCATGAGTGCCGCCGACGTGCTGACCGTCACCGTCCGTGGCGCCGGCGGCCACGGTTCCGCGCCGCACCGGGCGAAAGACCCGATCCCGGCGGCTTGCGAGATGGTCACGGCCTTGCAGACTCTGGTAACTCGACGCTTCGACGTGTTCGACCCGGTCGTCATCACGATCGGCGCGTTCCACGCCGGCACGGTGCACAACGTGATCCCGGACACTGCGTACTTCGAAGCAACGGTGCGCTCGTTCTCGGCGGCCGCACACGCGCAGGTCATGGAGGAGTCAGTGAAGGTCTGCCGAGGCATCGCTGCCGCACACGGCCTCGACGTCGACGCCGAGGCCAGCGCGCTCTACCCGGTGACCGTCAACGATGCGGCCGAGGTCGATCGGTTCGCCTCCGTCGTGCGAGAGGTGCACGGCGAGCAAAGCTTCGTCGAGCTGCCCAACCCGCTGACCGGCTCCGAGGACTTCTCTCGGGTGCTCGACGAGGTGCCGGGAACGATGGCATTCCTCGGCACCTGCCCGCGCGACCGCGACCCGATGACTGCGCCGTTCAACCACTCGCCGGAGGCCGCGTTCGACGACGCGCTGCTGCCGGCGGGAGCCGCCGTATATGCCGAGTGGGCAATTGACCGGCTTGGGGCAGACTGAGCGGCATGCCGCTTTCCCCGCGCGAGCTCGCCGACCGGTTCCACGAAGAGTGGCTGGCGGAAAACCCCTTCTCCGCCACGATGTACGGCATCCCCGGCCATGACGGCGACGTGCCGGACGAAAGTCCCGAGGGTGAGGCCGCTTGGCGTTCTCGGCTGATCGAGGTCTTCAGCGAGGCGCAAGCGGTCGACACCACCACCCTGAGCGAGCCGGACCGGGTGACGCTCGCGTGCGTCATCGAGGCGGCCGAGCGCGACATCGTCGGCATGGACCTGGCCGCGTCCGACCACACCGTGACGTCGATGCCGTTTGCCGGGCCGGCGGTCCTCTTCGCTGTGCTCGCCCGCACAGTTCTTCTGACCAGCGAGGCCGCCGGCGACTACGTGACGCGGCTGCAGCGCAGCGGCACCTGGCTCGACCAGCTCACCGACCGCCTCCGCGACGGAGCCGGCCGCGGCCGGTTGCCGGTGGCGCCACTCGTCGCGCAAGCGATCACCTGGGCAGACGAGATCCTGAGCAAAGACGTGCCGGCCGCGGTCAGCGCTCCGCAACCGCCGGCCGGCTGGCCGGGTGAGAGCAGCTGGCGTGACGACCGCGACGCGGCCGCCCACGATGTCATCAAGCCGGCGTTGGCCCGCTGGGTCTCGCTGCTGCGGGAGCTGTTGCCGCAGGCCCGCCCCGCCGACCAACCAGGTCTGATCTATCTCGCCGGCGGTGACGCGGACTACGCCGGCGCGATCCGGCTGCACACGACGCTCCCGCTCACGCCCGAGCAACTGCACCAGACCGGGCTCGACAACATCGCCGCGCTGGAAGAGCGGGCGCTCGAGCTGGGGGCCCGGATCGGCCTGCACGACCTTCCGTCCGTGCTCGACGCGATTCGCGCCTCTGCGGGCAACACCAGCCCGGAAGAGTCGATGGCGGCCGCGCGTGATGCCGTACGGCGGGCCGAGGCCCGGGCCGGTGAGGTCTTTCCGGCACCGCTGCCACCGCCGTGCGACGTCTCGCCCATGCCCGACGTCGTCGCCGCGAGCGGCATGGCCCCGCACTACAGCCCACCCCGCCTCGACGGCGGGCGTCCGGGCACCTACTGGTTCAACACCGCGAAGCCCACCGCGGGCACCGGCTGGGACCTGGAAGGTGTCGCTTTCCACGAAGCGGTCCCCGGCCATCACCTCCAGCTGTCGCGCCTGCAGCTGCTGACCGACCTCCCCGCGCTGCAGCGCCAGCGCAGCCTCACCGTCTTCTCCGAGGGCTGGGGGCTCTACGCCGAGCAGCTCGCCGAGGAGATCGGCCTCTACAGCAACACCGAGAGCCTGCTCGGCGCGGTCACCGCATCGCTGATGCGCGCGGCACGACTCGTCGTCGACACCGGGCTGCATCATTTCGGCTGGAGCCGCGAGAAGGCAGTGCAGTTCTTCGTCGACCACGTGCCGCTGCCACGCGGGTTCTGCGAGTCGGAAGTCGACCGCTACATCATCATGCCCGGGCAGGCACTCGCCTATCTGACCGGCAAGCTCGAGCTGTTGCGTCTGCGTGACGAGGCGAAGCGGCGCCTCAACGGCGACTTCTCGCTTCCGGCCTTTCACTCGGCCGTGCTCGACAGCGGTTCACTTCCTCTCCCTGTGCTTCGCGAACACATCGACACGTGGTCCGCGGGAGCGAC
>DASSEQ010000098.1:0-3874 GCA_035695245.1 Mycobacteriales bacterium | reverse complement strand
CGCGAGGTGGCGATGGCTTGCAACCCGGCGACGCCCGCTCCGAGCACCAGCACCTTGGCCGGCGCGACGGTGCCGGCGGCAGTCATGAAGAGCGGGAACATCCGCGGCGTTGCCTCCGCCGCCAGCACCACCGCGTGGTAGCCCGCGACCAACGCCTGTGACGACAACGCGTCCATCGACTGTGCGCGGCTGATGCGGGGCACGAGGTCGAGGCTGAACGACGTGACCGAAGCGCGCGCGTAGACATCGATGACGTCCGCGTGCGCCCATGGCTGCAGGAACGAGATCGTCACCAGCCCCGGATGCAACGACGCAACCTCGGCCGCGGCGAGCGGCTGCACCGAGACCACCGCGTCGGCCGCCTCGATCATTGCGTGCCGGTCGGCGACGACATGCGCTCCGCGCGCGGTCAGGTCGTCGTCGGTGATGAAGGCCCGCGCGCCGGCTCCGGTTTCGACCGACACCTCGGCGCCGCGAGCGACCAGCCGCGCAATGGTGTCGGGCACGACGGCGACTCGCCGCTCGCCGGAGACCAGCTCTCGCGGCACCGCCACCCGCACGGCACCACGCTGACACGTCAGCTAGGGCGCAGGGGTCTTCGACGCGCCGAGAAGACGGCGGGCAGCGAGCGCCGCGCCCAACAGCTGCAGCCCGCGGGTCGTCGCGGGGTCGAGCCCGGTCAGGTCGACGATGCGCCTCAGCCGGTAGTCGAGGGTGTTCGGGTGCACGTGCAACGCGGCCGCGGTCTTGCGCCGATCGAGGTCGTGGTCGAGGTAGACCTCGAGGGTGAGCGGTAAGTCCGGATTGCGCTCGAGCGGGTCGAGCAGGTGCGCGAGCACTGCCTGTGCGTCGCTCTGGCGAGTGAGCTGATATTCGAGTAGCACGTCGCGCAACAGGTAACCACCTGGTGGCCGTCCCAGCGATCGAGCAAGCCTGACGACGTCGTGCGCCTGTGCGGCCGCCCGCGAAACCGCGTCGGCGCCGATGGCCACAGCAGCACCCGCGGTGACCTCGGCGCCGGCGGCGGCGCTCACGACATCAACCAGCTCAGCCGCCCGTTCGGCCAGCGCGTGCACGTCAGCGGTCTCCGACGGAAGCAACACCGATCCACCAGCCGGCTCGAGGATGCCGAGCACCGGTTCTCCCGCCCACTCGTCCAACGCGCGCTGCACACGACGCACCTTCCGCCGGGCTGCGATGGCGCCGCCCACGCCGCGATCGAGCTCGTCCGCGTGCGGCTCCATGCGCACGGCGACGACGACGTACGCCGGTGCAATGGCGACGGCCACGCGCGCGGCGAGCGGTTCGGCCGGCTCGCCGGCGAGCAGTGCCGAGGCAAGAGCGCGGCGCGCATCGCGCTCCTCGCCGTAGATGGTCTGCTGCTCCTCGAGGTAAGCCGCCGACACCTCCGCGGTCACCTGCTGCGCATAGCCGAGCACGCGGCCACCGGCCGCGATCAATGCGTCGGTGTCCTCTGGTGTGGCTGCCTCGACGAGCGCCTCCCACCCCAGCCGTGCTCCCACGTGGTACGCGGTCAGCACGGCGTCGAGCGGCACCCGCTCCTCGGCCCGACGTGCGGCGGACAGGCGTACGTCGGACAGCGCCGCCAGCGGCAGCGGCTCACCGGTGCGCAGCATCCGAAAGAACATGCGGAGGTTGGCTTCGGTGATGGCGAGGATCTCGCCGTCGAGCTGCTCTCGCGGCAGGTGCGCGTAGAGGGGGACCTCGGCGACAAAGGTCTCGATCATGCGACGAGCCAGCCGCGACACGGTGCGCTCGACGCGCTGGTAGAGCGGATGGTCCGGCGTTGGGTCGCAGACCGAGTCGGACACGGGGACATTGTGCCCCGTCACAACAAGCGGCGGCGTAATGTCCGTTTGGTGCGCGCAATCGTCGTCGCCGAGCCAGGCGGTCTTGACGCGATGTCCTGGGAGCAGGTCGAGGATCCTCAGCCCGGCGAGGGCGAGGTGCTCGTCGACGTCGTCGCAACCGCGGTCAACCGCGCCGACCTGTTGCAGCGACAGGGCTTCTACCCGCCCCCACCGGGAGCGTCCGACATCATCGGGCTCGAGTGCAGCGGGCGCGTTGCGCAAACAGGGCCGGCTGTCACCCGTTGGTCAGTCGGCGACGAGGTGTGTGCGCTCCTCGCCGGCGGCGGCTACGCCGAGCGCGTCGCGGTGCCGGAGGGGCAGTGCATGCCAGTGCCCGACGGTGTCGACCTCACGACAGCGGCGGCGCTGCCGGAGGTGGCGTGCACCGTCTGGTCCAACGTTGTCGAGATCGGACGACTTCGCTCCGGTGACGCGTTCCTGGTGCACGGCGGATCCAGCGGCATCGGCACGATGGCGCTCCAGGTCGCGAAGGCGCTCGGCGCCGGCCCGGTGATCTGCACCGTCGGCACCGAGGAGAAGGCGAAGGCATGCCTCACCCTTGGTGCCGATGTCGCGGTCAACTATCGGGACGAGGACTTCGGCGATCGGGTTCAGGCCGCGACGGACGGGCGCGGCGTCGACGTGATCCTCGACATCATCGGCGCCAAGTACCTCGCGGCTAACCTCGACGCGCTCGCCGCCGACGGTCGCCTGGTGATCATCGGCCTACAGGGCGGCGCGAGGGCAGAGCTCGATCTCGGCCTGCTGCTGCGCAGTCGGGGTGCCGTGCATGCGACGACGCTGCGGGGCCGGCCACTGGCACAGAAGGCGGTTATCTGCGCCGCCGTGGTCGAAGGTCTCTGGCCGTTGATCGAGGCCGGACAGGTGCGTCCCGTCGTACACACCGTGCTGCCGCTGCCGCAGGCGGCGCAGGCGCACCAGCTGGTGGAAGAGTCGAGCCACGTCGGCAAGGTTTTGCTGGCGCGACCCTGACGAGCCGGACCGGGGTTGCCAAGAAGCCGTTCGTTGATGCCTACTTGCGGGTAACACGATCGGCGAGGTCCAGACTTCGAGGAGCAGGCCGTGGCGAAGCAAGTCAGCGAACAGGAAGCCCGTCAGGTTGCCGAGGCGGCGCGCGAAGCCGAGTGGAAGCTCCCCAGCTTCGGCAAGGAGCTGTTCTTGGGCAACTTCCGCCTCGACCTGATCCATCCGCAGCCGAAGCTGCCGGCGGAGGCGGTCGAGAAGGGCGAGCGATTCCTCGCCGAACTACGAACGTTCTGCGAGAACAAGGTCGATCCGCTGCAGATCGAACGCGACGCGAAGATTCCTGACGACGTCGTGCAAGGTCTGAAGGACATCGGCGCGCTCGGCATGAAGATCCCGACCGAGTACGGCGGGCTCGGGCTCTCGCAGGTCTACTACAACAAGGCACTGGCTCTCGTCGGCGTGTGGCACTCCGCGCTTTCCACGCTGTTGTCGGCGCACCAGTCGATCGGGCTGCCGCAGCCGCTCATGCTCTTCGGGTCGGACGAGCAGAAGCAGGAATGGCTGCCCAAGGTGGCGCGCACGCACATCAGTGCGTTCCTGCTCACCGAACCTGACGTCGGCTCTGACCCGGCGCGGATGTCCGCGAGCGCGGTGCCGACCGATGACGGTCGGGGCTACGTCATCAACGGCACGAAGCTCTGGGCCACCAACGGTGCAGTCGCCGACGTCGTCGTCATCATGGCCGTCGTACCGAAAGAGAAGGCGACAAACGGCAAGGGCGGCATCAGCGCCTTCATCGTTCCTTACGACACGACCGGCATCACGGTCGAGCGACGCAACGCCTTCATGGGGCTTCGCGGCATCGAGAACAGCGTGACCGTCTTCAAGGACGTCTTCGTGCCGAAGGACAACCTGATCGGCAAGGAAGGCTCAGGTCTGAAGATCGCGCTGACCACGCTCAACACCGGACGTCTGTCGCTGCCCGCGATCTGCGCGAGCCAGGCGAAATACTGCCT
>DASSEQ010000097.1:0-8336 GCA_035695245.1 Mycobacteriales bacterium | reverse complement strand
CGACCACGGTGCGGCTCACGGTGCGGCGCATCCCGCCCGCGCCTGAATGTCGTAAGGATCAGGTCTCGGTGCACCTGGCCGGCGCTTCGGACGATCGGTCGATGGGCCGGCACTTGCTCGGTTTCATGATCGTTGTGCGGAACCACAGCCGTGCCGCTTGCTCGGTCGCTGGACCTCCGCGGTTGCGGTTCATCGACAACTCAGGCGACGTCCTCGCGATCCGCCCCGCCGAGGGCGACCACGAGGACGCCTACACAGTGCTGGCGGCAGCAGACACCGCCCCGCCGTGGGTCAGCACGGCGTCGACCAACGTTGCGCTCCTGGCCGCAGACACCTGCTCTGGCGCGAGCAGCAAACCCCGTTACGTCGAGGTCGTGACCGCTCGCGTCGTCGCTCGGTTGGCACTGCCCTGGAGCCGCCGCGTTTGCACGACAGGCGCCACGGTCGACGCGTTCGGCTCCGACGATTAGACGCGCCGCTTCAGTGCTCGGCAGCGGCTTTCAATCGGCGAAGCGTTTCCTGCATGTTGGCCCGGTTGTGCTCTCCCCGATCGCGCACACCGGTCACCGGGATCGATGCGGCGCGCATCCAACCGGGACGCATGTCGGTCCAGTGTTCGGTCACGACGCATCCGTCGGCGGCGTCGGCGAAGGTGTATTCCCAGGTCGCGACCGGCACTCCCAAGACGTCGACATCAAACGCGAAGCGACGCCCGACGTCGGCGGATCGGACCGTCACCGTGGTCGACCAGAACCTCCAGCCGGCGCGGTTGGTGCCGCGGAAGCGCGCACCAACAGCGGGACCGGAAGCGCCGCTCAGCCAGCGGCCGCCGGTGTTCTCCGGGCTCCACTCCCCCATTCGCGGCAGGTCGGCGACCAAGCCGTACACCTTCGGGGCCGGCGCGGCGACGTTCTCGCTGACCTCGACGTCACTCATGCAGCACCTCGCAGATGGCGATCGAAGAAACCGAAGATTCGCTGCCACGCGTCGTCGGCGGCCGCTTCGTCATAGGCAACCATCAGCGGTTCGCTCCACGCCTGTTTGCCGGTGTGCTTGAACAAAAATCCGTGCTTGGCTGTCGGATACTCCTTGACGTCGTTCTCGACACCGAGCTCGGTGAGTGCGGCCGTCAGCTTCGAGGCAGCGCCCTTGAGCTGACGGTCTTTCGCGCCGTACGACGCCACCGTGGGGCAGGAGTCGGCGAGACGCTTCAACGGATCCTTGGGCAAGTGTCCGTAGTTGGGCGCGGAGGCCGCAAACCCGTGCGGCGCGGTGAGCAACGCCAAGCCGCCGCCGAAGCAGAAGCCGATCACCCCGACCTGCCCGGAGCAGTCGTCTCGGTCGGTGAGAAACCGTCGCGCGCCTTCGACGTCGTCGAAGATGCGTCCCTCGCCCTTGAGCATCGTACGAAAGCTCGCGACGAGACAGCGCGCCGTGTTACCCCAGCCGAAGAGGTCAGGGGCCAGCGCGAGATAGCCGTTGTCGGCGAAGCGATCGGCCTGCTTGCGGATGTCGTCGGTCAGGCCGAATACCTCATGCAGCACGACAACAGCCGGCCATGGACCCGCGCCGCTGGGCACGGCGAGATAGCCGGGCAACGTCCCGCTCGCGACCGGATAGCGGATGTCTGTCACGAGCGGGACGTTATCGCCCCGACCTCCGTGCGGGGCACGCCCGGATGGGCGTCAGGCGAAGAACGCGTCGAAAGCAGGTGTGTCCGCGTGCAGTTCGAGGAGGTCGGTTGCCTTCTCACCGATGAAGGTGAACAGGATGGAACCGCGGCTCACCAACGTGGTGCCCTTGCGGGTCGCCGACAAGACATGGCTCGACACGGCGTGGCCGTGACCGTCACTGTGTACGTCGACCAGGTGCGCGCGCGCCGTCCCGTCGGTCAGCTCGCCGATGCGCCCGTAGTAGTCGAGCACGGCATCGATGCCCTTGTAGTCACCATTCAGCTGGCTCGCGCCCGGCACGTGCTGGATCACGTCGATCGACAGCAGCCCGCGCAGCGTGTCGATGTCGCCGGTGTTGAAGGCCTTGTAGCCGCGCCGCACGATGTCGGTGTAGCGATCGCCAGCGGCTGCCGTCACTCCGGCGCGTGCGTACGCCGTTGCCTGCGGCGAGATGTCGATCATGACGCAGGGCTTGTCTCCAACTACGAAGGCGTCGTGGCCGGCCGGCAGATCGAATGCGTCACCTGTACGCACATCGATCTCGGTCCCGTCGTCGGCGATGATGTGCATCTCCCCGGTGATGACGTAGCCGAGGTGCCGGGTCTGGCAGGACTTGGTGCCCGCGATCGGTGCGACGTCTTTCGACCAGCGCCAACCTGGCTCGAACGTCGCGTGCGTGTAGCAGGCCCCGCCCGCGCTGCCCACCAGGACGTGGCCATGCGCCTTGAAGGGACGCTTCTCGCCTTCCTTCGCCAGGTTGCTGATCAGGATTTCGGTCATGCGACCACCCCCACCGGCTGACACCGGGCGCCGGACGCGTCCGGACGACCCGATCCTGGCACCGGCGGGCGGTCCCGGCTAGTGGACGTATCGGTCGTTGGTCACGTAAGTGGCTCGGCCGCAATGGAGAAGACCGGGTCGAGGTGGGCGGTGTCGTTGAAACGGCGCACCGCCCAGCGGTCACCCATGGCGACAACTTGTGAAATGGACGCGTTATCCGCGCCGATAAAGGTAAAAGTCGGCGAACCGGTCGTGAGCGACATCATCTGTCCGATCACACCGCCGTGCACGACGACAACGACCCGCTGACCTGGGTGCGCGGCGATGATGCGCTCGAAACCAACCCGCACGCGCGCGGCAAATGCCTCGTTGCTCTCGGCGCCGGGGATCACGTCCCAGCGGCGTTCGCTCATCATCCGCAGCGCGGTCGGGTGCCCTTCGGAGACATACTTCCGGAAGGCCACGCCCTCCCACTCACCGAGAAAGACCTCGCGCAGGTCGGCTTCGACGACCGGTGCGATTCCCAGCCGTTTGGCGAGTGGTGCCGCGGTCTCCGCCGTACGACGAAGGCTGGTGATGTAGATCGCGTCGATCTTCTCGTGGGCCAGCCGGTCCGCGAGCCGCTCCGCCTGGGTGCGGCCCTCGGGCGCGAGCTCGGGGTCACTGTGCCCGTCGACCTTGGGCGCCGGCTTGTCCAGCCGCGCCGGCGCCGACTCGCCGTGCCGCACGATCAGCAGGTCGGTCGCGCCCGGCGGCAGAGTGAACCGGTGCTGGCGGTAGACCTCGGGCTCGGAGTCGCTCACGAGCCGCAAGGCTAGAGTCCGCGGAGTGACGACTCTCCCCCGGCTCCGTCAGGCCGTCGTCGCCGCGACCGACCTCGACGCGACGATGGCGGCACTCGAGGACGCGCTCGGCGTGAGCGCGCCGTTCCACGACGAAGGCGTCGGCCATTTCGGGCTGCGCAACGCCGTGTACGCCCTCGGCGACACGTTCCTCGAAATCGTGTCCCCGACGCGCGCCGACACCGCCGCAGGCCGACAGATCAGCCGCAACGGCGGCGACTGCGGCTACATGTGCATGTTCGAGGTCGCCGACGAAGCCGCCACGCGGTCACGCGTCGCGGATGCCGGCGCCCGGCTGGTGCACGACCACTCGCACCCCGACATCGTCGATCTGCACCTGCACCCCAAGGATGTGCCCGGAGCGATCGTGGCGCTGGACATCACCAACCCGGTCGGGTCGTGGCGTTGGGGTGGCCCGGCGTGGACGGCAACCATCCCGTCGTACGCTGCCGGCAGCCTGCTCGGCCTGACCGTCGCCGTGCACGAGCCGGACAAGACCGCCGCAATCTGGGGCGGTCTGCTCGATGTGGAGCCCGAGGGCACAACGCTCACCATTGAGGGCGGTAGGCAAACCATTGAATTCGTCACCGCTGCGCCCGATGAACCCGAGCGCATCATCCAGGTGCGGGCGGCCGCACCGGACCGCACCGGCGACGTGACCGTTGCCGGCGTCACGTTCACTCGCACGCCCGCCTGAGGAGTTAGCACGATGGCATCCATCGACACCGGCACCGACGATCTGCTGGGCATGGTCGACGACGGCGTCGCCGTCCTCACCCTCAACCGGCCGGAGCGGCGCAACGCGTTCTCCGGCCCGATGATCAACGCCCTCGGGCGAGTGCTCGCCGACCTCGAGACCGACACCGACGTCGGAGCGATCGTGATCACCGGTGCGGGCGGCGCGTTCTGCGCCGGCGGCGACGTCAAGGCGATGGCGAGCGCGGATCCGTTGTTCGGCCAGAAGCAGTCGTATGACGACAAGATCCAGCTGCAGCGACTCAACCAGCGCGCAACCTCGGTGCGGCTCTGGCAGATGGGAAAGCCGACCATCGCCGCGTTGCCCGGCGCGGCCGCCGGCGCCGGCTTGTCGCTCGCCCTGGCCTGCGACCTCCGCTACGCGTCCGACAACGCGATCCTGACGACGGCGTTCGCGCGCGTCGGCTTCTCCGGTGACTACGGCGGCACGTGGTTCCTCACGCGGCTCATCGGCAGCGCGAAGGCGAAGGAGCTCTACTACTTCTCCGACCGCATCGACGCGACCGAGGCCGAGCGTCTCGGCATCGTCAACGGTGTCTTCCCGGCCGACTCGCTCATGGACGAGGTGATCGATCGCGCGCGTCGGCTCGCGCACGGTCCTCGCGTTGCCTTGCGCTACATGAAGGAGAACCTCAACCGCGCGGTCTTCGGCGAGCTCGGTGACTGCTCCGACCTCGAGGTCACCCATCACGTGCACACCGGCACGACCGAGGACCACCGCGAAGCCGCGAAGGCGTTCGTGGACAAGCGTGAGCCGACCTTCAAAGGTCGCTGATGGCACAGGACGTCTCCGTCGCCGACGCGCATCGTCTTGTCGGCGAGGGAGCGATGTTGCTCGACGTCCGCGAGGACGACGAATGGGCTGAGGTGCATGCGCCGGACGCCATGCACGTGCCGATGTCGCGACTCGGCGCGCAGGTGGACGATCTGCCGCGGGACCGCATGATCGCGTGCATCTGTCACGTCGGCGGCCGCTCGGCAGTCGTCGCCGATGCGCTCGCCGGCGCGGGGTTCTCCATCGTCAACGTCGCCGGCGGCATGGACGCCTGGGAGTCAGCGGGTCTTCCCGTCGTACGTCCGTAGCGCCGCGACCCCGGTCGCGATAAGAACATTGCTCATGACGAGCGAAACCTGCGTCGACGCCGCGACCGGCCGCAAGTACTACCTCGACTTCCCGACGAAACCGGGCGGGCAGCTCACCTTCCTGCTCAACCTGCACGGCGGCGGTTCGGCCGGCGTCTGGCAGCGCGGCTACTTTCCGGCGCACGACTACGTCGACAGCCACCAACTCGTCGTGGCCGCACCAACCGCGGCAACCGGCCAGCCGTTCCGAGCCTGGGTGGGCGAGGCCGACGACGAGCATCTGCATCACGTCGTCACGCAGATCTATGACCGCTTCGGAAAAGACGCGATCCGCGCCATGTGGCTGGTTGGACACTCGCAGGGCGGCATGACGTCACGCCGGTTGCTGAACACTTCATTCTTCGCCGACCGCGTCGACGGTTTCCTGAGCCTCTCGGGTGGCCGCATCGGCAACGCCCAGATCGTGGAGGGCTTCGGACCGCCCCGCACACCCGAACAGCGTGAGGCGATGGCACAGATGCGGCGCCGGTTCGAACCGCCGCCGTTGCCGGACGCCGACTTCTCTTTCATCTTCGCCACCGGCGAGCACGAGATCGTGGAGCTACCGGCGACGTCGCCCTGGGCGGAGAAGTACGCCGCCGGTGCGCGGGTCCGGTTGGACGACGTCGTCGACACCGAGCCGGGCCAGGTGCACGACACGCGCTGGGGTGACCGGTCGACAATCAGCTGGGGACGCGAGCCGCGCCCGGGCGTGGCCGAGGTCTACGTCTTTCCCGACGCGAAGGACGATCGCGTGATCGTTGACGTCGTACGCCGGGACAAGGGTCACACGGAGGGTCTCGAGCCGCTGATCACGCAGAAGCTGCTCGACCTGATCGTCGCGGCTCCGGGCGGCAAGCTCAGCTGACAGCCGGCTCAGCGAGCCGGACCTCATCGCTGAGGTCGATGACAGCGGGCGCGCGCAGCCAGGTGCGCGACAGAACCCCGACGACGAGAAGCCCGATCACGCCGGTCGCCGCCACCACCGAGGCCGGATTCCACACGTCGGCGAGCGCCCCGCCGACCACGACCGCAAGTCCTTGACCCAGGACCATGCCGGTGGTGACGAGTGCGATGGCCTGCGCGCGACGCTCGGTTGGCAGTGCCTGCACGAACCCCGAATTGGCGGGAACGTTGTACGCCGTGCCGACGCCGCAGAGCATCCAGAGAAGCACTGACAGGACGAGTCCCGGGTGGGCGAAACACATGACCAGGGGGGCCGCGGCCAACGCAGCGAGCGGTCGCATCAACCGCAACCGCCGTTCATGCTCGGCAAACCTGCTGACCAAAGCTGCACCGACGACACAGCCGAACGGGATGGCAGCAAGCAACACGCCGACGCCGACCGCTCCTGCATGCACCTGCGCGGCGTAAGGAGCGGCCAGACCTTCCGGCACCATCCACAGGGCGTTGAGCCATGCAAGCGCAAGCAACGCACGGAGAAATGGCGACCCGAAGACGAACCGCGAGGCGACACGCAGCGACTCACGCATTGGTTGTGCGCGACGTGCCATCGGCGCGGCGCGGTTGACCACCGCGACCGTGACGAGGAGCGCCGACGCCAGATAGGTGAGCCCATCCAAGGCAAGTGCCAGGCGCGCGCCGGTCAAGCTGACGAGCAACCCACCGATGGCAAACCCGAGGACCTGTGCGCCCTCCGTCGTAATCGTGAAGACGGCAAGGCCGGTCGGATACAGCGACTTCGACATCACGTCCGGCAATGTCGCGGAACGCGCAGCGTCGTAGACCGGCGACAGGGCGGTGGCGAGGGCGAGCAGCACGCACATGGCCGGTAGCGGCATGCCCGGCAGCGCCATTGCCACGACAAGCACGCCGCGGGCGAGGTCGAGCGCGATCATCACGCCACGCCGCGAGCGCCGATCGGCGATGCCGGCAAAGATCGGACCGGCGAGGTAGGGCAGGTAGGTGAGGGCATAGACGAACGCCGTCCAGGCCGGCGAGCCGGTCCGGTGGAAGACCAGCACTGCAAGCGCCACCCGAGCGAGCTGATCGCCGAGCAGCGAGAGGCCGCGCGCCATCCACAGACCGCGAAACTCGCGCAGCGCGAACGGCTCGGACAGGCGTGGCACGACGGAATCTTGACAGCGATCGCGCCGACAATCCGGCAGATCCCCAGGATTCACCCGAGCCTCGGCCGTCTGCGGCAACGGTGAGAGTCTGCGGTTATGGTGGTGACCCCGGATGGCTGTCCGGTGGAGGTGTATGCCTCGCTGCCGCCAGAGCCTGAACTGTCAGCGGTCCTCGAGCTCTGCACAGTCCCGACAGGAAGGGTTCTGGATCTTGGTGCGGGAGCCGGCCGGATCGCGGACCCTCTCGCGGAGCGAGGTTTCGACGTACTGGCCGTCGATGAGTCAGCGGAGATGTTGGATCAGGTCCGCAGCGCGCGGACGCACCGATCCCGCATCGAGTCGTTGGCGCTAGACGAGCAGTTCGACGTGGCGTTGCTTCTCTCGCACTTGATCAACGTGCCGAAACCATCGCAACGGCGCGATCTCTTGCGGGTGGTTGCCCGCCACCTCGCGCCGGATGGCATCGCGATCATCCAGCGACATGATCCGACCTCCCGGTTCGCACCCGGCTGGGTCACACGCGGGCCCGTTGAGGTCGGCCTCACTGACGTGGACACCGCGCGATGGCCCGAGGTCACGGCAGTCACGCACTACCGCACTGCCAACGGAGCTTGGGCGCAGGCATGGCATGCGCACGTATTGGACGACGACGCCACGACAGCCGAGTTACAAGTGGTCGGGCTCCAACCGCACAGCCTGACGGGAAAGTGGGTCACCGCACGCCACGCCTGACGCCTTGATCAATCTGTCAGCCGTTACGAGGCCTATAACCCACCTGACCGCTGACAGATCGAGCGTTTGCCGTTCGACGAAGCCGGGTCTGGCTCGTTCGGGCTAGGCCGCCCGGCTCTTGTGAACCGTTTAGGGACTAAACGCGCGACTAAACGAAGTCTAAACGCTGCGGCCCTCCCATAGTGGCAGCACAGCCAACGTGGCTGAGGGCGAGTGTTGATCCGCCGGGTGCGATTGGTCGCCACGGGGGCCCGGCGGGGAGCAGTGGCGAAACCGGCGCTCGATCATCGAACGAAAGGTTCGTCATGAAAATCCGTAAGACTCATGCCGCTCTTGCGAGT
>DASSEQ010000096.1:0-10488 GCA_035695245.1 Mycobacteriales bacterium | reverse complement strand
CCTTCGAGCCCGGCATACACAAGTCGTTTGCGGGTGAGTTCGAGGCGTCCGCGGGGAGACAGTGCGCCCATCGCGCGAGTCGCTGATCCGAGCAGCGGCTCGAACGCCCGATAGGCCAGACCAGGTCCGCGCGGCGCGTCTTCGACAAGAGCGACAGACTGCGATGTCGTCGCGACCGCGACTCGCGTCGCGAAGAGCGACGCCGCCGTGATGCCGACACCGAGCGCCAGCAGGAATGCGCCAATGATGATCACCTCACACCTCCACCTTGACGATGCGGCGCATCCACGTGAAGGCGATGGCCATGAGCCCACCAGAGCCGGCCAGCAGCAAGTAGCCGATGGGGTCGTGGAACAACGGGTTCAGATAGTGCGGGTTCACGACGAGCAGGAGTGCCGCCAATGCAAACGGCAACCCGCCGAGGATGTACGCCGAGAGCCGCCCCTCGGCGGTGAGTGCGTGCAGCTCGCGCTGCAGCTCGAACCGGCTTCGCATCGTGCGCGCAACGATGCGCAGCACGTCGGCGAGCCTGCCACCGGTCCGTTGCTGAACGACGATCGCCTGCACCGTCCAGGTCAGGTCGGTCGAGCCGATCCGGTCCGCGGCGGCCGTCAGTGCCTCGCCGAGCGGGACACCCATCTTGGTTGCTGCGAGCACCCGCCCGAATTCGCTTGCCGCCGGATCGTCGGCTTCCTCGACGACAAGCTGGAGCGCCTGCGAGACGCTGGCTCCGGACTCGAGGCTGCCGGCGAGCAGATCGAGCAGCGCCGGAAACTGCTCGTCGAACGCACGCCGGCGGCGTGACACCGCTCTTACTGCAGCGGCGTACGGCGCAACGGCGCCCACGACCGCGAACAACAGGGCCAGCACCACGCCGCCGAGCAGCGCACCCAGAGCGGCTGCGACAAGCGTCACGCAACCGGTGACAACGGCGAACTCGCCCGGCGAGAGCGCCCAGTCGCTGCGTTCGAGCACCCGGCGCGCCCATGTGAGCTTGCTGTCACCGAGGGCGCGCTCCGCCAGCAAACCACTGCGCGCGAGCAAGGAGCTGGTGTGCTCAGGGTCAGGTGCGGTGCCGCTCCCGATCGACTCGAGGTCCAGCGCGGCTCGCAGGTCCCGGACCTGCCGCTGACGGGCCCGGGCGCGGGCGGCGGCAGCAACGAAAAGGCCGACTCCGACGAGCAGCCCGTCGAAGACGGGACTCATCGGGACCGTCCGAGGCGCAGTTGAGGAGCCCCACGAAAGACGTGCGCAGGCACGTCGGCGCCGCGTTCGGCCAGGCGGTCCACGCAGTGCGGGCGCAGTCCGGTCGCCCGCAGCGCGCTCTCGCCGCCGCGGTGGAAGATCTCCTGAAGGGTGATGGTGTCGCCCTCGCGGCCCTGCACCTCCGAGATCGAGGTCACGACACGTCCGCCGTCGCGGCGCCGCCCGACCTGCACCACGATGTCGATGGCGCTGGCGATCTGTTCGCGGATGGCGCGCAGCGGCAGGTCCAGGCCGCTCATCAACACCATCGTCTCGAGTCGCAGCAGCGCGTCGCGCGGCGAGTTGGCATGCACCGTGGTGAGTGAGCCTTCGTGGCCGGTGTTCATGGCTTGCAACATGTCGAGTGCCTCGCCGCCGCGCACCTCGCCGACGACAATGCGATCGGGTCGCATGCGCAACGCGTTGCGCACCAGGTCACGGATGGTGACGCGACCTGCGCCCTCGATGTTGGCGGGGCGCGCCTCCAGCGACACGACGTGCGGTTGCGCGAGTCGCAGTTCTGCTGCGTCCTCGATCGTGACGACACGTTCCGCAGGCGGCACGAACGACGACAGCACGTTGAGCAATGTCGTCTTGCCGGTCGAGGTGCCGCCGGATACGACGACGTTGAGCTTGCCGCGCACTGCTGCCTCGAGGAAGACCGCGGCGTCAGTCGAGAACGTCTCTCGGCTGATGAGGTCGGCGACCGACAAGGAGGACTCCGGGAACCGGCGCACTGTCAACACCGGCCCGACGAGCGACAGCGGCGGGATGATGGCGTTGATGCGGCTGCCGTCCGCGAGCCTCCCGTCGGCCATCGGGCTCGCCTCATCGATCCGTCGGCCGGCCACGGACAGCATCCGGTCGATGACCTGCCGCAGCGCCGCTTCGGACGGGAACCGCAGGTCAGTGAGCTCGATCGTCCCTTCCCGCTCGACGAAGACCTGGCTGTGCCCGTTGCACATGACCTCGGTGACCGATGGGTCGCTCATCAAGGGGGTGAGCACGCCCCAACCGACCATGTCGGCGAGGGTGGCCTCGATGAACTCGTGCCGCTCCGCCGGGCTGATGGCGACGCTCGACACCCGCAGGGCGCGGTCGAGATGTTTCTCCACGAGGCCGCGCAGCTGCACATCGTCGACAACGGCTTCGGACAACCGCGGTCCGACTTCGGACACGACGCCGTCACGTACGGCGATGCGCAGGTCATCGAGCGACGATGTCGCGACCGGCATGGCCCGGGCCACGGGAGCGGTGCGGGTGACGCGCTGCCGCGGAGCCTTTGGCGACGGTGCCGTGGCGGGTTCGGCAGCGAGGCGCTGCGAGAGCTTCATGCGTTACCTCCCAAGGCAAACCGACGGAGCAGTCGGTCGAAGAACATGTGCAGGCGCGTCCCACCGACGCTGCCCGGGTCGGGCAGGATGTCCGCCGGTTGCGGGACGAAGCCAAGGCGCTCGGACAGCAGCGTGACCGATGGCACCAATGCGCGGGCCACCTTTGAATGCGGTTCGTGGGTGACGACCGTCGTGCCGAGATTGACCGATCGTGAGACGGCGCGGTCGACCGGCAGCACCGAGCGGAACCGGCCTTGGAAGGCCTCGTTGGCCTGCTCGACGGTGACACCGACGTCGTTCTCTGCCTTGTTGAGCACGAGATCGATGCGCTCGTCGTCCATTCCTAGCCGTCGCAGCACGTCCAGGAAGGCGGTGAGGTTGCGCAGCGACGGAACATCGAGCGTTGCCAGGACTGTGACGCTCACCGAGCGGTCGAGAGCAGCGATCACCACGTCGTTAAGTGAGGGCGGGGTGTCGGCGATGACGACGTCGTAGCGGTCGCCCACCGCATCCAGGACGGTCGCGGCGTCGCGGGCGCCGATGTAGTCCGCCAGCACCGGGTCGCGTGGCGCGGTGAGCACGTCGAACCCGAGCGGGTGGTGAAACACGAGCTCGTCGAAGTGCTCGGCAAACGCAGCTCGCGGCAGCCGCTCGCCGTTGGCCATGAAGAGACCGTCGTAGACGCTGTAAGGGTGTTTCACCTGAAGCGCTGCGGCGACCTCGCCGAACTGTAGGTCGAGGTCGACGACCAGCACCTTCTGTCCGGCGCGCGCCAGCAGCGCCGCCGCGTTTGTCGCGTAGAACGTCTTGCCGCAACCTCCGGTTGCTGAAGCGATCGTGACCAAGCGTGCCGGGGTGCCGTCGGCCGTTTCGGCCCACGCTTCGTCGTCGAACTCGTCCGCCGCATCTTCGTCCCAAACGTCGTCGTCACGCTGCTGCGGGAGCAGTGCAACTGGCTGCTCAGCTTGCAGCTGACCGGCGGCTGCGCAGAGCGCCTCCAGAGTCGTGTCTGCACGACGTACGGCGGTTGTCAGCTTTGCTTTCGTCAGCGGGCCGCGGATGACGTGGTCGACCCCGGCCGCCCGCAAGGCTGCGCGGTCAACGGCGAGGCCGTCGACGTGGGCGACCACTACGCCGGCGGGGTTGAGCCTCGTCCATCGCTCGAGCCGGCGCAGGCCGGTCGGTGACAGCTCCCGCGACCCGACGACCAGCACGTCGACGGCCGGGGTGCCCGCCAAGGCGAAGGTGGTGAGCGACAGGTCAACCGGCTCGACGTCGAGCGTTGCGGACAGCAACTGCAACTGCCTCGTCCGGTCGAGCACGCCGAGTGTCCGCGCGGTGGTGAGCATCAGCGGTTGCTCCGCACGACGTCGTCGGGGATGACGCCGGTTGGTGTCGTGTCGCCGCCCTTGAGTGTGTAGCCGAGGTAGATGCTGCCGAGTGCTTGTGCATTGACGAGCCGCTCGGCGTCGGTGGGAGTCAGGTCGAGGACAGCGATGACCTTGTCCTGCAGCATCTGGGACTGTTGCGCCGACGAGGCGTTGCTGAACACCGAGTGGCCGGAGGTCGTCTGCGTCGGCGCCTGAGCCACGCTGACCGCGAGCACCTTGACCCCGGTCACGAAGAGCTTGGTCCGGTCGGATGCGAAGGTCGGTTTGCCCGACGCATTGCGCACGTCGTTGTAGGTGACGAAGACGTCCACCAGCTGACCCGCGGTGAGATAGCGCGCGACACCAGGAGAGATGTCGGTCTGCACCGCGAGCGCGACATCTCCGACGGCGGGTGCGAGTCGCCCAGCTTCGGCCGGGTCACCGAAGCTGCTGCTGGCGAGCTGGCCGCCCTTGGGCACGGCGGTCAGCAACACCTGACCGTCCGCAACGTTCGAGAGCGACGCGATCGCACCGTCAACGGCAAAGGCACCCGGAACCTGCATCGTGTGCACGTCGCCCTTGAGTGCAGCGGCCGAAGAGCCCGCGACAAGCGCATGGTCGGCGACGAGCACCGATTGCGTGCGCTTACCGTCGGCGATCCGATGGTTGACGCTGCGTCCGTAGGCGACAACGCTGGACGCGCCGATGATCGCCACGATTATTCCGATGACAATGCTTGCGTTGAGCTTTCTCATGTTTGTCACTCCTCGCGGTCACTAGCGGTGGCCGACACGGTGATGGTGTGCGAGGGGATCACCTTGATCACCTCGAGGAACGAACCAAGCGGTCCGAGATCGACGACCTTCTGGGTGTGCACCTGCACCAGGTCGCCGGGGCGGGTGCCGGGTGAGACGTCGACGGTGAACCCGGAGAGCGATCCGCCATCGCCGACGTAGGCCTGGTCGGCAGCGTTCTGGACATCGGCCGTCGTCGGCCGTCGTCCGGAAGCGCCGTACGCCGGGCTGTCCGGCGCGGCGGAAGCGAAGCGTGCAGCAGTGCCGGCGGCGCGGCCGACGCGCATCTTCTCGATGAAGGCCTGCCCGAGCGGATAGGTGAGTGCGAGCACGCCGAACAACACCGTGAGCAGCAACGCGAACTCCAGTGCGGCGACGCCGCTGTCATCTCGCCGGAGGTTCATTCCCGCCTCCCGCTTGCGACTCGGGTGATGGACGTCGGTGGTGATGGAAGGAACCACAGGGCGCGCGCAACTGCCTTCACCACCGGCA
The DNA here is from genome assembly GCA_035695245.1 of Mycobacteriales bacterium. GTDB lineage: Bacteria > Actinomycetota > Actinomycetes > JAFAQI01 > JAFAQI01 > DASSEQ01. Next base: position 5,253 of record DASSEQ010000096.1, on the reverse strand, counting down.
GGTCATAAGTGACGGCGACGGTCACCTCGTCGCCCTCGCGCGGTGGATCGCTTGCGCCGGCCGGCGCATCGATCTGCACGGAGGTGGGCGCCGGGATCAAGCTGCTGCCGGTGTTGTTTGCGGTCGCGTAGACCTCGGCCGTGGTCGGATAGGTCGAGTTGCCGGCGACTGGGAGGGTGGCGTCGCGCACGGCGTCGCGGGCGACATGTTCGGCGACGGCTGCGTAATAGAGGTAGAAGCCGCCGTACAACGTCATCAGGACGATCGCGAGCAGCACCGGGAAGACGAGCGCGAACTCGATCGCAGTCGCGCCGCGGTCGTCGAAGGTCGGCTCGTCGAGCCTGCGTCTGCGTCGCATCACTGCCTCCTCAATGAGGCTCGGAACGCGCCTGGTGCGACGACGGCGCAGTCGCCGAAGGTCGTGGGGTGGCCGACGTAGTCACCGTTGACGCTCGCGACGCACACCGGCACGAAGTCGAGATAGGGGACGGACAGGTCTTCGACCACCTGCACCACGACGATGGGCGTCTGGTCGGCCAGCGCATCGCTGAGGATCTGGTCGAACTGCGGCCCAGTCGACGGCGGGTCGACGGCGTCGAGCAAGTCGCCGCGCGCTGCGTCCACGGCTTGCGCGCAGGGTGCAAGCTGCGGGGTTTGCTGGAGCAGCTGATCGGTGCCGTCGAGGGCACCGCTGACGAAGCCGCGGACGTCGCCGGCGTAGGGATTGAGGTTGATGGTTTGCGTGTCTGCGGTGCCGCCGGTGACGTTGACCGGTGCGGCGACGACGGGCACGACGACCATGTCCTTGAACCGGCGGCGCGCAATCGACGTCGTGGTCTCGACTTTTCCGGTGCCCCCGCCGAGGACCTTGTCCATCGGCCCAGTGACCGGCCACGACATCGTCGTCTGCACGCCCGGATGGAAAAGCGCCGGCAGCAGCGTGGAGAAGTCGGGCTGCCCCGGTAGCGGCGGCGCCTGCACACCGAGCGCGGCTGCGCACGCTTTCGCGGCACCGACGATCGTGGGATCGGACAGGTACTCGGCCTGGCAGCTCGGAGCAGTTGCGTATGTCGCTGCAACGTTGTGCGGGTCTGTCGCCGACCGCACTGCCTGGTCGCACGCGACTTGCAGCGGGTCGGGTGACGAGTAGTCGAGGCCGAGCTGGTTCAACGTGTCGGTGGTCGCACCATCGCTGGTGGCGTCGATGTAGTCGAGGACGAAGCTCGCGTTGCCGAAGGGGATCGTGGCCGCTCCGGCGAGTGCGCCCGAGTCACTCGCGCGCTGCAGCTCGCCGGTCGTGCTCGATCGCACGTAGGTCGTCGTCCCGACGACGAGGAGAGGCACCACGACGAAGACGAACACGACTGCGTAGACGACGGCGATGGCGCCGCTGTCCTCACGCAAACGCGTCTGCATCTTCATGACAAGTCGCCTCACTGGGAGTTGGGAAGGCGAGGTGGCGACCCGCGGTCGTGGCAGGAGGGGGGTCTTGTCCGGCCGCGGGCCGCCACCTCAGTGGTGGGCCCGTGGCTAGGGCAGCTTGTCGCTCACAGTGGTGAACAGGTCGTTCAGCTTTCCGCCGAGCGTGAACACTGCACCGATGATCGCGACCGCGATGAGGGCGACCATGAGGCCGTACTCGACGGCGGTTGCGCCGTCGTCGTCACGTGTCCACCGGTCTTTGATCTGACCTGTGACAGTGAGGAGAGTGACATACAGCTTGAGCATGGCGGTCTCCTTTCCAACCAACCGCTCACCCGGATGGACGGGGATGCAGTAGGTAGATCGGGCTAGGAAATCCGCAGTCTTGAATAGGTCATCCGGACTACACCGCATGACCCGATGAGACGAGCCGACTGAAGATAAGCGTGCATTGGCTCCGGAGAGTCCTGGTTTGCGAATCAGTCATGTCCGGACTTGTTGTGATGTCCGGGTTCACTCGGATGGCTTACGCCGATCTGTCTGACATCGCCGTTCGAGGGCGCAAGTTCACCCGTCTGGCCGACACCTGCAGGGCCAAAGACGTCAGCGTGCAGCGGGGGCGATGGTGCCTTCTCTAGCCGGTTGGTCGGCCGCGAATTCGCTGGGGATGGCGGGGTCGTCTTGGACTCGTTGACGGCGCGCGTTGATGATGGCGCGTCCCGCCAGGATCGCGACCACAGCCGCGACGGAAACAGCGAGCTCGTCGGTCGTGAGTCCGACGTACTTCAGGCCGGAGGCGAGGATCACGACGCCGATGACAGGGCGCAGGTGACGGTCGGGGACGCGCGAGGAGAGCAGCGAACCGACGAGTACGGCGGGCACGCTGCCGACCACGATCGAGCTGGTGATGGGGATGTCGACGTGACCAAAGGCCAGCGCGCCGAGCGCAGCGGCGGCGGTCAATGGAATCGCTTGCATGAGGTCGGTGCCGACGAGCCGGCCGGCACTGAGCGTCGGGTAGGCGAACATCAGCAGCACGATCATCAGCGAGCCCGCGCCCACTGACGTCATGCCTACGACGATGCCACCCACCACACCGATCGCGATCGTGCGCAGCGGCCGCGCGGACACGTCGTGGACGAGACCCTCGCGGGTCTGGCCAGCACGGCGATCCAGGATCGCTCGGAGCACCATTGCCGCGGCGCCGAGCAGGAGCGCCGCGCCGAGGGCCTTCTCGACGTTTGCCGCGGCAGCAGGGCCGTCACTCAGTCGATGCAGGAGGTAAGTGCCGGTGAAGGCCGCCGGCACGGAGCCCAGCGCGAGCCAGCCGACGAGACGCAGGTTGACCGTGCCGCGCTGGAAGTGAACGGCGGCACCGACCGGGCGCATGACAAGCGCGGCCACCAGGTCGGAGGAGATCGCGGCGGTCGGCTTGACCGAGAACAGCAGGATCAGCATCGGCGTCATCAGCGCGCCGCCTCCTGCGCCGGTCAGGCCGACGAGGAGCCCGATGATCGCGCTGCCCAGCACGATGTAGCCATCCACCCGCTATGTCCTAACGCCGCAAAGTCAAGTGAGTCAATTGACTATAACGACTACGTCGAACCATTGTCCAGTGAGGTGGTGCAGAATCGCTCGCTCTAGGCTTGAGGCATGTCCGAGCGCAAGCCGCCCGGGGTCAAATGGGAGTCATGGATCGACCAGCAGATTCGTGACGCCGAGTCCCGCGGTGCGTTCGAAGACCTTCCTGGCAAGGGCAAGCCGATCGAAGACCTCGACCAGCCGCTCGACGAGTTGTGGTGGGTCCGGCGCAAACTGCGTGACGAGGGCGTCTCGTTCTTGCCGCCGGCCCTCGCCATCCGTCGGGAGCTCGAGGCGACGCGGCCGCTGATTGCCGCAGCGACGAGCGAAGACGCCGTTCGCCGGCTTGTCGAAGACATCAACACGCGGATCCGCGAGGTCAACCGCCGTGCCGTCAGCGGCCCGCCGACGACGGTGATGCCGCTCGACCTCGACGAGGAGCTGACCCGGTGGCGGGCCGCCCGGCCAGCACCGGTGACCGAACCCGAGCAGGTCGAAATCACCGCAGTTGCGACAGAAGATTCCCCCATCGTTGAAGGCAGGCAACGCAAGTTGCGATGGCTTCTGCGACGGCGCTGACAAGGCGCGCGATCCATGCCAGGCTGCGCCCTTACATCCACGCAAGGGGAGTTGACATGCCGCTTTACATGGACGTGCACAACATGGATGGCGGCGTCAGCGCCGCCGATGTTGCGAAGGCGCATGAGGCCGACCTGGCTACCCAGGGCTCGCACGGGGTGGAGTACAAGAAGTACTGGGTCGACGAGAAGGCTGGGAAGATCTTCTGCCTCGTCGACGCCCCAACCGCCGACGCGGCGAACACCGTCCATCGGGAGGCGCACGGCCTAGTGGCCGACGAGATCTATGAGGTCAGTGAGCACTCCTAGTCCGGACTGGGCGCGGCCGGTCGTTCATTGGGAGATCGAAGCCCGCGATCCCGACCGGCTGCGCGCGTTCTACCAGGCGCTCTTCAACTGGAACATCGGCGACGGCCCGATCATGCAGATCGCGCCCGGCATCGGAGCGCCGGAGATGGGACCGGCTGGTCACATCCGCGGCGGTGAGCACAGCCGGGTGAACCTCTACGTGCAGGTTCGCGACGTTGCCGACTCACTGGAGCGGGCGCGCGAGCTTGGTGGTCGCGTCACGATCGAGCCGTTCGACGTGCCAGGTGGTCCCCGTCTCGCCGGCATTGCCGATCCGGAGGACAACCCGCTGATGCTGGTGCAGCAGTGATCATTCGAGCAGGGTGAAGCGTTTCGTCCTCGTGCTGCTCGGTGCTGCGTACGACGCGAACTCGCGTGCGACAGGATCGTCGAGTGCGCTGCGTGCACCGGCTTCCGCACTCGCGTCGTCCGACCACAATGTCAGCACCAGCCACTGACCGTCGTCGCCTCGTGCCGTCGTACGACGCAACAGACCGGGCTGCTGGTAGGCGAAGTCCGTCTGCATCCGAGCGTCGACTGCGCGAAACACCTCCTCGTCTCCTGACAACTGGAACGCCGTGACCTCAACGACCGCCATGACGCACATTGTGCGCATAGCGCGCACGGCGCCCGCGGTTGACTTCGCGGCTTTCGTCGTCGTGCTCGGAATTCCCGACGGTGCTCTCGGTGTCCTCTGGCCCGGCATGCGCGGCACGTTTCATCGAGCGCTGGGCGACCTTGGCTACGTCGCGATCGCCGGCACGTTGCTCTACCTCCTCGGTGGTGTTGCGTATGCATGGCTCTCCGGACGCGTTTCCAACCGCGTCCTGATCGTCGCCGCGTGCGCGGCCTCGGCGATCACCGCCGGCGCGTGGGCATTGGCGGGCAGCTGGACGTGGTTGCTGATCGCGTTCGGAGGCTTCGGTGTCGGCCGCGGCGCACTCGACGCCGCCGTCAACGCTGACGCTGCCCATCAGATCAAGCGGTTGGGTTGGTTGCACGCCGGCTGGTCGGTTGGCGGCGCGATCGGCCCGTTGCTGGTGGCCGGGCTCGCGCACGTCGCGTCATGGCGACTGCCGGTCGCAATCGTCGCGATCGCTGCTGTCGCAGTGACCGTGCCCGCTACGGCCGCGGCTCGCGTTGTGTCGCATGCCGAACCCACCGCGGATGCCACGACACATGCGACTGTCCTGCCGATGCTGCGAACCGGACTGGTGCTGGCGTCGTTCGCGTTCTACACCGCCGCAGAGATCGGTCCGTGCGCCTGGGGCTATGTCTACCTGACCGAGCATCGTCATCTGACCAGCACGGTCGCGGCGGTTGC
>DASSEQ010000095.1:0-3709 GCA_035695245.1 Mycobacteriales bacterium | reverse complement strand
CCGCCGATCGCCGGTCCGATGACGCGGGACAGGTTCATCTGCACCGACTGGAGCGAGATGGCACCGGGGAGGTCGCTGCGGGGCACGAGGTTCGGCAGCAGGCTGGACATCGGCGGACCGTTGAGCGCGCCGCCGATGCCGATCGCGAGTACGACGAGCAGGATCAGCGCCCGCGACGGATGCGAGGTCGCGGCGACCCAGGCCAGCAGCGCGGAGAACGACATCTGCTCGATGTTGGTCGCGACCAACATCCGGCGACGGTCGACGACGTCAGCGAGCATGCCGCCGACCGGCGCGAGGAGCAGCACTGGCCCCATCTGGGCGAAGCCGATGAGCGCAACGAACGAGGCGGAGTGCGACAGCCGGTAAGCGAAGGCACCCAGCGCGACGTTCTGCATCCAGGTGCCGACATTCGACGAGAACATCGCGACCCAGAGCACCCGGAAGTCCCGCGAACGCAGGGCGGACCGGGCGGTGCCTGGGCGCTCTTCGAGCTCTTCCGGGCCGACCGGGACGTCGCCTTCGACCGTTGCTTCCTCGATGACGAGCGTTTCGCCGGGGTGCGCGCGCAGGCCGCTGCGTACCCCGACTCGACCCACCCTTGCAGTATGCCGAACGTCGTTCGGTTTTTCGACCGTCTTAGCGGGGTCAGCCGGTTAGGTCACTGCCAAGGCTGCTCGAAAGCGCTCGTGCAAGATCGACGCCAGACCGCGGCGGAAGCGGACTCCCGCGAGCGAGGGTCCGAAGACCTCGTGCTCGTCGGCGAGCGCCTGCGCCCATAGCTGGAGCAGATGCACCGGCGCCCACAGTCGCAACCGGTCTTCGTCCAGCGGCTGCCGGCGACGACAGGCGGCCAGGTAGCGGCGGGCGAGGAGGGGGCCGACGGTGCCGAGCACCGCTCGCCCTGCGGCGGACGGCGCTGCGGTGCCGATGATGCGGAACAGCAGCACGGTCCGGGCCACGTCGCCGTGCGGGTCGCCGATGCCCGCGTCGGTCCAGTCGATCACCGCCAGGCGGCGACCGGCGACAAGCACGTTGAAGGGATGGAAGTCCCCGTGGCAGATCTGCCGCTGCCCCTCCTCGAGCCGCGGCAACAGCCGCTCGACGGCATCGAGCCCGGATCTGAGAGCGGGATCCGGCAGGAGTGTGACGAGATGCCGCGGCAGGGCGAGTCGCCGTTCCGCCAGGGACCACTCCGGCCCGTCGGCCCAGGGTGGCACCGGCAGCGCATGCAACGCCGTCGCGGCCTCCGCCAGGCGCCGGACCAGGTCCGGCAGCCGCCATGGCCGGCTCGTGAAGACCGCGGTCATCGTGCGTCCCGGGGCTCGCGCGACCACCTGCACGGGGAACTCGTCCACCGTGCCCGGCGGCAGCAGGGCTACCGGCCGTGGCGCGGGGTAGCCGTGGTCGGCGCACCAGGTCTGCAGTCGGGTCTCCCGCTCAGCCGTGGCGTAGCGCTCCGCGTGCGGTGGAGCCCGGAGTATCAGCGGCTGTTTCCACTCCGAGGGCAGCGTCTCGCCGGCGAACTGGGCAGCGACCACGATCGCGTCGAAACCGTCACCGACAGCACCGGGCGGTGCGGCGTCGACGACGGCGCCGCCGTAGCTCCGGCTCAACCATTCGCGCAACGACACCGCAATCTGCACCGCGCGGTCGTCGTCGCTGGGCACCCGAGCATCATTCCGCACCCCCCGTTGACCCTGCCTCGACCGATGCAGCACGATGCGCACTAATCGACATCTGGAGGACTCGCAATGGCCGTGGATGGCAAGTACGACGTCACGATGAACACCCCGATGGGCGCGCAGAAAGCGACCATCGAGCTGACCACGGAAGGCACCAAGCTGTCCGGGAAGATGTCGAGCATGATGGGCGCCATCGACTTCGAGGGTCTTGCCGATGGCAACAACTTGACGTGGACTGCCAACGCGAAGACACCGATGGGCGACATGGCGGTCGAGTGTTCGGCGGTAGTCGACGGCGACTCGTTGACGGGCGAGGCCAAGATGGGCACGTTTGGCACCGCATCGTTCACCGGCACTCGCACCGGCTGACGCGAGCCTGACCGGGGCGGGTCTACTCGCCCGTTTCCCCGTCGATCGCCTCACGCAGCAAGTCGGCGTGGCCGTTGTGCCGCGCATACTCCTCGATCATGTGTACGACGATCCAGCGCAGGCTCGGCGACGTGCCGTCGGGCCAAGTGCGCTTCGCGATCTGATCGAGACCACCGCTGTGCAACGCGGCAGCGGTCAGCGAACGCGACCCTTCCACCGTCTGCCGCCACAGGGCGCGCAGCTGGTCGGGGCTGTCGTCGAGCGACGAGTGCCAGTCCCAGTCGGGGTCAGAGTTCCAGTCCACCTCCGACCACGGTGGCTGCCGCTCGTTGCCGGCGAGCACCTCGGCGAACCACCACAGCTCGACGAGGGCGAGGTGCTTCAACATCCCGCCCAGCGTCATGCTCGACGCCGCGATTGTCTTCCGCAGGCCGGCAGCATCCACGCCGTTGGTCTTCCAAGCGAACGTCGCGCGCTGGTAGTCGAGGAACCCGAGGAGCGTGGCCACCTCGTCCGCCGCGACCGGCGGCTCGGGACGTCCGTGGTCGTCAATCACCGTCATGCCGCGATTCTGGTGTGTCGGGGCGACCGAGGTAGGCGCTGGCGACGAGATCGGGGCGTCGCCGCAGTTCAGCAGCGGCTGCTTCGAGCACAACACGACCGGCGTTGAGCACGTAGGCGCGGTCGGCGAAGTCCAGCGCGTGTTCGACGTGTTGCTCGGCGAAAACGATCGCGCAACCGGACTCGACTTGCCAGTCGGCGAGCGCCTTGAACAGCTCGACGACGGTGACCGGCGCAAGTCCGAGGCTCAGCTCGTCGATGAGCAGCAGCTCTGGTGAGCGGGCAACAGCGCGAGCGAGCGCGAGCAACTGCTGTTCACCGCCGGACAGCGTGCCGGCAGGGCGGTTCCAGACGCGCTTCAGCGCCGGGAACTGCTCGCGCAGCTGCTCTCGCCGTCGTCGATCCGCACCGGCGAGTCTCAGGTTGTCTGCGGCGGAAAGCGACGTGAAGACCTTGTGATCCTGAAGGACGTTCGCGACACCGCGGCGCGCGAGCAGGTGCGCGCGTCGCTTGGTTGTGCCGAGCACTTCGAGCCGGCCGCGCACCGTGGGTAGCGCACCGGACAAGGCCAGCAACGTCGTTGTCTTGCCGGCGCCGTTTGGTCCGAGCAAGGCCACGCGTTCACCGGCGCGGACGTCGAAGTCGAGGTTGCGCACGACGGTCGTGTCGCCGTACGCAAGCGAGACGTCACGCGCCCGCACCAGCGCCGGCACACCAGCCGGCTCGAACCGTCGGTCTCTTTCGATCTCAGGGGCGTGCGTGTGCGCGCCACCGAGATAAGCCGCAGCAACACGATCATCTGTGCGTGCGCCGGCGGGCGGCCCGTCGTACACGACTGCGCCCAGGTCCAGCACGACCACACGGTCGCAGACCTCGAGGACGAGCTCGATGTCGTGATCCACCAACACGACGGTCGTCCCGCCGTCTCTGATCGACTGGATCCTCTCGACGAGGTCTCTGCGCTCATCCCGGTCGAGGCCGGCGGCGGGCTCGTCGAGCAGCAACAACGACGGTCGGCCGGCGAGAGCTCGCGCGAGCGCAACGGTCTTGCGGTCGCTCGGACCGAGCTCGCCGGCCACCCGCTCGTCACCGTG
>DASSEQ010000094.1:0-4447 GCA_035695245.1 Mycobacteriales bacterium | reverse complement strand
GTAGCCCGTGCGCGCCTGGATCTCGCTCTCCAACACCGCACCGATGCCGCCGAGGCGCACGTGCCCGAACGAGTCGAGCTCGCCGGTCGCGAGCTCCATCGTGCCTTCCTTCGGCGTCGCCCCCTCGGCGACGACGACGATGGGCGCGTAGTGCCGCGCGAAACGCTTCTCGATGTAGCCGCAGACCTGGTCGATGTCGAACGGCCGCTCCGGAATCAGGATCACGTTGGCCCCACCCGCGAGCCCACTGTGCAGCGCGATCCACCCTGCGTGCCGGCCCATGACCTCGACGATTAGCACGCGGTGGTGCGACTCCGCGGTCGTGTGCAGGCGGTCGATCGCGTCGACGGCGATCTGTACGGCGGTGTCGAACCCGAACGTGTAGTCGGTCGCACCGAGGTCGTTGTCGATGGTCTTGGGCACTCCGACGACAGACAGCCCCTCGCCGGCCAACGCCGTGGCCACGCCGAGCGTGTCCTCGCCGCCGATCGCGATGAGGCCGTCGACGCCGAGCGAGGACAGTGTCGCGCGGATGCGGTCCACTCCCCCGTCGACCTTCAACGGGTTGGTTCGCGACGACCCGAGGATCGTGCCTCCGCGCGGCAGGATGCCCCGCGTCGCAGCGACGTCCAACGGCATCGTCAGGCCCTCGAGCGGTCCCTTCCACCCGTCGCGGAAGCCCACGAAGTCATGCCCGTAGACCTCACTGCCCTTGCGGACGATGCCGCGAATCACCGCGTTGAGCCCCGGGCAGTCGCCGCCGCCGGTCAGCACCCCGATGCGCATGTGCTCGGACCCTACCGGCGTGCAGCACGACCCGGTTCAGGGCCAATAGGCTCGGCCGCACCATGACCTTCTCCATCGCGGCGACCGACGGGCAGGCTTGGGGCGTCGCGGTCGCCAGCAAGTTCCTCGGCGTCGGCGCCGCGGTGCCGGCCGCGGCCACGCACGTCGGTGCGATCGCGACGCAGGCCTGGGCCAACCTCGCCTACCGGCCGGACGGCCTCGCCATGCTGCGCGACGGCATGACAGCGCAGCGGACCGTCGACGCACTGACCCAGGCCGACGCACTCCGCGAGGAACGCCAAGTCGGCATCGTCGACGGCAAAGGCAACGCCGCGAGCTACACCGGCGCGAAGTGCCATGACTGGGCCGGCGGCGTCACCGGCGCCGGCTACGCCATCCAAGGCAACATCCTCGTCGGCCCCGAGGTCGTCGAAGCCATGCAGTCGGCGTGGCTCGAGACCGACGCGCGCACGCCGCTGACCCGTCGGCTGCTCACCGCCTTGCACGCCGGCGACCTTGCCGGCGGCGACCGGCGCGGCCGGCAGAGCGCGGCGCTCCTCGTCGTTACCGAGAAAGGCGGCTACGGCGGCGGCAGCGACGTCTTCGCCGACCTGCGCATCGACGACCACGCCGCGCCCGTCGCCGAACTCCAGCGCCTGCTCGACCTGCACGACATCTACTTCGGCAAGGCCAACCGGGCGACTGCCCTCGCGCTCGACGGTCAGCTGGGGACCGAGGTGCGCGACCGGCTCGCCAAGCTCGGCCACGCGCACGACGATCTCGACGAGGCGCTCGACAGCTGGGCCGGCATCGAGAACCTCGAGGAGCGTCTGGTCCCCGGCCGAATCGACCCGCTGGTGCTCCAACGGCTGCGTGAGCTGTCGTGACGGTTCTCGCGATCGACGCGGGCACGACCGGCGTCACCGCACTCGTTGTCACTGACGACGGCCGGATCGCGAGCCGCGGCTACCAGGAGTTCCCGCAGCACTTCCCGAAGCCTGGTTGGGTCGAGCACGAGCCGGAGGAGATCTGGCAGGCGACGCTCGCTGCATCAAGGGCCGCGCTGAAGACCAACGCGGGAGCGCCGCCGACCGCGATCGGCATCACCAACCAGCGCGAGACCGCGGTCTTGTGGCACAAGCGCTCCCTCGCCGCGCCTCGACGAGCGATCGTGTGGCAGGACCGTCGTACGGCGGAAATCTGCGACGGCCTGCGCGACCAGGGCCACGAGCCTCGCGTTGCAGAGCTGACCGGGCTGCGGCTCGATCCCTACTTCACCGGCACCAAGCTCACTTGGCTCGCGCGCAACGACGACGTGTGGCAACACGTCGAGGCAGGCGACGTCGTCGTCGGCACTGTCGATGCGTACCTAGTGGCGCGTCTCACCAGTGGTCGCGTCGCCGCCACGGACCCGAGCAACGCGAGCCGCACTCTGCTCTACGACATCAACAAAGGCGCGTGGAGTGACGAGCTCTGCGACCTGCTGCAGGTGCCACCGACGGCACTGCCCGAGGTGCGCCCGTCGTCCGGGGACTTCGGCCACACTGACCCCGATGCGTTCCTCGGCCTAGACCTTCCGATCGCCGGCATTGCCGGTGACCAGCAGGCCGCGTTGTTCGGGCAGGCGTGCTTCGACGAGGGCACCAGCAAGTGCACCTATGGCACCGGTTCGTTCATCCTCGTCAACACGGGCGGTTCGCCGGTCAGGTCCGACGCAGGGCTGCTGACGACGGTCGCGTGGGACATCGGCGACGGCTTGGTCTACGCACTCGAAGGCGCGATCTTCGTCACGGGCGCGGCCGTGCAGTGGCTGCGTGACGGCCTCGGCATCATCGGCAGCGCCGCCGAGACAGAGCCGCTCGCGCGCACTGTCGACGACAGCGGCGGCGTCGTGTTCGTGCCAGCACTCACCGGCCTTGGTGCACCGCACTGGGATCCGGCCGCGCGCGGAGCGATTCTCGGCATCACCCGCGGCACGACGCGCGCCCACTTGGTCCGGGCGACGCTCGAAGCGATCGCGTTCGAAGTGCGGGATGTCGTCGATGTCATGACGCGCGACGCGGGCATCGACATCCCGGAGCTCTCCGTCGACGGCGGTGCCGCTGCCAACGACCTGCTCTGCCAGCTGCAGTCGGCGACGTTGCAGGTGCCGGTACGCCGGCCGCAAGTGGCCGAGACGACCGCGCTCGGCGCGGCCTTCCTGGCCGGTCTCGCCACCGGCGTCTGGTCAAACCTCGACGAGCTCCGGCAGACCTGGCAGCTGGACAAGCGCTTCGAGCCCGGCGATCGCGACGAGTCGTCGTACCAGAGATGGCAGCAGGCCGTGCAACGCACCCGCAACTGGGCTTAGCGGAGCGCTGCGATAACGGGGCGCACGCGTTCGGCGGCGTTGCGCATGTCTTGCAGCCGGCGCTCCCAGGTGGCGCCGAGCGTGATCAGCGCCGCACCGATGATCGACAGCGTCAGCCAGCGCGGGAGCTGCACGATCTCCGGGCCGAGCATCCTGGCCGCAACGACCAACAGGGCTGTGGTGCCGACCGCGATTGGGCAGACCAGCCGCAGCTGCGCGCCAAGCGCAACCAGCACGGCACCGACGACCAGCACCACGACCTGCCGGTCGAGGTCATGCCGCAAGGCGAGGAGCAAGGTCGGGCCCAGCGCGACAACGGCCGTCGGCAGCAGTGCCCATGACGAGACGCTCGCGAGTCGCGCCATCGCGACGATGCCGATCGCCGCGCACACCATGCCGGGCGCGACGATGTAGGCCTCGACCGTCGCAACATGGTGCAGCGCCAGCGCAATGCCGGTCGCGATCGACGTGCCCAAGCCGGAGGCGCACGCAACCGCTGCGCCGACCATCGCCTCCGCACGGGCGCCGGCAGCGGCGACCGCAACGGCGAGCACGCAGATCATGCCGGCGACGATCGCCGCTCCTTCGGCGGCAGCACTCGCGCCACTGCCGCCCAGCGCCTCGGCCGTGGCACCAACCACGGCAAACGTCGCGGCGACCGCAAACGCGCTCGCTGCTTCCGCAGACCTCGACCACGACCACGCCATGGCGGCCATCGCGAGCAACACGACGACGACCAGACCGACCGACGCCCGACTCAGCTCCCGCCCTTGCCCGGCCGTCGCCTGCATGGCGACCTGTGCAACGGCTTCGACCAGCACACCGCCACCGAGGACGAACCACATCAGTCGTGGTTGCCATGCCCAACGTGTCGGCAGCAGCACCAACCCGAGCGCTGCAGCGGCAGCACAAGCAGTGGCCAACGGGCTCGACTCGACGCGCATGACATGGCCGAGCAGGAGCATCGCGGCGACCAACAGACCGCCGCCCGCGGCGGTTTCTCTCGGCGGCATCAGGGCCGCGGCCGAAGCACCCAACACGATGCCGCACCACATCGCCAGGACGGATCCATCCGCTCCCGCGATCGACGCAGCAACGCACACCGCCAGGCCAACCGCACCGCCCACCTTCGCGGTTGCCGTCGCCGCCGGCGGCAGCAACACATCGGCACGCAGCAAGACGACCGACAACCCAACACCCAAGAGACCGACGAGAGCGACCTGACCGATCGAGTGCGGGCTGACAGCGGCGACAACAACGCCGTACGACGCAAGAAGAGCACCGACCGCCGGCGCCTGCAGCCAACGAGCG
>DASSEQ010000093.1:0-3041 GCA_035695245.1 Mycobacteriales bacterium | reverse complement strand
CGCGAGGCTGTCGGCTGCTTTCGACGACGACCTCGACACTCCTAGCGTGCTCGTCACGTTGGCCGACCTGGAGAAGGACGACGCAGTGCCGGCCGGAGCAAAGTTCGAGACGTTTGCCTGGGTCGATCGCATCCTCGGCCTGGACATCGCCCGTGACGTCGGTCGGCCGAAGGCGCCGGCGGAGCTCCCGGACGGCGCGCGGGAGCTGCTCGACCAGCGCGACGCGGCCCGCGCGGCGAAGGACTGGTCGACCTCAGATCAGCTCCGGGACCAACTCGCCGCGATCGGCGTCGCCGTCGCCGATGGCCCTGGCGGTCAGACCTGGACGGTCAACGCGACCTGATCGTCCGCGGGCGTCGGGAGGCGACGATCGCGCCCGCTCCGCCGGCCATGAGCAGCGCAGCGAGGCCGGCGAGCCAAACGGCTTCATCACCTGTCACCGGCAGCATCTGCGGGCCCCCGCCTGCCGTGCTGCCGCCGCCCTGCGTGGACGTCGGCGTCGGCGTCGGCATCGCGGTCGGGGCCGACGTTGCGGGCGTCGAGCTCGGAGTGCCCGATGCCGACGAGGTCGACGGGGTGCGCGCAGGCGGTGCGGAGGTGTGCGCAGTCGAGTGCGAGTTGATGCGTACGGCGACCGAAGCCAGCGCAACCGTCAGCACGACGAGCAGGCTGAAGCGGATGATCTCGATCCGCGGGCCGGCGGTCCGCACGCAAAGACTGCATCACTGATCGACGCGGCAATGCCCGTTTTCAGCCGCGACACGCCGAAATACTCAGTCGAGGCGCCACGCTGGCGGGCGCTTTTCCAGGAACGCGTGCATCCCCTCCTGCGCGTCCGCCGCCTGGCTCGTGCGCGCCATCACGTCGGTGGCGTAGTCGTACGCCGCCGACTGCGGCATCGACAACTGCGCATAAAGGGTGCGCTTGCCGATCGCCTTGCTCTCGGCGCTCCCCCGCGTGACTCTGGCCATCAAGTTCACGACAGCGGCGTCGAGCTCGTCGGCCGGCACGACCGCGTTGACAAGACCCCAGTCCAGCGCAGTTCGGGCATCAATCGCATCACCGGAGAGCGCGAGCTCCATCGCCTGCTTGCGGCCGATGGTGCGGCCGATGGCGACCATCGGGGTGTGGCAGAACCATCCGCGCTTGCCACCCGGAGCGGCGAATGCCGCCTCCGTCGATGCCATAGCAAGGTCGCACGTCGCGACCAGCTGGCAACCTGCGGCCGTGGCCAAACCGTGCACTCGCGCGATCACAGGTTGCGGCGCCTCCTGGATCACCCGCATCAGTTGAGCGCACGTCTCCAACATGTGCCGGATCGAGGACTCGTCCGCACCAGCGAGATCGGCAAAGTCGTGACCGGCGCAGAAGACCGGACCTGCTGCCGCCAACACGATCCCCCGCGCGTCGGACGACGCGACCGCCGTGAACGCCTCGGCCATCGCTTCGAGCATCGACTGCGACAGGGCGTTGCGCCGCTCCGGCCGGTTCATCGTGATCGTCGCGACGGTGCCAACACGCTCGACAACAACCATCTGCTCTGACCCCATGGGGTCATCATGCGCCGTCAGCGCAAGGGCAGGCCAACGAAGGCGCCGAGCACAGCCATCCCGGCCATCATCCAGGCGACGTAGTCGCCGACATGACCCGAGTGCAAAGCCCGAAGGCCGTCAGTCGCGCGATCGAGCCCGACTGTCACGCGGTCCAGGAGGCGCAGGCGTCGGGCATACAGCGCAGCTGCTGCAACGGCGACGGCCAACGCCGCCGACAGCAAGCCGAGCAAGATGCCGGCAACGGTCCAGTTGCCAACGTCCGGCGTCGCCGCTGCTTGCACCGCGCGACCGGTCAGCGCTTCCCGCGCATACGCAGAAGCATCGACGAAGTGCCCCGCCGCTTCTTCGGCCGCATGGTGTGCGCCCGGCAACAGACCCACCGCCAGCGCACCGAGCAGCAACGTCAGGATCGGCGCGAGCATCGTGATCCGCACCCGCGAGAGAAGCGTGGGCACCTCGGCCTCTTCGGCGCTTCCGCTGGTCGAGTGCTTTTCTCCGCGCGGGCGGTCACCCAAGCCGAAGTAGACGCGGCCGGTAGCCCGCAACACCGCACCGCCGGTGAATGCGGAGACGGCCACGAACACGACCGGCATCCACTCGTAGCCCGCACTGAGGCCGGCCTCCTCACCCACCGCCTTCCCGATCCCAGTGCCGAACGGCGGCAGCCCGGCCAGCGCGAGGCCGCCGACGACGAAGAGCCACTTGGTCAACCGGGTGTCACGGCCCCGCCCGAAGAGGTCGACCTCGTCGACGCTGCCGTAGCGATTGAGCATCACGCCGGCCAGGAGGAACAACGCACTCTTCACCCCGGCGTGACCCGCCACATAGAGCAACGCGCCAGCGGTGCCCGACGCGGTGAGACATCCCGCCGCCAGCAGGAACAAGCCGACGTGAGCAATGGTCGAGTAGGCGAGCAGCCGCTTGAAGTGCCGCTGCGCCAAGCACATCACCGCGCCGACCACAGCCGTCAGCGCGCCCAACACGATGAACGTACGACGCACATCGGCAACCGGCAGAGCACCCGCGAAGACAAGCCAATAAACACGGAAGGCCGCATAGACACCGAGCGGCACCATCACGCCGGAGAAGAGCACGCACACCGGCGTCGGCGCGACCGCGTGCGCGTCGGCCAGCCAGAAGTGAAAGGGCACCATCGCGCCTTTGACGAGAAAGGCCGTGATCACCGCAACGAATGCCGCCACGACGAGCGCGTCCGCGTGATGGTGGGCCAACGCCTCGTGCAACTGCGGCAGGGTCAGGTTGCCGACTCGGGCAAAGAGCAACCCGATGCCCATCAGCCCGACATAGGCGCCGAGGCTGTTGATGATGCCGAAGTTGAGCGCACCCTGCACCGCCGTCGGGTCTTCCACCTTGAACCCGGTCAACGCATAAGCGGCCGCGCCCATGAGCTCGAAGAAGACGAACATGTCGAACAGGTCGCCGGTCAGCGCGAAGCCCACCATGCCGGCGAGAAACAGCAGCATGAGG
>DASSEQ010000092.1:0-8935 GCA_035695245.1 Mycobacteriales bacterium | reverse complement strand
GCCTCAACAACCGCGACATCGCCAAGCAATTGTTCATCAGCGAGAACACGGTCAAGAACCACATCCGCAACATCCTCGAGAAGTTGCAACTGCACTCGCGGATGGAAGCCGTCGTCTACGCGGTGCGCGAGAAGCTTCTCGAGATCACCTAGCGAAAGCCGGCCAGTCGGCCCCGCTTCCCGACGGCTCGGATCCGTTGCTCCACCTGGGCCCGTGCCTCGCGACTGGTGATCACGAGCACATCGTCACCGTGTCGCAGCACGGTGCGCCGATCGGGAACGAAGCCACGATCGTCACGTACGACGAACGCGACCGACGCCGATTCCGGCAGCCGTAGCTCCCAGATCTCGACGCCGTGCAGCCTCGACCGCGCGCCGAGATGGACTGTCAGCAAGTCAGCGGCAAGACGGTCGAGCGGTGCCGCCTCGACCTCGAGCTCTCGACCCGTGTCCGGCTGGATCACACCGAGACGCCGCGCGAGCGGTGACAGCGTCGGTGCCTGCACGATCGTCAGCAGGGCCACCAGCACGACCACGACGTCGAACAACCGAGCCGATGCGTGCACGTGCTCGGTGATCGGGATCGTCGCGAGCACGATCGGCACCGCGCCGCGCAGGCCGGCCGCTGAAACGAATGCCTGTTGCCGCCACCGGAAGCCAACGGGCATCGACACCAGGATCGACAGCGGCCGGGAGACGAGCACGAGCGCCGCCGCGATGGCGAGCGCAGGCACGATCGCGTTCGGCAACCGTGACGGCACGGCGAGCAGCCCCAGCATGACGAACAAGCCGATCTGTGCCAGCCACGCGATGCCGTCGGCGAAGCCGAGAGTCGCGCGCCGGTGCGGCAAGTCGGCGTTTCCCAGCGCGAGCGCGGTCAGGTAGATGGCCAGGAAGCCGCTTGCTCCGAGCGACGCCGCGGCTGCGTATGACGCGAGGGCCAGTGCCAAGGTGGTGAGCGGGTAGAGACCGGCGGCCGGCAGTGCGGCGCGACGCATCGCCGCCACGCCGAGCGCAGCGAACGCGAGGCCAACAGCAGCGCCCACCGACAATTCGTAGCCGAGGGATCCCAGAGCGTGGAGTCCCGAATGCAGGTGCCGAGAGGAAAGCAGCGTCACCGCGATGACCGCCGGGGCGTCGTTGAGCCCGGACTCGGCCTCGAGCAGCGCGACCAGGCGGCGCGGCAGCGCCAGGTGCCGCAGGGTCGAGAAGACGGCGGCCGCGTCGGTCGAGCTGACCAACGCACCGGTGAGCGCGGAGCGGCGCCAGTCGAAGCCGAGAACCGCATACGCCACGACGGCAGTGACGCTGATGCTGACCGCGACCCCGATGGTGGAAAGGCTGACGGCTGCAGGAAGCACTGGCCGGATGTCGCGCCAACGGGTGGTCAGGCCTCCCTCGGCCACGATCAGCGCGAGCGCGACGAGCCCGTAGTCGCGAGCCAACGACGCGTTGTTGAAGTGGATGCCGATGACGTCCTCGCCGAGCACCATGCCGATGCCGAGGTAGAGCAGCAGGCTCGGGACGCCGAACCGGTTGGCGACTCGCACCCCGGCTACCGCGACCAGCAGCACGGCGGCGCCCGCGAGCAGCTCGATGTCGAGACGCTGGCCTGTCATGGTGGCCGCTCACGATAGGGCCGGTCGGCGGCTCGGGGCTCACCTAGGATGACTGAGTGGCTGTTCTCGACCGTATCCTCCGGGCCGGCGAAGGGCGCGTCTTGCGCCGACTCGCGGGCATCGCCGAGCAGGCCAACCTCATCGAAGAGGACTTCATCGGACTCACTGATGCCGAGCTACGCGCGCACACAGATGAGTTCCGGCAGCGCCTGGAAGACGGTGAGTCACTCGACGATCTGATGGCGGAGGCGTTCGCGGTGTGCCGCGAAGCGGCGAAACGCACTCTCGGCCAACGGCATTTCGACGCACAGATCATGGGCGGCGCCGCCCTGCACATGGGCAACATCGCCGAGATGAAGACGGGTGAGGGCAAGACGCTCACCGGTGTGCTGCCGGCGTACCTCAACGCCCTTGCCGGCAACGGCGTGCACATCGTCACCGTCAACGACTACCTCGCCAAGCGCGACGCCGAGTGGATGGGCCGGGTGCATCGTTTCCTCGGGCTCAACGTCGGCGTGATCCTGTCGCAGATGACCCCGGTCGAACGGCGCGCGGCATACGGCTGCGACATCACCTACGGCACCAACAACGAGTTCGGCTTCGACTACTTGCGCGACAACATGGCGCTCGGTGCTGATGAGTTGGTGCAACGCGGGCACAGCTACGCGATCGTCGACGAGATCGACTCGATCCTGATCGACGAGGCCCGCACGCCGCTCATCATCAGTGGCCCGTCGGACCTGTCGGTGAAGTGGTACGTCGAGTTCGCCCGGCTGGCGCAGCGTCTTGTGCGCGGCACGGACGGCGAAGGCGACTACGAGGTCGACGAGGGCAAGCGCACGCTCGCGATCAACGAGACGGCGATCGAGAAGGTCGAGGATTGGCTCGGCATCGACAACCTCTACGAGTCGATCAACACACCGCTCGTCGGCTACCTGAACAACGCCATCAAGGCGAAGGAGTTGTTCAAGCGCGACAAGGACTACATCGTCCAGGGCGGCGAGGTCCTGATCGTCGACGAGTTCACCGGCCGCATCCTGCACGGCCGTCGTTACAACGAAGGCATGCACCAAGCGATCGAGGCAAAAGAGAGCGTCGAGATCAAGCAGGAGAACCAGACGCTCGCGACCATCACTTTGCAGAACTACTTCCGTCTCTACGACAAGCTCGCCGGGATGACCGGCACCGCGGCGACCGAGGCGGCCGAGTTCGATCAGGTCTACAAGCTCGGTGTGACAACGATCCCGACCAACCGCCCGATGGTCCGCATGGATCAGGCCGATGTCGTCTACAAGACGGAGGAGGCCAAGTGGCAGGCGGTTGTCGAGGACATCGTCGAGCGCCACGAGAAGGGGCAGCCGGTTCTCGTCGGCACGACCAGCGTCGAGAAGAGTGAGCTCCTCTCCGGCTTGCTGTTGCGCCGGGGAGTGCCGCACGAGGTGCTGAACGCGAAGTACCACGAACGTGAGGCACAGATCGTCGCGCAAGCGGGGCGTAAGGGCGCCGTCACGGTTGCGACCAACATGGCCGGACGCGGCACCGACATCATGCTCGGTGGCAACCCGGAGTTCATGGCCGCTGCCGAGCTCGCCGCCCGCGACCTTTCCCCGGTGGAGACCCCGGAGGACTACGAAGCGGCATGGCCGGACGCGCTGGCCAAGGCGAAGGCATCGGTCGAGACGGAGCACAACGAGGTGGTCGACCTCGGCGGCCTCTACGTGCTGGGCACCGAGCGGCACGAGTCCCGTCGCATCGACAACCAGCTCCGCGGCCGCTCCGGCCGTCAGGGTGACCCGGGGGAGTCGCGTTTCTACCTTTCCCTGGGAGACGACCTGATGCGCTTGTTCAACGCGCACATGGTCGAAGCGATTATGGATCGCCTCAACCTGCCGGAGGACGTGCCGATCGAGTCGAAGATGGTGTCGCGGTCCATCCGCAGCGCCCAGACCCAGATCGAGCAGCAGAACTTCGAGATCCGCAAGAACGTCCTCAAGTACGACGAAGTGCTGAACAAGCAGCGCACCGTGATCTATGACGAGCGTCGCCGGGTCCTGCTCGGCGAGGACATGCACGAGCAGGTCGTGCACATGATTGAGGACGTCATCGGCGACTACGTGCGCGTCGCTACCAGCGAGGGCTACGCCGAGGACTGGGATCTCGACACGCTCTGGACCGGTCTCAAGCAGCTCTTCCCGGTCTCGGTGACTGCCGCCGAGCTCGACGAGCGCTCTGGCGGTGGACTGTCGGGCGACTTCCTCGCGGAGGAACTGACGGCGGACGCGCACGCGGCGTACGAACGACGTGAGGAAGAGCTCGGGTCGGAGGTGCTGCGCGAGCTCGAACGGCGGGTCGTTCTGTCGGTTCTGGACCGCAAGTGGCGCGAACACCTCTACGAGATGGACTACCTGCAGGAAGGCATCAACCTGCGCGGTTACGGCCAGCGTGATCCGCTGGTCGAGTACCAGCGCGAGGCGTTCGACATGTTCGGCGCGATGATGGACGGCATCAAGGAAGAGTCGGTCTCCTTCCTGTTCAACCTCGAGGTTCAGATCGAGGCGCCGGACCAGGCCCCGCCGGAGCCGGTGCTCGAGCTCGGGGTCCAGGCGGAGCCGGCCGCGTCCGAAGCACCCGAAGTAGCCGAGCCGGACGAGCGCCAGCGCGTTGCCGAGGTGCTCGGCCAGGTGCTCGGCGCACCGAAGCGGCCGGCACAGCTCAGCTACTCAGCTCCCACCGTCGACGGCGAGGGAGGGGTGACGCGGTCGAGCGGTCCGAGCGCCGGTGACGGTGCGGGCACGGCCTACGGCAACGTTTCCCGCAACGCGCCATGCCCGTGCGGCTCCGGCCGGAAGTTCAAGCGCTGCCACGGAAGTCCTGACGCCCGCTAGCGGGGGCTCGGGCTAGACCAGCTCGAGTGCTGTGCAGCGCCAGCGACCGTCGAGGCCCTCCATCCGCAGGGCCAGGGCCCGCCGCCGCGCGCCGGTGTCGACGACCGCGCAGGCCTCCGCGACGCCGTCCGTGGGTTCGTCGACACGTATCGACGTGACGACCGGTCGGGCGGTGACGCCGCTGCCGGTCCTCAGCCGGCCGGTCCAGCGCTCGAGGTCGTCGAGCACGTCCAAGGTGGTGAACCGAGCGAGCTGCCCGGCCGGGCGAGCGCCGGCAAGTGTCTCGGCCACGGCCTGAGCCAGGCGGGCGGTCCAGCGCTTCGGGTCGGGTAGGTCGGCGCGCCGGGTCGGCGTGGCCTCGCCATCGTCGTTGCCGGGGTCGGCGGGTGGCACGAGGCGAAGCGGCACGCTCGGGCCGGATGGCGGGAAGGCGAGTGCGAGCGCGCCGTCGATGACCGGCGCCAGCGACGGGTGCTCGTCGTCGTACGGCGGGTCGCATCTCGGGGCGCGCAGCAGGCGAAGCGGTTGGCTCGTCATCGGGGTGTCCTCTTCTGCTGGTCGGTTGGCCGCAGGCGCTGGCCGGGGTGGATGAGATCGGGGTCCGGGCCGATGACGGCGCGGTTCGCGGCGTAGAGACGTGGCCATAGCGCGGCGACCTGCCGCGTGGTCGCATCGGGACGAAGCAACCGGGCGCTGATCGCCCACAGCGAGTCGCCGTCGTGGACGACGATCGCGCCGGTGGGCGGCTGGGCGAGCCCGGGCCAGTCGAGCGACGGATACACCGACGTCGGTGCGGGCACAGCCGGCCCGGGCCCTGGCGTGTCCGCCGCGGCCGGGCCGGCGAGGACGCCGGTGGCAGCCATGACTGCCACCACTGCCCCGACCACGCGGCGCAGCGCGGGCGGGGTGAGCGGCGCCAGGGTCGTGCCGAGCCGTCCGAGCTCACCGGGCGCGTAGGCGAGCGCAGCCGCCACGGTCGCGAGCGACAGATACGCCACCCCGAGCCAGGCGAGCCAGCAGCAGGCGACGACGACCCCCGAGGTCGGGTCGCCGGGCTGCACGGACACGGTGTCCGGGCGGCACCAGGTGATCAGGCCGCCAGCGGCCACGGCCGCCGCGAGGCAGACGACAGCACCCAGGGCGCGCCTGCCCCTGTTAGCCATCGTTTGCTTCCATTTGCATGGATCGAATTTGTATTGGAGGCGGCCACTTGCTGTCAATAACGTTCGTTTGCCTGTGTTGACAAACTCGCCCCGGCGGCGAGATGCCAGAATCCCGGGCGTGCGGTGGGAGGCTCTGTTCGCCGACCTCGAGGGACAGCTGGCCTCGGCGGACTCGGCCGAACTCGCCGCGGAGGTCAGCGACCGCAGCCGTCGCGAGCTGGCCCGACTAGCCCTCGCCGACCGGGCGGCGGCCAACATCGGCGCCGTTGTGACGGTGTCGGCCGTGGGTGCCGGCATCGTGCACGCGACGCTCGCGCGAGTCGGACCGGACTGGTGGCTGCTGGCCGAAGGCACGGTCAGCGAGGTCCTGGTCCCGCTCGGCGCCGTCGAGTGGGTGAGCGGCCTGTCGGTTGCGGCGCGAGAGCCGGAGACCGGGTCCATCGTCGAGAGCCGGCTCGGTCTCGGCTATGTGCTGCGCGCCGCCGCCCGCAACCGGGCGGTGGTCTCGGTCATGCTGCGCGGCGGCGATTCAGTGACGGGCACGATCGACGGCGTGGGCGCCGACTTCGTCGAGCTCGCGGCGCACTCGACGGACGAGCCCCGACGACCGGGCAACGTGCATACGACGAGGACGGTGCCGCTCGCCGCGTTGTCGCTGCTGCGGCTGCGCGGTTGAGTCAGTCCAGCTCGGCCGGAGACGGATCGTCACCACGGCCGTAAGGGTGGGACTGGACGAACTGTCTGGTCTCGGCATAGGCGCGCTGGATGTAGGCCTCGAGCTGCTCTCGCTCGACCCGCCACTGGCCGCGACCGCCGACCTTGATCGCGGGCAGCTCGCCACTGCGGACCAGCGCATAGGTCTGCGCCGCGGAGATGTTGAGGATCTCGGCGACGTCGGCGAGCTGCAGGAAACGGGGCGTATCCATGGCGGCGCCCAGTTTCGCATCGCCCCGTGCCGTCAGCCGGTAATGCGTCCACAGGCGTCATCCCTGTGGACGACGGGCGACGGGCACCAGGTGGTTGCGGCACGATGAGGCCCCTGAGCGGGGGATCGGTAGCGCAACGTCGGAAGGGGGGCCCGTGAGCGACGCTGTCTCGCCGGTGGCGCGCCGGCTCGCGGCGCCGAGATGGCTCGACGCCCGGCTCGTGCTCGGAGTGGTGCTCGTGCTCTTCGCTGTGGTCGCCGGTGCGCGCGTGTTCGCGTCCGCGGACCACTTCAGCGCCGTCTACGTCGCGAAACACGATCTCGTGCCGGGTGAGCGGCTCACAGCCGCAGACGTCGCCGTCGGCCACGTGCGTCTGGCCGGGCTCGGCCATCTCTACATCGCCGCCGGCGCCCTGCCGGACGGCTACGTCGTCGATCGTTACGTCTCGGCGAACGAGATCGTCCCGGTCGCGGCGCTCAGCCCGGGCGCTCTGCCGGCCAACACCCGCCTGGTGACCGTTCCTGTGGTCGCGGGTCACCTTCCGCCCGGGCTCGGTCGCGGCAGCCTCGTCGACGTCTACATGACACCCAAGTCCGGCGGCGGAGCGGCAACCTCGTCCGCCCCGGTCCTGGTGCTCGCCGGAGCGGCGGTCGACGCACGCGACAGCGGTTCGCGCGCCTTCGGCGGCGAGTCCACGCTCTCTGTCGTGCTTTCTGTGCCGGTCGAGCGCGTGGCCGACCTCGTCCGAGCAGTCGAGAGCGGCAACATCGACCTCGTCGCCGTGCCGGCGGCATCCGCGGCCGGGACGGGCGGGTGAGCATCGCCGTCCTCACCGCCGTCAGCGACCCGCGGTGGGAGGCCACCGTTGTTGCCGGTCTCGCCGACCGGACCGACGTCCACGTCGTACGACGCTGCGTTGACCTTCCGGACCTGCTGGCCGCAGCGGCGGCCGGGCTGGCCCGGACGGTGCTGCTGTCCGCCGACCTGCGTCGGCTCGATCGCGACGCCCTCACCCGGTTGGCGGTGGCGGGGGTTGCTGCGGTCGGCGTCGTAGCACCCGACGACGAGCCAGCCGAGCTCCGCCTCCGACAGCTCGGTGTCGCCCAGGTCGTCGCGGCCGACGCGGCACCCGACGAGATAGCCGTGGCGGTCACCTCCGCAACCAGTGCGATCTCTCGGCCGATGCCGCTGGACTACTCCGATCCCCGCTCGGCCGGCGGTCCGGTGCCGGGACAGGCGCTCGTGCCCGAGCAGGCTGCAGGGCTCGACGGTGATGGCGCGCCCGGGCGGATCGTGGCCGTGTGGGGACCGACCGGCGCACCGGGCCGGACCTCGGTCGCGGTCGGCCTCGCTGCCGAGTGCGCGGCGGCTTCGGTGCCGGTCCTGCTCGCCGACGCCGACGCCTACGGCGGGTCCGTCGCCCAGGTCCTCGGGCTGCTCGACGAAGCGCCGGGGTTGGCGGCGGCCTGTCGACTCGCGAACAACGGCACCCTCGACCTGGCCGGTCTGGCCGAACTCGCGCTACAGGTGCGTCCCGATCTGCGGGTGCTGACCGGGATCTCCCGGGCCGAGCGATGGCCGGAGCTGCGGCCGGCGGCGCTGGAAGCGGTGCTGGGCCTGGCCCGAGGCCTTGCGCCGATGGTCATCGTGGACTGCGGCTTCTGCTTGGAGCGCGACGAGGAACTCTCCTATGACACGGTCGCGCCGAGGCGCAACGGAGCCGCGCTCGCCGCGCTGGCAGTTGCCGACATCGTCATCGCGACGGCATCGGCGGATCCGATCGGGCTGCAACGGTTCGTGCGCGCAATGAGCGACCTTCGCGAGGTCGTCCCGGGCGCCGCGACGATCACGGTCGTCACGAAGGTGCGGGCCGGGGTCGTCGGCGGCGGCGCCCGCCCGGAGCGGGAGATCGCGGCCGCGCTCGACCGCTATGCCGGCGTCACCGACGTGCGCTTCATCCCGAACGACGCGGCCGGCTACGACGCAGCGCTCGCCGCTGGGCGCACGCTGGTGGAAGTCGCGCCTCGCTCCCCGGCTCGCCTCGCGCTGCAGGCGCTTGCCGCTGAGCTGTCCGGCAAGACGAAGCAGGCCCAGCGGCGGGCCCTGTTCCGCTCCCGCTAGCTGGATTGGGCGTACTTTCCGAGCTCCATCCGGGCGACCGACCGCAGGTGCACGTCGTCCGGACCATCGGCGATCCGCAGTGTGCGCGAGTGGGCCCACATGGAGGCGAGCGGGAAGTCGTCGCTGACGCCGCCGCCGCCGTGCACCTGGATGGCGCGGTCGATGACGTTGAGCGCTGCCCGCGGTGCGATCACCTTGATGGCCGCGATCTCGGTGCGCGCG
>DASSEQ010000091.1:0-5901 GCA_035695245.1 Mycobacteriales bacterium | reverse complement strand
CGGGACGGTCGGGCTGCTCTGGAACTTGCTCGACGACCGGGTCGACTGGGTTTCTTCCGTGGCGGCGTTGTTCAACGCAGAAGACCGAATTCGGCTGCTGATGGCCAGCGAGGCGCCGCATCCATTCGGCGACAACCCGGGCCTGGCCGCGATCGAGGAGCTCCGCATCGAACACTTGCAACCGTCTGACGTCGACTCGCTACGCGCCAACGTCGCGTCCCGCAGCGCAGTGCTGCTGATGTCTCCGCAGCAACGAGATCATGTGTTGCAACGCGTAACCGAATTGGCGCCGGGGCACCAGTTCGAAGTGCCCTACGTTTGCCAGGTGTGGCGGGCGGTGCGGAGGTGACGCTGGCCGATGGTTCCGTCGTACTCAAGACGCCGTTGCGCATCGGCAGCGCGACGATTCGCAACCGCCTCTATCGCGCACCGGTGCTCGAAGGCGCTGGCGACGGAGATGACGCAGTCGAGGCCTACACGCGCCAGTTCGTCGACAACGCTGAGCATGGCGTCGGTCTCATCATCCAAGGCTCGTCCTGCATTTGGCCCGAAGGACGCACCTCGCCGGGAATGACGTGCGTCGACACTCGCGAGAAGATGTTGCGCTTCCGCCCGATGGTTGACGCAGTGCACGCCGCCGGAGCCGCGCTCTTCCTGCAACTAGGGCATGGCGGCATCTATGCCATGGAGGCGTGGCACGAGCCCTATGCATCGACTCGTCGCGGGCCACTGCTCGCCGCATCCCCCCTGCCGCTGATGATGCGCCCGCTCTATCGCGGAGTGCCGGTCCACGTCATGACGACGGATGACGTGAAAGCGATGGCGCGCCGCTACGGCGAAGTGGCCGGCTGGGCCCGCGAAGTTGGGTACGACGGAATCCAGCTCGGCTCGGCCAACGCGAAGCTGCTCGACCAGTTCCTTTCGCCCTTCTACAACAAACGCACGGATGAGTTCGGCGGCAGCGCGGAGAACCGTGCGCGCGTTCTTCGGCTCATCCGTGAAGCCGTCGCCGAGCAAGCCGGAGCCGACTACCCCTGCGCCGTCAAGGTGCCGGCGGAGACCGCGCCGCCCGGCCTGCCGCGGTGCACGGACGACGAAGCGCTTGAACTCGCACGGCTAGTGCAGGAGTGGGGTTTCGACGCCGTTACACCAGTGCGCGTCTCGGTGTTCCCGGACACGACGTTGTCGCGCGGCGATGCGCCCGACAACCTTTCCACCAACAAGGCGATGGCCGCCCGGTTGATGCGCGCCGCGCCACACCGACTTCGCCGCGCAACCATCCGGGCCGGCTTCCGCTGGGGCGGGCGACGCGCACCGTTCGAGCCCGTGTGGAACCGCTCGCTTTTCACTGCGGTCTCGGAGCGAGTCGACATCCCCGTCTTCGCAGTCGGCGGCATTCGGACAGCCGACGAGGTGCACGAGATCCTCGAGTCGGGGAGCGCCGACATGGTCGGCATCGGCCGACCGTTCTACGCCGAACCCGCACTCGCCGCACGCATCCTCGACAACGATCCGGCACCCAGGCTGTGCCGCAACTCCAACCGATGCGTGCCAGCGCAGATGCTGGGCATGCGGGGAGCGTGTTACAACCCAGCGGTCAATCGCGAAGCCAACCGCCGATCAATGCAGGAGAAGTGACCCGCGTCAGCGGATCCAGATCGACACAGTGGCGGGTTGCACTGCTTGACGCACGACGCTGACGAGATCCGTCTGGACGCGTTCGAAATCGACAGCGCCGCGCAACCCTGCGGCAAACGCCAAGGTGGTCGCTTCTGCGTCGTACCGAGCCCGGTTGAACCGCCGGTCCACCAACCGTTGCACGCGCACGCGCAGCGGGGTGAAGGCTGCGGCCGCCGCCAGTGTGGACACAGCGACACCGATCGGTGACGACAGCGGCAGCGCACGCGTCGTCAGCGTGACGACGCCGATGTAGACGCCGATCAGCAAGCCCGTGACGATTGCGTAAGACAGGGTGCGACTGATGAAGCGGTCGATGTCGAACAAGCGGTATTTGAGGATGGCCACACCCACGCACGCGGGCATCGAGATCAAGCCGAGCCCGGCCACGAACGACGCGACCTGCTGCCAGCCGCTCTGGTTCCAGCTGATGAAGTTGAGGGGGGCGAGCACAGCGAAAATCACTGCACCCCACATGAGCCACTTCAGCTGGAGCTTGCGCTCTCCCTGCGAGTGTCGGTACGCGATCACCTGACGAACCACCGAGAGCACGATGGCGATGACGACCGCGGTGAAGAAAAGGTCCTGGGCTCGCCCCCACCAGGCGAAGGCACCGGTCGGATGGTCCAGCGTCGCGAGGTCGCCGCTCGGCGTCACCTTGATGTGTCCTCTGGCGACGGCGTCGATCGCGATGCCGTAGGCGCCGAACATCCAGAACGCGGCAATCGTGAGCAGACCGACAAGTGCCACCCGCCACCGGCCGAGCGGCGCTCGGGCATCGGGAAAGAGCAATAGCACCAGGAGGATCGCGATGATCGCCGGCGCCCACGAGGGTTGGACGATCACAGCGACGGGACCCAGTGCGTGCCAGACCCGATGCTCCCGGTAGACCATCACGCTGTATTCGGACGCAGTCGAGTTGATGACGAACGCGAGGCCCGCGATGTAGGTCAGCCAGCCCAAGGCGTTTCGCGGTTGGTGGTAGGCCACGACCAGCCCGACGGTGGAGAACAGCCCAATCAGCGCGACGTCGGCGATCTCCTTGCTGACCGACCCTCTGGGATCCACCCACGTCGTGGCGATTCCGGCCGCCACCAAACCGACCAGCAGGACCGCGCAAAAGCCGAGAAGCGCCTTCAGGCGGCGGTTTCCGGACATGCTTCGCTCCCAGGGTGGCAACGCTCACGGTAGGCGGCAATCGCAACGGCAACGTTACGAATGGCTGATCTTCGCCGCCGCGACCACTTTCAGCCCCGACACGCCGTCGATGTGGTCGCGAGCGCGAAGATCAATCGGTTCGGCTGGCTGCCGGATCTCATAATCGGCACGTGCGATTCACCCTTGGGCTCGGCGCAGCAGCACTAGCGGCAACCCTGACGACGGCAACCCTGACGACCGCGTGCAGCGGCGGATCCGGGTCGCCGTCGAGCGGACCATCGCAGTCAGCACAGGTCTCTCAAAGCACCAGTGCCAAGGCGCCCGGCGGGATTCTCGGTGTTGTGTCGGAGGCAGGGATCGAGGCCGCGTGCGCAAATGTGCAGACCGCCGACACGGATCAGGCGGCCGGCGACGATGCCAGTGCGTCAGCGGCACTCAGTGCAGCGGTGACGGCGCTGCGCAAGCCCCCGATCGATCCCGCAGCACAACCGGTGGCAACGTCGATCGCCGCCAAACTGAGCGCCGGAGACACCGCCGGTGCGCTCGCCGCGGGGCAGCAGTTCTGCCAGTCGCGCGGCCGGTGAGTGGGACGGATTCAGGAGCCGAAGCGGCGCTGGCGCTGGGCGTAGGACCGCAGTGCACGCAAGAAGTCGATGCGCCTGAAGTCGGGCCACAGCGCGTCGCAGAAGTAGAACTCCGAGTGTGCGCTCTGCCACAACAGGAAACCGCCGAGGCGTTGCTCGCCTGAGGTGCGGATCACGAGATCCGGGTCGGGTTGGCCGCGCGTGTAGAGGTGATCGGCGATGTGCTCCATGTCCAACAGAGACGCGACTTCCTCGAGGGAGGCACCGCGTAGGGCGTGCTCCTGCAGCAGCGCCCGAACGGCGTCGGCGATCTCGCGGCGACCGCCGTAGCCGATGGCCACGTTGACGACCAGGCCGGTCTTGTCCCGAGTCGCTTCGTCGGCGTCTTTGAGCACGTGCACGGTCGTGTCGGGAAGCAGGTCGAGGGCGCCGACGGGATGCACCCGCCAGCTCTTGTCCGGTGCGGCGAGGTCTCGGACGGTGTCCTCGATGATGCCGAGCAGCGGGACGAGCTCGTCTGCCGGGCGGGTGAGGTTGTCGCTCGACAGCAGCCAAAGCGTGACGATCTCGACCTTGGCGTCGGCGCACCAGCGGAGCAGGTCGGTGATGTGGTCGGCACCGGCCTGGTGGCCATGGCTGACATGGGCGGCACCGGCCGCACGCGCCCAGCGACGGTTGCCGTCGAGGATGACACCGACATGCCGCGGCGGCGGCGCGTCGACGAGGGTGCGCGCGAGGCGCTTCTCGTAGATGCCGTAGACGACATCGCGCAGTCCCACACCCACCGCCTCTCGACGGGAAGCCTATCGGCGGCGGGACCGAACCGATTCGGCACTCGCGAAGTCCAACCGGCATGTGGACCAACAGCAAGCACCGGATTCGATGGGCCGCCGCGGTGATCATGGCGATAGCCGCCGCCTGTCTCGCCGTAGCGCTCGTTGCCTCCGGCGGGCACCAGGCGGCTGCCGCGACCGCCACGTCGGACGACCTCGTCACCGTCAGCGGCGTGGGCACGGTGCAGGGTGTGCCCGATCAGCTGACGGCGACCTTCGACGTGCACGTCACCCGATCGTCCGTGCAAGGTGTCCTCGACGCCGAGGCGTCGTCGGTGCACCGGGTGCTGTCAGCGCTGAGCCGGCACGGCATCAACGGGGTGCATGTCCAGACCACCTCACTCGCGTTGAATCAGCACTACGACAACCACGGCCGGCCGGACGGCTACGACGCCTTCGAGACCGTCAGCGCCCAGATCTCACCACTGAGCAGAGCGGGCGCCGCCATCTCTGCTGCTGCCACCGCATCGGGCAACGACGTCTCGGTCGACGGCCTGACCTTCGACATCGCCGACGACAAGTCATTGCTGTCGCAGGCCCGCTCGCAGGCGTTCGCCGATGCGAAGGACCGGGCGCAGCAGTACGCCGGTCTGACCGGCCGCTCGCTCGGTCAGGTCGCCAAGGTCACCGAGGTCGTGCAGGCGGCGGCTCAGCCTTACCCGCAGCGCTACTCGGCCGACCTTGCCGCCGCCGCAGCCAAATCAGTGCCGCTGCGGGCGGGCGAGCAGCCCGTGACGGTCAACGTGACCGTCGTCTGGCGACTTCGCTGAGAGCTAGCTGAGCTTCTTCTCCAGCTCGGCCAGCTCGTCCCACAGCTGTTGCGGGAGGTGGTTGCCGAACCGCTCGTAGTGCGGGTGAATCTGTTCGGTCTCGCCGCGCCAAGCGTCGTGATCGACGGTGAGCAGCAGCTCGATCTGCTCGTCGGTGAGGTCGAGTCCGGTCAGGTCGAGTGCGTCCTTGGTCGGCACGTTGCCGATGGGTGTCTCGGTCGCCTCCGCCTTGCCGGCGAGGCGCTCGACGATCCACTTGAGCACTCGGCTGTTGTCACCGAAGCCCGGCCACACGAACTTGCCGTTGGAGTCCTTGCGGAACCAGTTGACGTAGTAGATGCGCGGCAGCTTCGACTGGTCGGCGCCGGCACCGGTCTTCAGCCAGTGACCGAAGTAGTCGGCCATGTTGTAGCCGCAGAACGGCAGCATCGCGAACGGGTCGCGGCGAAGCTCGCCGACCTTGTTCTCCGCGGCCGCGGTGCCCTCTGATGCGACGTTGGATGCCAGGAAGACACCGTGCTGCCAGTTGAACGACTCCGTGACCAACGGCACGTTGGTGGCGCGGCGGCCCCCGAAGAGGATGGCGTCGATCGGCACGCCCTTCGGGTCTTCCCACTCCGGCGCGATCGTCGGGCACTGCGAAGCCGGCGCGGTGAACCGTGCATTGGGGTGGGCAGCCGGCTCCTTGCTGTCAGGTGTCCAGTCGCGGCCTTTCCAGTCGGTGAGGTGCGCCGGCGGTGTGTCGGTCAGCCCCTCCCACCAGACGTCACCGTCATCGGTGAGCGCCACGTTGGTGAAGATGCAGTTGGCATGCAGCGTGTCGATCGCGCTCTTGTTGGTGGACTCGCCGGTGCCGGGCGCGACGCCGAAGAAGCCCGC
>DASSEQ010000090.1:0-2753 GCA_035695245.1 Mycobacteriales bacterium | reverse complement strand
GCCACCGGCCTGGTCACGCCCTCGCCGAGCTGCCCCAGCGACGTTGCCAACCACGGCGCCTACGTGTCGTCGGTAGCGAAGACCAAGCCCACCCCTGGCGCTTCGCCCGGGTCGCACGGTGCGCTGGTTTCAGCCGCCGCGCAGTCCGACTGCGGCAAGCCGAGTGCCGAGCCTTCCTCGAGCGAGTCGAGTGACGACCAGGGCACGCCGACCTCGCAACCGAGCCACCCGGCGCACCCGAGCCACCCTGCGGCGCCGACACCCAGCCACAAGGGCGGCCAGTCCTCAGCGCACCCGAACAACGGTCACTGACCGTCCCACTCCGGTCCCTCCCGGATTTGAAGGGCCCCGACGCCGGCGCGTCGGGGCCTTTCGACTATCTACCGGTCAGCGCGTCTCGAAGCGGATGATCGCGTCGGCCAAGGCACGGGCGGCCTTCTGCCGCCACGAGATCGACTCCAACAGCGCGGCGTCGCGCGTGTTGCGCATGTTGCCGCACTCGATCAACACTTTCGGTTCCGTCGTGAGGTTCAGTCCGGCGAGATCACTGCGATGGGCGATGCCGTTCTGACCGTCGTACGTGCTGATGGGCATGCCGGTCAGGCGCAGGAATGACGACCGCACGTAGGAGCCGAAGCGCTCCGACGACCGGATCACCCTGTTGTTGGGACCGTCCGCGACCGGCTCGAGAATCGCGAACCCGCGCCCGCTGGTCGGGCCGCCATCGGCGTGAATGTCGATGGAGACATTCGCGTGGCCCGCGTTGAGCAACTTTGCGCGGCGGTCGACGCAGGGGCCGACCCCGTCGTTCGTGGTTCGCGTCCACACCACCTTTGCGCCGGCGGCGGCCAGATCTTTCGCGAGATAGCGCGCGACCGAGAAGTTGAACGAGGTTTCCCGGTAGTGCCCGGCTGTCTCGGTGCCGGTCGTGTCGCAGCTCTCCCACTCACGACCGTTCCATACCCGGTGGTTGATGTAGCTGGGATCCGACCAGTTGCGGCCGTTGTGTCCGGGGTCGATTCCGATGATCTTGCCCGTCAGTGGGCCGGTAGTGGCGTGCGCGGGCGTCCCCCAGCTGGGAGCGACCAACGCGGCGGCGGCCAGCAGGCCGGCGATGACCGAGCGCACTGTTCGACCCTAACCGCCGATGTCGTCACCGCCGCCACGATTCGGAGAGGATGGCTCGGTGCCGTTTCGGATCCTGTGCGTGTGCACCGGCAACATCTGCCGCTCACCGACGGCCGAACGGCTGCTGCGACAGGAGCTCGCGCAGCGACTGGGTGCGGCGGCTGCGACCTTCGACGTCGCGAGCGCGGGCACCGCGGCCCTCGTCGGCGAACCCATCCAGCAACATGCGGCGGCTCTCCTCGGCCGGGCGGGAGCGGATACGTCCGACTTCGCGGCGCGCCTGCTGACCGAGCAACAACTTGACCAGGCCGATCTCGTGTTGGCCGCGACGCGGCGCCATCGCGCCGAGTGCGCGACTCTCCTGCCGGCGGTCGTGCCCCGCTTGTTCACGCTGCGCGAATTCGCTCGACTGGCCAAGGCTGCCCGTCCTGAGCTCGTCGGGATCGAGTCGGTCGACGAGCGTGCACGCAAGCTCGTGGTCGCCGCCGTTGGCCAACGGGGCGTCGTACGAGCGCCTCGGCCATCCGAGGACGATGTTCGCGACCCGTACGGCGGTCCTGCATCCGGCTACCTCGAGCCGTTCGCGGCCACTGCTGCGGCATGTGCTGACGTTGCCGCAGCGTTGTCCGGCACGGCATAGGTTTGAGGTGACCGCAACGGTCACCCTCGGAAGGAGCCGCATGTCCAAGGTCGCCGTCGTTGGCACCGGTTACGTCGGTTCCGTGACCGCGATCTGTTTCGCCTGGCTCGGTCACGAGGTCATCGGTTACGACATGGACAGCAAGCGCGCTCTGCAACTCACTGACGGAGAGCTCCCGTTCTACGAACCCGGCGTTCCTGAGCTGTTGCGCGAGGCGCTGGCGACTGGTCGCCTTTCGTTCACGAGCGACGCCGCTGTTGCCGCGACCGACGCGGAGGTGATCTTCCTGTGCGTCGGCACCCCGACCGGACCTGGCGGCATACCTGACATGAGCCAGGTCGAGTCCGCAGCCCATGCACTCGCCGGTTACTTGAAGGACGGCGCGGTCGTCATCAACAAGTCGACCGTCCCGGTGGGCTCCGGCAACTGGGTGCGCACGATGATCGAGGAAGCGCTGCCTGACATCGACGCGGTCAAGTTCCATGTCGTGTCCAACCCCGAGTTCTTGCGCGAAGGCGCGGCGCTCGATGACTTCCTCTATCCCGACCGCATTGTGCTGGGCGGCGAGGGCACGACTGAAGGCGTAGCCGTGGTCGCCGGGTTGTACGAGCGCGTGCTCAGCCAGGACTTCGACGGCGCCCGTCGCGACCACAAGCCGGAACTCGTGCTCACCGATCTGCCGTCGGCGGAGATGGTGAAGTATGCCGCCAACGCGTTTCTTGCCACCAAGATCTCCTTCGCCAACGAGATCGCCAACATCTGCGAGCTCGTCGGTGCGGATGCACGCCAGGTGCTGCCGGCGATTGGTGCGGACACCCGCATCGGCCCACGCTTTCTCCAGCACGGGATCGGCTGGGGCGGTTCCTGCTTCGGCAAGGACGTCGCAGCACTGATCGCGACCGGCGTCGACTACGGCTACGGGTCGCCGATCCTGCGCGCCGCAGTGGAGGTCAACCAGACGCAGCGGGGCGCTGTCATTCGCAAG
>DASSEQ010000089.1:0-5810 GCA_035695245.1 Mycobacteriales bacterium | reverse complement strand
ATCTTGGTCTCCTGCAGGCACAGCACGTCCGGCTCGGCCAGCTCCAGCCATTCGTTGAGCCGGGGCAGGCGGGCGCCGATCGAGTTGACGTTCCAGGTCGCGATGCGCACGCGTTCACCCTATGAGCGCGGTTGACTGTGGTGGTGCTTGCGGGGCGGCTGTCGCACGTGCGCTGGATCGGTGGCGCGGCTCGCACCCCGGGCCGGACACGCCGCTCCTCTCCGCCTTCGCCGGCATGTCGATGGACGAGCGCTGGCTGCTCCCGCCGGCGGAGGAGATGTTCCGGACATTTCCGTGGTTTGCCGGCGAGCGATTTGATGCCATCACGGACGACCTGCGCGCCCAGCCCGCCAAACCCTTGACCATCGCCGAGGGCTTCCGGCTGCTCCCACGGCTGGTCGCCCGGCACATCGACGACGCACGCCGTGCGGTCTGGTTGCTGTCGACCCCGGACTTCAGCCGCCGCGTCTTCGAGGCCAGGGAGTCGTCCGTACAGTTCTGGCGTCGCACGTCGGACCCGGAGCGGGCGCTGGCTCGCCTGCTGGAACGAGACGCGCTGTTCACGAGGCGAGTTCGACAAGAGGCAGGACGACTCGGGCTGCGAGTGATCGAGGTGGATGGCCGGACGGATTCGACGGCGCTCGTCGATGAGGTCGCCGACTGGTTCCGGCTATGACGATCGCGACCGACGACGACCTCCGCAACCTCCCGAAGGCCCACTTGCATCTGCATCTCACCGGCGGCATGCGCCGGGAGACCTTGCACGAGCTCGCCGACCACTACGGCGTGCGGCTGCCCGACCGGCTGGTCGACGAGATGCCGGACGACTGGCGGGTGTTGGGCTGGGCGCGGTTCCAGCGTCTCTATGACCTTGCACGCGGCGTGCTTCGCACGGCTCATGACATCTCGCGCATCGTGCGTGAACGAGCCCAGGACGAGAGAGCGGACGGCTCCCGCTGGCTGGAGCTGCAGGTCACTCCCACCGGCTACGTGCCGCGGCTGGGCGACGTCGTGACGGCCACCGAGGTCTTCTGCGCCGCCGCTGCGGATGCCGAGCAGGCGACCGGCGTCGGCATCCGCCTCGTCATCGCGGCAAACCGCACCCGACCGCCGTGGGAGGCAGAGCTGTTGGCGCGGATCGCCGTGCGGCACGCCGACCACGGCGTCGTCGGCTTCGGACTGTCCAACGACGAGCGCATCGGCCGCACGGAAGAGTTCGCCAAGGCCTTTCGGATCGCCCGAGAGGGCGGTCTCATTGCCGTGCCGCACGCCGGGGAGCTGCTCGGCGCATCGTCGGTCGCGCGGGCCGTGCAGTCGCTGTCGCCACGTCGCATCGGACACGGTGTGCGCGCCGCGGAGGATCCGACCGTCCTCGATCTGCTGGCGTCGCGGGACATCGCGTGCGAGGTGTGCCCGGCGTCCAACGTCGCGCTGGGGGTGTTCGGCGGGCACGCCGAGGTGCCGTTGCGCATCTTGCGCGACGCAGGTGTGCCGGTTGTGCTCGCGGCCGACGACCCGCTCCTGTTCGGTAGTGGGCTCATCGAGCAGTACGTCGCCGCCCGCGACACGCATGCGTTCGACCGGGATCAACTCGCTGTCCTGGCAGCAGCATCGGTGCGGCACTCGACGATGCCGGCAGCCGACCAGACCCACCTTCTCGAAGAGATCGACGCGTGGCGGTATGCCGTTTCGGCATCGCCTTAGGCGCGTCGACGGTTGAGAGCGCTGACGATGCGCTCGAGGGCGACGTCCTGTGCGGCCAGATGGTGCTGGATCTGCCTGGCCTCCTCGAGCACCGCTGCAGCGTCGTCGTACGTCGCCTGCGCGCGCGAGTCGGCGGCCGTCGCCTGCACGTTCTGGCCGACGATGATGATGGGAAGGAGCACCAGCTGGAGGAACGTCTGGGCGATCCAGGAGACGATCACAAGCGTGTTGCCGCTGCTGAACGCGTTCGGCGCGCTCACGAGAGCCAGCACTGTGAACAGGTAGGCCGTCCACATCGTGCCGACGATGAGGGTGATGCGCAGCCCGACCTTGGCGTTGAACCGCCCGATCAGTCCGGGGCCGTGGACCGCAGCGGCTGCGGCGGCGACCTTCGGTGGTCCCGCGGCCTTGCGATGTTCGATGTGCGGGTGCGGGATGTAGTTGTAGATGCCGTTCGACATGGCGTCACGATGACACGCCCCGACCGGCATCACCGGCTCCTGCCTAGTCACGAAGGACGGACAAGCCGATCTTGGAATTGCGCCGTCTGGCGGAACCGTCCGGCTTTCGCATGCTTTACAAAGTTGCCTACGGGGGAAGCGATGATCCGCGCCGGCCACACCGACACCCTTGCGGTGCACGGAGAGAAACGGTCGCCTGCTGGTGCGGGGAGCGAGTGGCGAGACCGGCCTGTCAGTTGTCATCGACAGGGGGCTGGCCATGAAAGAAGTACTGCCGAGCAGTGGGGTACGACACGCACAGCGAAGGTCGCCGGCGGCGTCGCGCGCGCACAAGAACGGTGAGGTGACCTGGGTCCTCGACCTGGCCACGGGCACTCGCGCTCAGGTCAAGGTGCGATCGAGTGCGCAGCGCATGTTGAGCGGGATGGTGCTCGTCGCCGTCGGGCTCTGGGCTTACGACATCGGCTCGCTGATCGTCGGCTTGCATCGCTGACCTGGCCGACACGGTGATCTTCGCGCCCGCAACCAGCTTTACGGCGTGTCGGCACGAAAGTGGTCGTGGCAGCGAAGATCAGCTCGGGTGGCTAGTGGTTGTTGGCGCCGAACCAGCGCGCGCGGCGAGTGGCGGCGAACTCGCTCTTCTCCTCGGCGACCGCGAGTGAGGGCGGCGTGTAGGCGGCTGTTGGTGCCGGGCCAGAGAGGAAGTTGACGTCGGCCTTGCCGACCGTGTCGTCACCCATCTCGACGTAGCAGGTGATGGCGCCGGCAAATGGCGGCGGCGGATCGCCGCCGCGCAGCTCGTGCAGGATCACGGCCGCGACGGTCGCCGCCTCACCTTCGGCGATGACACCCGCGCGCGGCACGGGTGCGCTGGTGATGTCGCCGACGGCATAGACATCGGGCCACTTGGTGACGAGGGTCGCGGGATCCACTGCGATCCAGCCGTCATCGGTGAGGCCGGAGTCGACAACCACCGGGGGTGCGACATGCACCGGGATGGCGAGGAACAGGTCGTAGGGCATGGTGCCGCCGCCCTTGATCTGAAGTGTGCCGTCGGCGGCGTTGACAGATGTGATCCACGTCGCGTGCGAGTGGCCGATGTCGCGCTCGTCGAGGAGGTCGAGGATCGCCGTGGAGACCTCCGCAGATATCGGGATCGGCTTCGGCATCGGCGTCACGATCGAGATGCGGCTCGCGGCACGGAGGTTCGTCCGGGTCAGGAAGTCGTGCAGCATGAACGCGGTCTCGTAGGGCGCAGGCGGGCATTTGAAGAAGCCGCCGAGCACGCCGATGACGACGTTGCCGCCGCGGAAGTCCTGCAAGACCTGCGTCAACCGCGCGGCAGCCTCGGGGGAGTAGAACTCGTGACCGCCTTCGACGAGGCCGGGAGTGGCTTCCGGCGCGAGGTCTGCGCCGAGGGCGACGATGACAATGTCCGCGTCGTAGGTGCCGCCGCTGGTGACGACGCGCTTGCGCTCGGGATCGATGGATCGCACCGACTCCTGCCGGAACTCC
Organism: Mycobacteriales bacterium; assembly: GCA_035695245.1. Taxonomy (GTDB): domain Bacteria; phylum Actinomycetota; class Actinomycetes; order JAFAQI01; family JAFAQI01; genus DASSEQ01. The sequence goes on along the minus strand of DASSEQ010000089.1, from coordinate 2,130 downwards.
AGATTGCTTCGCGCCACGTCGCGGTAAGGCAGGCGCACTTCGTCGAAGGTGTGCCGGCCGAACATCACGTCGAGCTTGGAGAAGCCGAACACGAAGGCGTCGCTCTGGTCGATCAACGTGATGTGCACGTCGTCGCCGAGCGCGGCCGACAGCCGGCTGGACACCTCGAGGCCTCCGAAGCCTGCTCCGAGCACCAAGACACGCAGCGGGGCACCGGTCGTTCGCACGGGCCCTATCGTGGCCGGAGATCGCCGTCCGAGGCCATAGTCACAACAGGCTGGAGGCCGATGGATGTCGGTCGCCGGCGAACACGACACCGCGCATCGGGAACGGGATCTGGATGCCCTCTTCCCGGTAGCGAGCATGCAATCGCTTCACGAACTCCGAGACGATCACGTATTGCTGCGTGAACTCCGTCGTGCGCAGGATGACGTTGAGGTCGACACTCGAGTCGCCGAACTTCGCGAACCTGATCACCGGCAGGTGCGTCGTTACACCGCCGGGCACCTGCCGCATCACCTCGGCGCCGACCTCACGGGTGACACGTTCGACGTGTTCCAGGTCGCTGTCGTAGGAGACGCCGACCGGAATGACCACCGACATCTCTGGCGCGGGCCGGAAGTAGTTGATGACGACCGACTGCGCGAGCTTGGCGTTGGGGATGATCGCGTGGTTGTTCTGCACTTGCTGCACGGTCGTGTTGCGCCAGTTGATGTCGATGATCTGGCCTTCCTCGCCGGTGTCGAGCCGGATGAAGTCGCCGACCTGCACCTTCTTCGACGCGAGCAGATGCACGCCGGCGAAAAGGTTCGCCAGCGTGTCCTGCAAAGCCAGCGCCACCGCGAGGCCGCCGACACCCAACGCCGTGAGCAATGGCCCGACGGACACGCCGAGGTTGCTCAGTAGGAAGAGCACCCCTACAAGGAGCACTGCGAGCCGGGCGATGTTGACGAAGATCGTCGCCGCCGCGCCGCCTCCGGTGCGACGCACCATCGCCGCCCGGGTTCCCTCGGCGACGAGCCGCGCGATCATCAGGGTCGCGACGAGCACCAGCGCGGCGGACACGAGCCCGACGCCGAGCGCATGCCACCGCCGGTGCAGCGGCAGTTCTGCAATGGCGACCCAGATGCCGCCGAGGGTCGACAGCGGCAAGGCGAGGCTCTGGAGCAGGCCAAGGAGCAGGTCGTCGCCCGCCCACGCCTTCGCGGCCGCACGGCGCCGCAGCCGGACGAACACCAGCCGGAGCACGACGCCGATTCCGACACCGGCCACGACGGCGATGCCGGCGAGGATCAGCTGTGTCAACGTCACGGCTTCCACGTAAGCCGACCCTATATGCAACCCGACGGCAGGGCCCGTAGCCTGGAATGTCGTGCCCCTCCGAGGAGACGTTCGCAACGTCGCGATCATCGCCCACGTCGATCATGGCAAGACCACGCTCGTCGACGCGATGCTGTGGCAGTCGGGCGCGTTCACCCAGCACCAGGCGGACGAGGGATCGGTGCGCGAGCGCGTCCTCGACTCGATGGATCTCGAGCGGGAAAAAGGCATCACGATCCTCGCCAAGAACACCGCGGTCCGCTACGGCGACGTCACGATCAACATCGTCGACACTCCCGGCCACGCCGACTTCGGCGGCGAGGTCGAGCGCGGTTTGGAGATGGTCGACGGCGTGTTGCTGCTCGTCGACGCGAGTGAAGGACCGCTCCCACAGACGCGCTTCGTCTTGCGCAAGGCCCTGCAGAAGCATCTGCCGATCGTCGTGGTCGTCAACAAGGTGGACCGGTCGGATGCTCGCATCGCCGATGTCGTCGACGAGACCTACGAGCTGTTCCTGGACCTCGACGCCGACGAGCACCAGATCGACTTCCCGGTCATCTACTCGTCGGCGAAGGCCGGGCGAGCTTCCTTGGAGCGACCGAAAGACGGCGAGATGCCCGACAGCGCCGATCTGAGGCCCCTCTTCGAGACTCTGCTCGAGGCAGTGCAGGCACCGTCGTACGACGAGAACGCGCCGTTGCAGGCGCATGTGACGAACCTCGACGCCTCGCCCTACCTCGGCCGGCTTGCGCTCTGCCGGGTGCACAACGGCACCCTGCGCAAGGGCCAGCAGGTCGCGTGGTGCAAGAC
>DASSEQ010000088.1:0-4312 GCA_035695245.1 Mycobacteriales bacterium | reverse complement strand
CGATGCCTGCGACCGGGCGCGACGATGAGCAGCCTGGAGTTCTTCGTGCCGCCTCGGTTGTTGTGGCGGCTGCTGTGGCGGCTCTATACGGCGATTGTGTTGCCGGTGGCCGGCCTTGTGACCGGCGGACGTGCGTGGTGGCGGGTCGGTCGTTTTCTCGGCCCGAGCATTCGTGGGCACTACGCGCGCTACGACGTCGACTGGCACGTCGATGCGTGGCGGCGGGCCGGCTTCACCGACGTGGGCTATCAGCCAATGAGCGTCGGTGGCGGTCTGGTGATGTGGGGGACCAAAGAGGGTTCGCCGTGACGACATCGGTGCGGCCGGCGTTCTACGCGCTGTCCACCGGCCGCGGCGGCGTCCGCGACTGGGTGACGCTGCTCCACCCGCCGTACACGGCATGGCATCTTGCTTACGTCGCGATCGGCGCGGCGCTCGCGCCCACCTTCGCGGGATGGCGGTTGGCCGGCTCACTCGTCGCTTTCTTTCTCGCCGTTGGCGTTGCGGCACACGCGCTCGACGAACTGCACGGCCGGCCATTGCGCACCGGAATACCTGCGTCGCTGCTCACTGCGGCATCGGTCGTCGGTGTCGTCGCGCCCGTCGTCGCCGGATGGATGTACGGCGGCCTTCGGCTCCTGCCGTTCATCGTCGCGGGAGCCGTGATCGTCGTCGCCTACAACCTCGAGCTCGCTCGGGGCGGGCTGCACAACACTGCCGTCTTTGCGCTCGGCTGGGGTGCATTTCCCGTGCTGACCGGCTACTACGCGCAGTCGTTCCGGCTCGGCTGGTCCGCGGTCGTCGCGGCGGCCGCGGCAGTGTTGTTGTCCGTCGCCCAACGTGAACTGAGCAGCTTCGTTCGTGACCTGCGTCGGCGTACCGAGTCCGTCGACGGCCGGATCATCCGGGCGGACGGCACCGTCGAAGCAGTGTCGCGAGCGGAGCTGTTGCGACCGACCGAGGCGGCGTTGCGAGCGATGGCGGCTGCGGTCGTGCTGTTCGCGGTTGCGCTCGTCATCTCGCGTTTGGTCAACTGATCAGAAGTCGAGCTCGATCTCTTCCCACCGGCTGTGCGGACGGAAGCCGAAGCGCTCGTTGACGGCGAGCATGTGCTGGTTCGTCGCGGCGTTCCACGTGACAACCGTTCGAAGGTCGGGCACCAGCGCCATGACGTGTTGCAAATTCGCGGCCTTGATGGTCAGCCCCAGGCCATGGCCGCGGTGAGCGCGCACGACGCCGGTGTCCTCCTGGATCACCGTCGTCGGTCGACCGCTGATCGCGATGTCGGTGTAGCCGGCCACTTCGCCGTCATCGGTCACGGCGGCGGTCGTGACCATCGTGATCCCGACCTGCGTGGCCCGGGCCTCTTCGTCCCGGGCGCGTTCGGCCGTCCACGCCTTTTCTTCCCGTATCGCGGTGCCGCGCGGAGCGTCGTGCATGGCAGAGTGCGCAGCCGCGTAGGCGTCGACCAGGTCGTCCGGGCAGGTGTCGGTCCACGTCCGCAACTCATAGCCCGCAGCCGGCTTGGCCCACGTGTCGAGTTCCGCCGGAAGTCCGGCGATGTCGAGGACGTTGCACAGCTCGATCTGGGTCACCTTCGCGCCGGCCTTCGCGCACAAGGCCGACGCGGCACTGCCTTCGCGAATGCTTGATTCCACGCGCTTGCGGCCATTGTCGACGTGCGCCTCGCGTGCGGCCGCAAGCAGCGCCGTTGCAACGCCGCGCCGACGGCTGCCGCGGTCGACCACCAGCCAGCCCGCCGCCGTGTCGGTGTCCTCGAGCAGGGTCTCGCTGCCGACGTAGCCGCCGATCGCCTTGCCGTCTTCGATCGCGAGCAGGCCGACGGGGCGCCGTGCGAGGCTCGGCGTCAGCTCCAGCGTGGACTCCGCGAGCGAGGGTGGTTCGAGGCCGGGTAGCTCGTCCGACCAGAACAACCGGTCCAGCCGGCCCCACTCCGCGATGTGCTCCGGCGGCGAGGCAATCGACAGCGGCACGACGTCCACGCGCCCATCCTCTGGGCCAGCCGGCGAGCGCGCGACTCATTTCCCGCCGCGGACCTCGCGCCGATCATGCACGCTTACGTCGTTGAACGCCCTCCTGATGACGGATATGTGCATGATCGGCGAAGTGGGCTTGCTGGCGTGGGGGCAGTGGGTTGATGGAATGGGGGCGTGACCGAGCCGGAGGACGGGTTTCGCGCGGGGTTCGCGTGCTTCGTCGGACGGCCCAACGCGGGCAAGTCCACACTGACCAACGCTCTGGTCGGCACCAAGGTCGCGATCATGAGCGACCGTCCGCAGACGACGCGCCATGCGGTGAGAGGCATCGTCAACCGGCCGGACGCACAGCTCGTCATCGTGGACACGCCGGGGTTCCACAAGCCGCGAACATTGCTGGGAGAGCGGCTCAACGACGTGGTGCTCACCACTGTTGCCGAGGTCGACGTCATCGGGCTTTGCATCCCGGCGGACGAGAAAGTCGGCCCGGGGGACCGGTTCATCACCGCACAGCTCGCCGAGGTCGCGCGGCGCACGCCCGTCGTCGCGGTGGTGACCAAGACGGACCTCGTGCCGCGTGACGTCGTGGGGGCCCGGCTGGTGGAGGTCAGCCAGCTGGGCGAGTGGGCCGAGGTCGTGCCGGTGTCGGCGAAGGACGGCTTCCAGGTCGGTCTGCTCGCCGACCTCCTGGTCGCGCGGCTGCCGCAAGGGCGCGCGCTCTATCCCGACGGCGAGCTGACCGACGAGCCCGAGCGGGTGTTGGTCGCGGAGCTCATCCGCGAGGCGGCGCTGGAAGGGGTGCGCGACGAGCTGCCGCACTCGATTGCCGTCGTCGTCGAGGAGATGCGGGCCGGCGACGGACGCGACGACCTGCTCGTCGTCGAGGCCTACCTCTTCGTGGAACGCGACAGCCAGAGAGGCATCGTCATCGGCACCGGCGGCTCGCGGCTGCGCGAGGTGGGCGCGGCGGCCCGCCGGCAGATCGAGGCGCTGCTCGGCAGCAAGGTCTACCTGGACCTGCGGGTCAAGGTCGCCAAGGACTGGCAACGCGACCCGAAACAGCTCCGCCGCCTCGGCTTCTGACCGCGCGGCGCGGTGCTCGCGGGCGCCGGCCGGGCGAGAATGGGGGCGATGCCGCTCTATCGCGACGAAGCCGTCGTCCTGCGCACGCAGAAGCTGGGTGAGGCCGACCGCATCGTCACGCTGCTGACCCGCCGTCACGGGCGCGTCCGCGCTGTCGCGAAGGGTGTACGACGCACCGGCTCGCGGTTCGGTGCGCGGGTCGAACCGTTCATGCAAGTCGACCTTCAGCTGCACGAAGGCAAGTCGCTCGACACGATCACCCAGGCCGAGACGATCGAGCCGTTCGGCGAGAACATCGCCAGCGACTACGCGCGCTACACAGCAGCAACCGCCGTCCTCGAGACGGCTGAGCGCCTCACCGCGGAGGAGCGCGAGCCATCATTGCGGCTCTACCTGCTCCTGGTCGGCGCGCTCCGGGCGCTGGCCGAGGCGCAGCACGCGCCGACGCTCGTGCTCGATGCCTTCATCGTTCGGGCGCTCGCCCTTGCCGGCTACCAGCCGGTGCTCGACGCGTGTGCGCGCTGCGATGCCGCCGGTCCGCATCGCTACTTCGCCGCGGCCGCCGGCGGCTTGGTCTGCCCGGAGCACCGGCCCGGCGGCGCGGCGACGGTCACGCCCGCGACGATCGCTCTGCTGATCGCGTTGCGAGACGGCACGTGGGACGTCGCCGACGCGGCCGAGCCGAAGGCGCAACGCGACGCCAGCGGGCTGGTCGCGGCCTACCTCCAGTGGCATCTCGAGCGCGGCTTGCGGTCACTGCGCCTCGTCGAGCGGACGTGAGGCGGGGCACGCCGGTGCGGCCGCCGGCGCCGCACTCGTCAGGTGCGCGGCCGCCGGCGATCCCGCCGGAGTTCGTGCCGCGGCACGTCGCGATGGTGATGGACGGCAACGGCAGGTGGGCCAAGAAGCGCGGCCTGCCTCGCACTGCCGGTCACGAGGCCGGAGAGGCGTCGCTCTTCGACGTCGTCGAGGGCGCCATCGAGGTGGGTGTGGGCTGGTTGTCGGCGTACGCGTTCTCGACCGAGAACTGGCGCCGCTCGCCCGACGAGGTCCGCTTTCTCATGGGCTTCAACCGGGACGTGATCCGGCGCCGTCGCGACGAGATGCACGCGATGGGCGTGCGGGTCCGCTGGGCCGGGCGTCGCCCGCGACTGTGGAAGTCGGTGATCCGCGAGCTCGAGATCGCCGAGGAGATGACCCGCCACAACAAGGTGCTGACGTTGACCATGTGC
>DASSEQ010000087.1:0-2906 GCA_035695245.1 Mycobacteriales bacterium | reverse complement strand
GAGCGTGCTGCCGGTCTGCGAGTTGGTCGCGAGGATGGGGTCAAGGTTGAACTGGGAGGCGGGCGACGAGACGTCGCTCCAGGTGAACGTCGGGCTGTCCGGCTGGCCGCCGGTGACGATCTTGTAGGTGCTGTTGCTCGCCTGGTAGAGCATCGCGCCGGTCGTCCAGTCGGTGCCGATCGAGGGCTCACCGGCGAAGTCCGCGTTGGCGAAAAGACCGGCGTCGACCGTGCTCGGCGGGCTGGAGTTGACGAAGGCCGGCGCGCCGAAGCCGAACGCCGCGGCAGCGGAGCTGGAACCCGGGATCGCGGCGGCGAGTCCCGCTGCGCAAACAACGGTGGCGGAGACGCCGGCGAGGGCGCGATTGATCGGACGCAACTGGAACTCCTGCGGGCTGGGGGGGCCAAAACCGTACAAAATCCGGCTATGACGGGTCAAGGCAGGTCTGTGTCCGATCTGTCACATCGAGTGCCTCACTAGGCCTATTCGGCAGCGGCTCCTGACTGGCTCGAATGGGGCCGAAGAAATGGCCCGATCGAACTATGCCGTTCGACGCAATGGCCACTGCGCCCTTACCTCGGGATCGTCGAGAGAGCAGACATGGGATCGCACTCGGCTGCCCGCACCTCTCGCACGTTGCCGAGGGGTGTCGCCAAGTTGGCGATCCCGGCCGTCACCGGCATCGTCATCTTCGGCGCCGTCACCGCCTTCGCGGCATCCCTCTCAGTGAGCAGCAAGTCCCTTGGCTCCGGCACCGCGACCGTCAACAGCTGCAACGCCAGCGCGAGCGTGACCTACAACACGATCTACGCGTCGAGCGTGCCCGGCTACAAGGTGTCGACAGCGCCAGTGACCACCGGCGCGACCTGCAACGGCATGGCCTACAAGGTGACTCTGACCGGCACCGGCAACGTGTCGCTCGCCGAGATCACGGGATCACTCGACGCTTCGGGCAGTGCCACTCCGGACTTCAGCGTCAGCAACATCTCGGCCGCGAACGTCACCGGCGTCTCGGTCGTCATCACCGGTTGATGACGCGATGAAGAGAGCCACGACGCTGATCGGACTGCTGACGCTTGCCTGGGCGATCCCGGGTTCGGCGTTGGCCACGGGCGTGACTGCCACGTCCAACTCAGTGACGTCTGCCTACACCGCGGTCAGCTCGTGCGGGGCGCTCAGCGGGATCGCCATCTCGTGGACCGTGACCGCCGACATCGTCACGTCCGTGACGTTGACATCGTTCCCACCCGCCTGCACCGGCGGCACGCTGTCGCTGACCTTCGCCGGCTCGGCCGGCGCTGCCCAGGGTTCGGTCGCCGCCACCACGGTCACGGGCTCCAGTCAGACGTTCTCGTCGATCACCGGGTCGCCGGCCGCTAGCTCGGTCACCGGCGCCTATGTGTCGGTGGTGGGGCCATGAAGACGGTCCTCGTGGTCGCTGTCACGGCTCTCGTCGCAGCCGTCGGCGGCGTTGCTTGGGCAGCGACGCTGACGCTGTCGTCGAAGCACCTCGGCGGGGCTGCCGTCACGTCCCCGGTGATGTATCCCGACTCGGTGACGATCGCCAACAAGAGCGGTGGCACAGCCGGCAAGCCGGAGAACGGCGACATCGTCACGCTGGTCTGGTCGCAGCCCATCGATGAGACAACACTCTGCAGCGGCTGGTCCAACAGCTCGTCGACACAGTCGGTCAGCCTGCAGTGGTCGATCATCGCCGGCACCTCGCCGACCGACGACAAGCTGCAGCCGACGGGCACGTCACCGACGTGTTCCGGCGGGTTCAACGTCGGCTCGATCGACCTTGGATCGGCGGGTTACGACACCAGCGCGACCAACATCGACTTCCAGACGACAACCAACGCACTCACCGTCGGGGCCACGACCACGACCCTCAAGGTCACCCTGGGAGGAATCAAGAACGGCACCGCGGGCACGGTCCCCTCCGGCAACGCGGCCGTGTGGACTCCGAGCGCCATCTTGAAGGACCGCTCCGGCAACACCTGCGGCTCCAACCTGGCCAAGTCCTCAGCGACGAAGCAGTTCTGAGAGACCACGATGGAACAAGGACTGCGGTGGAGCGGCTGGATGCTCCTGGTTGCCGTTGGCGCATTGCTCTTCATGTTCTGGCCGCAGTCGCTCGGCGGCAAAGTCGCCTTCGTCCGCGTCGACGGCCACTCGATGGATCCGACGTTGCACATGGGTGACCTCGCCGTCGTGCGCAAGCAGTCGTCGTACGCCGTCGGTGACCCCGTCGCCTACCGGATCCCGAAAGGCGAGTTCGGCGCCGGTGCGCTCGTCATCCACCGGCTGATCGGCGGCAACGGGACGACCGGCTACATCACCAAAGGCGACAACAAGACGATCCGGGACGAGTGGCATCCGCGCAACGCGGACATCATCGGCCGGGTCCGCTACGACCTTCCCGGCGCGGGCACCAAGCTCGCCGCACTGACGCGACCGGTCTACCTCGGCGGTCTCGTCGCCGGGCTGACCGTTGTCGTGATGCTCATCCCCAGCAAACCCAGGCAGCGCTATCGCCCAAGGAGGGCACTGTGAAGAAGTACCTGCTACCGCTCGGCGTCGGTGTCGTCGTGTTCGGTGGAGCGACCGCATTCGCGGCAAGCCTCACCGTCACCAACACCTCGCTCGGCGCGGGCAACGCCACGGTCTCGACGTGCAACTCGTCTGCGACCGTGACCTACAACACCACGGCGACGACCAACACGAAGACCTACGTGGTCACGACCACTCCGGTTGCCAGCGCCGCTACCTGCGCCACCCTGTCCTACAAGGTGACGTTGCTCGGGGCCAACAACGCGTCGCTCGGTGAGGCAACCGGCTCGCTCAACAGCTCGGGTGGAGCCACACCCGACTTCTCGAGTCAGAACATCGCCGCGTCGGATGTC
>DASSEQ010000086.1:0-5943 GCA_035695245.1 Mycobacteriales bacterium | reverse complement strand
CCTTCCCCGACCGACAGGGCGGCGCCGATCTCGGTCCAGGCGAACGCCGCCGCACCCGTATCACCGGCACCGGCGGGGGTCGGTCCGGCGAACCGGGCGATCGCGGTGAGTTTCTGGCCGACGCAGTGCGCTTCGTAGCGCTGCCAGCCGATCATCACCGCGACCCGCTCGTCATCATCCAGCGCCAGTGCGGACACCCGGGTCAGTTCGGTGAACAAGACCGGGGTGACCGGCCCGTGCTCCACCTCATCCAGCAGCTCGGCCAGCGACCGGCGGGCGGGTTCTTCGTCGATGGGTGCGAGGCCGGCGAGGACCTCGGCGGGCCGGCCGTCACCCGGGTCGTTCGCGATCGCTTGGTCGATCCAGTCCGGGTCGTCGAGCTCGCTCGGCTGCGTGCCGTAGTCGCGGATCCCGATGTCGAACATGTGTTCGAGTATGGCAGGTGGCTACGACAAGATCAAGCCGGAAACCGTTGCTGTGCAAAGAAAAACTCATCCACAGATAAGAGCGGACTTGGCTAAGCCGTACGCCTCGCGTAGTCAGCCCAGGTTCGGGCGCGAACGCCGTCGAACGGCGGCTCGTTACGAATGACGCGGCGCGCGACGTCGGTCGTCGCGGCCTCGGTGGCCTCGATGACGTCGGCCGGGTAGTCGTAGAGCCGCTGGTGCACTTCGAACTCGTCCCGATCGACGACCTCGACTCCCCCGTGCGTGAACTTGATGACGTCCAGGTCCAGGTCGACGGTGACCATGCGATCCACTTGCCGAGCGACCGGTGTGTTGATGTTGACGTAGACCTCGACCTGCGGATGCCCCCACCACCATGCGGGCGTCCACCAGGCTCCCGGCCGGATCACCGACACCATGTCCTGCGAAGTGAGGAACAGTGGCGCGCCGGCGCGGTAGATGCATCGACCTGCCGGCCCCCACAGCCAGCTGCCGAACTCGTCGTCACCGAGATACCGGACAGCACCCGCGTAGTGCGGCCGACCGCCCCACTTCTCGATGACGTATTCCACGAGTCGCAGTGTGCCGTAGCAGGCGAGACTGGGATCGTCATGGATCTCTTCTTTGCGCAGCACGCCGAGAAACGGTCAGCGCCCGACGATCCACAACTGACTCCGCGCGGACAGAGTCAGGCAAAAGCAGTCGCCACGCATCTTCGGCAACTACCAATCGAGGCGGTCTACAGCAGCCCGCTCAAAAGAGCCCTCGAGACTGCAGCGACCATCGCGGAGCTCTGCGCCGTTGACGTCGTCACGGACGCAGAACTCACCGAGCGGATGAACTGGACCCGCAACTGCGGGCTGTCGCTCTTCGAGTTCATGGATGAATGGCGCAGAGCAACTGCGGACCGCAGCTACACGCCAGTAGTCGGCGAATCCTCAACGGATGCCGGCGCCCGCCTCGCTGGATGGATCCGATCAGCTGCAACAAAACACCGCGGCACGGTCGTCTGCGTCACACACGGCGGCGTAACGATCGACCTGTTCCGCACACTCATCGGCGATGCGGAGCTGCAGCACCGGGCTCCGGGGCTGATCGACGCCGGAGTGCCGCCGGGCGCGATCTCCCATATCAAAGTCGTTGGCCACGACGTCGAGGTCATCGACATTGCCAACCTGCAGCATCTCGTCGACTGTTGACCCTCCCGTGACGGGAGACTTTGTGGACGACTGACGTCTTGCCGGATGCAGGCAGAGGAGTGACGGCTTACGGCGCAAAGCTCGAACGAGCTTGTATGCGCCAACCGTCGGCCGTGCTGACCAGAACGTAAACCGCCGGATAGACGCCGACAACCGACTCGTCTGCTCGGTAGCGCGTGAACTGTACGTCGAGGTGTGCCTTGTCCTCGCGGCTGTGAATCAGCCGGCGATGGTCCCACCGACTATGGGTCCAACCGGTGCGCTCGTGCAGCAGCTCGTGGGTGCCGGTCATCGCAGCGACTGCTGCGTCGCGGTCGGCCCAGATGCGCACCGTGCCACTGGCGAGCCGCACGTGCGGGTAGGCCAGCGTGTCGGCGTGGCCGGGCACGTCCTTTGCGTTGAATGTCGACAGGAAAGCGTCGGTGACAGCGAGCAACTCCTGCGGGACCTCAGATGTCGTCACGGCACGAGGTTATGTGCTGCGAACGAAAGGACTATGCCGCGGCGACGGTGGGACCGTCGGCGAGACAGCCGCCGTCTTCGAACAAGACGATTCCGTTGCAGAGTCGATACCAACCTTGCTCGCAGTGATCGATGACGATCGCCGCTGCGGTGGCGTCCGCGTCGCCCTTGTCCGGGCACTTGGGACTGTGCTGGCAGTTCATGCCACTCACCTCCGTGAGTTCGGCACCTCTGCCAGGAACAACGAGTGACGGCGACGGAAGAAACGACGGAGCCGATACTGAGCGGGTGACCGAGCAACCGCTTCCGGACAAGGGCGACAAAGACGACGACTCGGCCTGGGGTGACCCGCCAACCAGCGATACGGCGGACGACGACGAGGAGCGACTCGAGCGCGAACGCCCTCCGCACTACGACCGCTGACCCGCCGCCAGCGCCTCGTCGAGCATTCGATCGAGTGCGCCCAGCCCGATCGACAGATGACCCTCGCCTTGCTCGAGATGCACGGACACCCCGGGCACTCGTTGGCTCAGCCACTGGCCGTGCGCGAAGGGAACCATCAGATCCTCGGACCCCTGCCACACCGCCGTCGGCACATTGATCTCGGAAAGCTCGAACCCCCACGGCCGCACAAACGCCAGGTCGTCGTCGACCCAACCGTCGACGCCCACCATCAGCGCTTCGTGAAACGACGCCGCCATGTCCTCGGCGAAACCGCCCGTGAGTGCCGCACGATCGACGTCGGGCAACAGGCTTTCTAGAGCGCCGATGATCTGCTCGGGCTGCACGTCGCGCAGCCCCTCGCGCTCCGCGTCCAGCGCCGGGCGCAGCACCTCCTCGCCCTGGACGGTGGCGCCAAACTCGGCGATGTTCGCCTCGCCCATGCCGGCCGACCAGTCGAGCCCGCCGGCTCCGTACGGCGCAACCGACGCGATCGCGACAACAGCCCGCGCCTGCGACAGCCGTGCGGCGCAGGCAAGCGCGTGCGGCCCACCACCTGACCATCCCGCGACCAGACACTCGTCCACGCCGAGCGCGCCAAGCACCTCCTCGGTGTCCGCCAAAACGTCCACCACTCGGCGACCTGCCAGTCGCGACGACTGCCCATAGCCGGGGCGCGACGTCGTGACGAGCATCAGTCCCCGCGCATGCGCGGCGGCGGCAAGGTCTCGGGACTGATGCGCCGAACCCGGCGTGCCGTGGTGGAAGACCAAGACCATGCCACCCGGTTCGCCGCTGACCCGCACATCGAGCCGGCGGCCGTCGCGGAGTTGCACATGATCTGGGAAGTTGGTCATGCTCGGCATGATCTCGCACCGAAAGGGACTTCGACATGTATGCAGCGGCACACGCCCGCCAGCACCCGGACCAGCCGCTCTTCATCATGGCCACCACAGGCGAGACCGTCACGTACGCCGACTACGAAGCTCGCGCGAATCGGCTCGCTCACCTCTTCCGCGAGCAAGGTCTGCGCAGAGCCGACCATGTTGCGTTTCTCATGGAGAACAACGTGCGCATGCTCGAGGCCGAAGGGGCAGCGGAGCGATGCGGTCTCTACTACACGTGCATCAACAGCTATCTGTCGGCCGAAGAGGCGGCCTACATCGTCAACGACTCCGAGGCACGCGTCTTCATCACGTCAGCAGCCAAACGAGATGTCGGCGCAGAGTTACCGGCGCGCTGCCCGAAGGTCGAGCGGTGGCTGATCGTCGACGTGCCCCCGGGAGGTGAGCTCCCGCCGGGCTACGAGCGCTACGAAGACGTCGTCGCGCCGTACGCCGAATCCCCCATCGACGACGAGGAGTTGGGCGCGGCGATGCTCTACTCCTCCGGCACCACCGGCCAACCGAAAGGCATCTTGCGGCCACTGCCGGAGGCGAAGCCGTCGGACCCGCTGCCGGTCATGGAGTTCGTGAAGTGGATGTATCGCTATCGCGAGGGCATGACCTACCTCTCGCCGGCGCCGCTGTATCACTCAGCGCCGCAGGCGAGTGTGGCGATCACAGTGCGGCTGGGCGGCACGGTCATCGTCATGGAGCGATTCGATCCGGCGCAATTCCTCGAGCTGGTGGAGAAGCATCAAGTCACCCACACGCAGATGGTGCCGACGATGTTCTCCCGGTTGCTCAAGCTGCCGGACGACGTGCGCGCGAAGGCGAAGGTGTCAACACTCGAGTCGGTCATCCATGCAGCCGCACCCTGCCCGGTGCCGGTCAAGGAGCAGATGATCGAGTGGTTCGGCCCGATCATCTTGGAGTACTACGGAGCGACCGAGGCCAACGGCTTCACCCTGTGCAACTCCGAGGAGTGGCTTGCACACCGTGGCACCGTCGGTAAACCAGTGCTCGGGGAGTTGGTGATCCTCGACGACGACGGCAAGGAGTGCCCGATCGGCACCCCGGGCACCGTCTGGTTCCGCGGCGCGACCAACTTCACCTACTTCAACGCCCCAGAGAAGACGCAGGAGTCACGCGACGAGACAGGTACGACGAGCACCGTCGGCGACGTCGGCTACATAGACGAAGACGGCTATCTCTATCTCACCGACCGCAAGACCTACATGATCATCTCCGGCGGCGTGAACATCTACCCGCAGGAGACGGAAAACCTGCTCATCACGCATCCGAAAGTGATGGACGCCGCCGTCATCGGCGTGCCCAACGAAGACCTCGGGGAGGAGGTCAAAGCAGTCGTCCAGCTCATGACCGGCTTCGAACCTGGCCCCGAGATGGAGCGCGAGCTCATCGCGTTCTGTGGAGAGCATCTCGCTCGTTTCAAGTGCCCCCGGAGCATCGACTTCGAAGCCGAGCTGCCGCGCCTGCCGACCGGCAAGCTCTACAAGCGACTGCTGCGTGACCGCTACTGGGCCGGCCACACGTCGTCGATCGTGTAGACGTCTCGCCGAAGGCATGGAAAGGCGCGCGATCACCCCCGAACTCGTGTCGGAGCTGATCGCCGCTCAGTTCCCGCAGTGGGCCGACGAGCCGGTGACAAAGGTGAAGCTCGACGGCTGGGACAACACGACCTTCCGTCTCGGCGAGACGATGTCGGTGCGCTTGCCGAGCCACGAGGCTTACGCGCCGCAGGTCGACAAGGAGCACGAGTGGCTGCCCCGGCTCGCGCCGTACCTCCCGCTGCCCATCCCCGAACCTCTCGCGAAGGGTGAGCCCTCGCCTGACTTCCCGAGGCCCTGGTCGGTGTATCGGTGGCGCGACGGGGCGACCGTCACCACCGACACCGTGCGCGACCTCGACATGCTGGCCAGTGACCTCGCGGCGTTCCTCACCGCGCTCTACCGCTGTGACACCACCGGCGGCCCGGCTGCCGGCGACCACTCGTTCAACCGGGGGAGGCCGGTTGCCGTCTGGGACGACCAGGTGCGCGGCGCCGTGGAACAGCTCGGCGACGTCATCGACGCCAAAGCGGCCCTTCACGCCTGGGAGCTGGCCCTGGCCGCTGGCGGCGACGAGCCTCACACCTGGGTGCACGGTGACGTCACCGGCAGCAACCTGCTCCACGTGGACGGGCGGCTGTCCGCGGTCATCGACTTCGGCTGCGCCGCGGTCGGTGACCCGGCCTGCGACACGACGATCGCCTGGACCCTGCTTTCCGGCCACAGCCGCCGGCGGTTCATGAGCGACCTCGCCCTCGACGACGCCACCTGGGTCAGGGGACGCGGCTGGGCGCTGTGGAAGGCGCTCATGCACCTGCTGCAGGACAAAGCCCGGCCGGGACGCGGTGCGGCCGCCTCGGTGCGCGTCGGCTGGCGCTGGCCGTCGGAGCGCGTGATCAGCGAGGTGGTCGGCTCTCTCGACTGACCCTCGTAGACCGAACGC